>NZ_AP014821.1:3800144-4150181 GCF_001548115.1 Geminocystis sp. NIES-3709 | reverse complement strand
GTAAGTGGGCAGAATTAATTGTATAATTATAACATTAAAATAAATTTAATAAAATCAAAAAGTAATATACAAAAGTTTTATTTATATTTAAAAATAATTAATGTAGCTTAAAATCTGCTAAAAATATGAAAAATAAGTAAATCAAGGATAAAAAATGCGATTTGTTACCAGATTAGCTCCAGAAACACAACAGTTATTAAAGACTATTGAACAAAAAAGTAAATACTATCAAGTTAGACATCGAGCAAAATCGATTTTGTTAAGTTATCAAGGTTATAAAATTACTCAAATAATGTTAATATTAAATATTAGTAGAAATACAATTTATAATTGGCTTAATAATTGGGAAAAAAATGGTTTAAATGGATTATATAGCTTGAAGGGAAGAGGAAGAAAATCAACTTTAAATGAGCAACAAGAATTAAAAGTAAAAGAATGGATAAAATCTCATCCAAAAACCTTAAAGATAGTTCAAGAAAAAATAGAAAATGAGTGGGAGATAAAAATAAGTAAAGATACGATAAAAAGATTAGCCAAAAAAAAGGCATGGGGTGGTATCGGTTAAAGAAAATGGTAAAAGGGGAAGTATGCCCTAAATTATACCAACAAAAAAAGAGACAATTAGAGCAACTAAAAAGAGCAGAAAATGAAGGAAAAATAGATATATATTATGGTGATGAAAGTGGATTTAGTTTAGTACCTTGTTTACCTTATGGATCGCAAGAAAAAGAGAGAAAAATAGAAAGAGAAAGTAGCCTAAGTAAAAGATTAAATGTGTTAGGATTTATGAAAAAAAATAATGAGTTAGAAAGCTATGTATTTGAGTCATCAATCAATAGTGATGTCGTGATAGCTTGTATAGATAACTTGAGTAAAAAAATAAAGAAGGAAACAGTATTAGTAATGGATAATGCCTCGATTCACCAAAATAAAAAATTCTGGAATAAAGAAGAAGAATGGGAAAAAAAAGGATTAAAAATATTCTTTCTACCACCCTATTCACCACAATTAAACAAAATAGAAATACTGTGGAGATTTATGAAATATAAATGGTTAGAGAACTCCTGTTATAAAAGTTATTTAGATTTAGTAAAAGGAGTAGAAAATATTCTTATAAACTTTGGTTCAAAATATACAATTAATTTTGCCTAGGTACTTATTATGATCTTTGCTGAGGGGGTGACAATTAAGCTAAACAGACAAGACTGTAATGGATTGAAGATGCTAATCTGTATAAAGAGGAGATATTTTCTGAACGCACCAAAAAAGCACCCCGATTTAAGAAGGATGCTTTTTGTTTCATATGAGATGAGATGAGTTAATGTTAAAGCTGGCATGGAACTATTGTCCCAACGGGCTACCCCATTAGTATCGTCGCCGCGATTGCGTTTCACCCACGAGTTCGGGATGGTTCGCAGTGGTTCCACAATGCTACACACACCAGCTAATTCCTTGAAGTTTTCCTTCAAGACTGCATAAAAAAGTAGATCGATTTTAAGATTAGGTCAAGCGGACGGTTTGTTAGTACACTTCGGCTCCACACATTACTGCACTTCCACCTTGTGCCTATAAAACGGGTGTTCTTCCCGTAACCTTACACCAGAATACTCATCTTGAGGTGGGCTTCCCACTTAGATGCTTTCAGCGGTTATCCTCTCCGTACTTGGCTACCCAGCGTTTACTGTTGGCACAATAACTGGTACACCAGAGGTACGTCCTTCCCGGTCCTCTCGTACTAAGGAAGGCTCCTCTCAATATTCTCACGCCTGCACCGGATATGGACCGAACTGTCTCACGACGTTCTGAACCCAGCTCACGTACCGCTTTAATGGGCGAACAGCCCAACCCTTGGGACGTACTTCCGCCCCAGGTTGCGATGAGCCGACATCGAGGTGCCAAACCTCCCCGTCGATGTGAACTCTTGGGGGAGATCAGCCTGTTATCCCTAGAGTAACTTTTATCCGTTGAGCGACGGCCCTTCCACACAGCACCGTCGGATCACTAAGACCGTGTTTCCACCCTGTTCGACCTGTCCGTCTCACAGTCAAGCTACCTTCTGCCTTTGCACTCTTCGACTGATTTCCAACCAGTCTGAGGTAACCTTTGTACGCCTCCGTTACCTTTTTGGAGGCGACCGCCCCAGTCAAACTACCCACCTGAAACTTTCCGGTTTCCCGTTAGAATTCTAGCTCCCAGAGAGTGGTATCTCACCATTGGCTCCATATTCCCCACAAGAAATACTTCTACGCCTCCCACCTATCCTGCGCACCGCAAGCCCGAACACAATTCCAAGCTATAGTAAAGCTTCATAGGGTCTTTCTGTCCAAGTGCAGGTAGTCCGTATCTTCACAGACATTCCTATTTCGCCGAGTCTCTCTCCGAGACAGTGCCCAGATCGTTACGCCTTTCGTGCGGGTCGGAACTTACCCGACAAGGAATTTCGCTACCTTAGGACCGTTATAGTTACGGCCGCCGTTCACCGGGGCTTCAGTCGCTAGCTTCATCCTAAAACTGACCAACTTCTTTAACCTTCCGGCACTGGGCAGGCGTCAGCCCCTATACTTCCTCTTTCGAGTTTGCAGAGACCTATGTTTTTGCTAAACAGTCGCCTGGGCCTCTTCACTGCGACCTCCTCTCGGAGGCACCCCTTCTCCCTAAGTTACGGGGTCATTTTGCCGAGTTCCTTGGAGAGAGTTCTCTCGCTCCCCTTAGTATTCTCTACTTGCCCACCTGTGTCGGTTTCGGGTACCGGGACTCTATACTCAACACGATTATCGCTTTTCTTGCCACTTTCTTTCCATACTCGCAGTAAACTGCTCCCAATCCACTCAGGGTGTACTTCTTTGTCTATGGGTCCCGATAATCGCTCCTATAAAGCCACGCAGGAATATTTACCTGCTTGCCATCGACTACGCTTTTCGCTTCGCCTTAGGTCCGGGCTAACTCTCCACGGACGAGCCTTCTGGAGAAACCCTTGGGCTTTCGGGGTTAAGGATTCTCACCTTAATTTTCGCTACTTAAGCCGACATTCTCACTTCTATACTGTCCACATCTGCTTGCCGCTAATGCTTCACCCTATATAGAACGCTCCCCTACCACTTATTTCTAAGTCCATAGCTTCGGTGACCAACTTAGCCCCGTTCATTTTCGGCGCCGGAGCGCTTGACCAGTGAGCTATTACGCACTCTTTCAAGGATTGCTGCTTCTAGGCAAACCTCCTGGTTGTCTAAGCACTCCCACCTCCTTTCTCACTTAGTTGATACTTTGGGACCTTAGCTGATGGTCTGGGCTGTTTCCCTCTTGACGATGAAGCTTATCCCCCACCGTCTCACTAGTGCTATAGTCATGGGTATTCTGAGTTTGTCTCATCTTGGTACCGCTCTCGCAGCCCGCAACGAAACAGTGCTTTACCCCCCATTCCCTTCTACACCGCTGCGCCTCAACACATTTCGGGGAGAACCAGCTAGCTCCGGGTTCGATTGGCATTTCACCCCTAACCACAGCTCCTCCGCCAATTTTTCAACATTGGTCGGTTCGGACCTCCACCACCTGTTACGGGGGCTTCATCCTGGCCATGGTTAGATCACCCGGGTTCGGGTCTACAAACAGTGACTAGCGCCCTTTTCGGACTCGATTTCTCTTTGGCTTCATCTTTTCGATTTAACCCGCCACCGCCTGTAAGTCGCCGGCTCATTCTTCAACAGGCACACGGTCATCCGTTCTATCGGACTCCCATTGCTTGTAAGCTGATGGTTTCATGTTCTATTTCACTCCCCTCCCGGGGTTCTTTTCACCTTTCCCTCGCGGTACTTTTCTCTATCGGTCACACTTTGTATTTAGCCTTACCACGTGGTCGTGGCTGATTCACACTAGATTCCACTTATCTCGTGCTACTCGGGATTCATCTACAATTCTTTTAGTTTTCAATTACAGGACTTTCACCTTCTACGGTCTAGTTTTCAGCTAGTTCATTTAACTTCTAGTTTCGATCTTGATGTCCCACTACCCCACAGTTCGTAAACTCTGGTTTAGGCTGTTCCCGTTTCGCTCGCCGCTACTGGGGGAATCACTTTTGTTTTCTCTTCCTCTGGCTACTAAGATGTTTCAGTTCACCAGGTTCGCTCATCACTATTTTCATAGTGTGTTGATCGGGTTGCCCCATTCGGATACTCTCGGCTCATAGTCTGCTTCCGACTCCCCGAGACTTTTCGTAGGTTGCTACGTCCTTCTTCGCCTTCGTGTGCCTAGGTATCCACCATCAGCCCTTCTTTGCTTGACCTGTCTGTGATTTCTACAGCTTTTTCTACCTACTTTTTTTATGCAGTTTTCAAGGTTCTTACTGAACTTTTGTTCAGCATTCTATTTTAGATGCTGAATTGTTCCCTGGAGATAAGCGGACTCGAACCGCTGACATCCTGCTTGCAAAGCAGGCGCTCTACCAACTGAGCTATACCCCCTTCATACTCCTCTGAGTAATGGGCCATCCTGGACTTGAACCAGGGACCTCACCCTTATCAGGGGTGCGCTCTAACCACCTGAGCTAATAGCCCAAGCCCATGAACCCTCTCTCTAGTTTAAAAGCCATTTTCTACACTCTTGATTGACTTCTCTCGAAGTCTCCCTTTAAGGAGGTGATCCAGCCACACCTTCCGGTACGGCTACCTTGTTACGACTTCACCCCAGTCACTAGTCCCACCTTCGGCATCCCTCTCCTTGCGGTTAAGGTAACGACTTCGGGCATGACCAACTTCCATGGTGTGACGGGCGGTGTGTACAAGACCCGGGAACGGATTCACCGCAGTATGCTGACCTGCGATTACTAGCGATTCCTCCTTCATGCAGGCGAGTTTCAGCCTGCAATCTGAACTGGGGCTGAGTTTGACAGGATTCGCTCCACTTCGCAGTTTCGCTTCCCTTTGTCTCAACCATTGTAGTACGTGTGTAGCCCAAGACGTAAGGGGCATGCTGACTTGACGTCATCCCCACCTTCCTCCGAGTTCTCCCCGGCGGTCTCCCTAGAGTCCCCAACTTAATGATGGCAACTAAGGACGAGGGTTGCGCTCGTTGCGGGACTTAACCCAACATCTCACGACACGAGCTGACGACAGCCATGCACCACCTGTCTCTGCGTTCCCTAAGGCACTCTTCTATTTCTAAAAGATTCGCAGGATGTCAAGCCTTGGTAAGGTTCTTCGCGTTGCATCGAATTAAACCACATACTCCACCGCTTGTGCGGGTCCCCGTCAATTCCTTTGAGTTTCACACTTGCGTGCGTACTCCCCAGGCGGGATACTTAACGCGTTTGCTTCGGCACTGTCCGGGTCGATACAGACAACACCTAGTATCCATCGTTTACCGCTAGGACTACAGGGGTATCTAATCCCTTTCGCTACCCTAGCTTTCGTCCCTCAGTGTCAGTATATGCCCAGTAGAGCGCCTTCGCCACTGGTGTTCTTCCTAATCTCTACGCATTTCACCGCTACACTAGGAATTCCCTCTACCCCTACTATACTCTAGCTTTTTAGTTTCCACCGCCTACCCGAAGTTGAGCTTCGGTCTTTGACAGCAGACTTTAAATGCCACCTACGGACGCTTTACGCCCAATGATTCCGGATAACGCTTGCATCCTCCGTATTACCGCGGCTGCTGGCACGGAGTTAGCCGATGCTTATATTAGGTACCGTCATTTTTTTCTTCCCTAAGTTTTGAGGTTTACAACCCAAGAGCCTTCCTCCCTCACGCGGTATTGCTCCGTCAGGCTTTCGCCCATTGCGGAAAATTCCCCACTGCTGCCTCCCGTAGGAGTCTGGGCCGTGTCTCAGTCCCAGTGTGGCTGCTCATCCTCTCAGACCAGCTACTGATCGTCGCCATGGTAGGCCTTTACCCCACCATCTAGCTAATCAGACGCGAGCTCCTCTTGAGGCAATAAATCTTTTACTTCTCAGCTCATCCGGTATTAGCAGTCGTTTCCAACTGTTGTCCCCGACCTCAAGGCAGATTCTCACGCGTTCCTCACCCGTCCGCCACTATCTCCGAAGAGACCGTTCGACTTGCATGTGTTAAGCATACCGCCAGCGTTCATCCTGAGCCAGGATCAAACTCTCCATTGTAGATTTCCTTTCACCGAAGTTACTTAGTTTTCTTTTGGAGCTTTTTGATTGCTCTTTTTTTAAGTAATTTAATACTTTGTTTGTTAATTTAAAGTTTTTTAACAAGGGTGTATGTTATGAATTGAAAATGGCTTTCAAACTATGAAGTTGTCGAGGTTCGTGGTGCGTTAGACTGGGCTGTGAAGCTCAATCGCACATTTACTAATATAACTAACATCTTTTAATTTTGCAACCTTTTTCTTCTCTTTTTTTTCGTTCCGCCTAATCATAAAGCCTTAAAGTCTCTTTTACAGAGAATTCACCGAAAAAACTCGATTCAAAATTTTTCATATTTAGGAACGGCTTTGTTGGATGAATTAATAAATAGTGAATTTTGTTTCAACAGGTGCGACCACAAACCTTATATTTATCCGTTATTAACTATATAGCTATCTGGTTTAGCAATTTGTATCATTCTATTTAACAACAGACATTGAACAAATAACTCTACTGCCTGATTGTCAAAATCTCGACTACTTACTTTACCTCCAAATATTGTTTTTAACCTAAACATTGTTGTTTCCGAAATAGAACGTCGATGATAGCCACTTTCTTCTTTCCATTCTTTTCTTCCTATTTCTTCTATTCTTTCAATATTTGGCATTGCTGAATTAAGGTATGATTGTTAGATAAAGCGATCGCCTTTGGCGGCACTGCACGATCGCACCTCACCTCGATAAGGTATAGGAATATCTTGGAATTTAAAATAATGAATCAAAAGTGAGATTGAATATTTCCGCATTTCGACAGACTTGGAATAAGCTAAGACGCATTGATTTGGTATATAATTTAAGTCAGAAAAGATAAAACTTAGGTGTGATTTATGCCTTCTAAAAATTTTTTGTCAGAGGAAGAAAGAAAGTATCTACAAGATGCTTTAAAAATAGAAAAGAGATCGGAAGTCAGGGAAAGAATTTTAATATTTTTATTAGAGAATGATGGTAAAAATTATCAAGAAATAGCAGTTTTTTTGGGTTGTTCCCCCAAAACGGTGGCTTACTGGGCAGTTCATGGTAATCCTAATAATGTAGATTCATTGCAAGATAAAAGAAGAAAAGGAAACCAAACAAAAGCAACGGATAAATATATTGAAAGATTATTAGAAGTAGTTGATAAAAATCCTGAAGATTTTGGATATGATTTTGGTCGATGGACGGGGCAAAGATTATCAGAACATTTGGAAAAAGAAACAGGAATTAAATTAAGCAAATCACAAGTAGTGAGGATATTAAAAAGAAAAAAGTATAGTTATATTTGGGGAAAATATAGTTTAGAAGACAAACAAAATCAAGAACAAAGAAAAGCATTTAAAGAAAAATTAGAACATTACATAGAAATAGGTAAAGAGAATCCTGAGTTAGTTCAAGTATGGTTTTGGGATGGGGCGTTTAAAGTGGCGAACTAAATTCGCCACACAGCCCCTCATGAATGTGGTTTTAGTTTAAGGGTGATAAGAAGAAAAACATGGACGAAAAAAGGAAAAAGAAAAAAGGTGAAGGGAGAAAGAAGAAGAGGAAGAGTAAATATCATGGGAGGAATAAGATATTCGGATAAAAAAAGAAGATGTTTTGTAATAAAAAAAGGTGATTCAGAAACGTTTTGTGAACAATTAAAAAAGTTATGGGAAGAAATAAAAAATGAATGGGTAAGTAAGGGAAATGATGAAAAAGATTTTAAAGAATGTGGTCCGAAAATAATCATAATATTAGACAACGCAAGTTTCCATAAAAAAAAGGAAATAGTAGAAAAAATAGAAAAAAATCTACCGAATATAAGACTAGAATATTTACCGGTATATAGTCCAGATTATAACTTAATAGAATTAGTGTGGCATTCGGCAAAGGAATATATAGCTTATAGAAACTTTGAAAATAAAGAACAGCTAGAAAAAACAGTAAATTACTTATTAAATGAAGGAGGTTTAGTAATTAATTGGAGTAAAAAATTTAAGAATAAGGGTGAATTAATCAATGTAAGTTAAATGCGTCTTAGCTTAGCAAAGGGTTTTTCTCTGTAATCTGGCTAGATAGTGCCTCAATCTCGTATTTTCTCCTTCAACCCTTGTCATATAAGTTTTACTGATAATTTGGTCCCCCTCTGGGATAAAATTAGGATATACCTTCCAACCATCAGTTACATAAAAATAACAATTCCATTGTTTTACTCTTTCCCACAACGGTTGAAATGTTTCGGCACTTCTATCCCCCACAACCCATTCTAAAATGCCTGGTTTAAAGTGATCTACCCCAGTCCATAACCACATTTTGTTTTTTTTAAACCCACAAATGTTTGTAATTCATCTAATTCACCGACTTTAGGTCTGGTTTCGGCTTGATAACTATTGGGCAAAAGCTTTGCCACATCTTTCACCCAATTAATCACGGTAGTATGATGAACTCCTTTTACTCTTTCAATTGCTCGAAAGTCCATACCATTGACATACATTTTTAAGCACTCACTTCTAATCTGATCACTATAACCTCTGGAATTAGATGGTTGTGGATTAATAAACTGTCTACCACAATCAACACAAAGATGATTTTGCTTTCCTCTTTTCATTCCATTTTTGTTAATGTGCATAGAACTGCACTCGGGGTATTTGATCATTTTTTGATTTCTAATAAATTTGATCGCTTTATCTTAAAATCATACCTTAATTCAGCAACGCCCTTAATTTATCGGTGTCATATTAAGTTCTGATAATTAGTTATAAAAACCGTGTAGCGTCTTTGCGAGAGAAAATATTAGAACCATTTAAACAAACATGACACAAGTCCTATAATTTTATGTAAAGTCCACAATCTATTTTGTCTAAGTATTTATTGTACCGTCCTCCTCTGTAGATTTAGCTTTTGATTGGACACAAGATGGATCTGCACCACCTACAATTTTCTTTTTCAACAATCTACACCCAGAAATCATTACTAATATTTGATAACACATAGACAAAAAGAAACCAATTTTATTGACAAATTCAAAAACAAATAAAAATGGAATTGATACAACAAAAACACCCAAAGAATCTGTTTCCTTCGCACTCCAATATGCGTGTAATAAAGCATCCATCTTCGATACACTGCCCGATCTTACCAAACCGTTCCACGAAAAATACTTACCAGAATATTTTAAATAATAATCATAGCGGTATATTCCGGTCAGAAAACTTTTCCGAATTGTATCCAGCAAAGACGGATTATATCTATGCCTAATTACATGGTATGGGTTGTAATAAATATTTAACCCCCGTCCACGCATCCTTATCGCCATATCTGTGTCTTCTGCACGTTGCAAAGACTCGTCAAAGAGTCCTACTTCTTCGAAAACCATTTTCTTGAAAGCCGCTCCTCCAGAAGCATCCAGATCGTGATTCATTGTAATTTCCTCTCTATTGCCGGGAACCAATCGAAGGCGTTTTTTAACACTAGCATCAAAATAAAAATGATTAATTCTACTGACAAAACTGCGATCTGCTCCATTCACTTTGAATCTCACAGCAACAGCATTTTGATGTTTTTTGAAGAATTCAATGATCGTTTTAACATAATCAAATTCAAGAAGATAGTCATCTGCCACAAATGCAATAATTTGTCCTGTAGCATGAAGAATACCTTTATTTCTCGCTGTTGGAATCCCTTGATGAGGCTGATAGATATATCGCAAATTCATATGCTTCAACATCATATTTTTCAACATATCTCCAGTTCCATCCATGGAACCATCGTCAACTACGATTATTTCAAATTCTCCTCCCGAATCGCATTGAACAAAAAGTGATTCCAGACAACCACATAGTAGGTGTTTTCGATTAAAAGCCAGAACTATGACCGAAACTTTTTCAACTTCAAGTTTAGTATTCATATCATCAAAGATTTTACATTTTCAAAAGTCATAGACAGCATAAGTTTTCCATATATTATACTTAAAGTTCTTTTTAAAAATAGTAATATTTTAAAGCTCGATTGAATTATTTATTATGCTAAAACAATATAGTCAATTATTTTAGTAACTTGTTTTGGAGCAAAATGGTAAAAACTGGTCACTTTTTTGGTAATGTAAACATTGTTCAACCTTTACCACAGACTTAATTTAACAACTTTTTGATTTTTCAGTATTTTTTATCTTAATCTAAAAAAGATCAATGATCATTACAATTATATGGAATTAGTGACAATAATTGGCTTAATGGCTGGTAGTTTAACCACCATTTCTTTTTTACCTCAAGTAATTAAAACATGGAGATCGAAATCTGCCAAAGATATTTCATTATCAATGTTTTTAAGTTTTTGTTTAGGGGTTTTACTTTGGATAATTTATGGATTTCTATTAGGAGAATTACCTATTATTATTGCTAATTTTATAACTTTAGTTTTAGCAGGAACGATCTTATTTTTTAAGTTGAAATATCAGTAAAAAGATTTTAATTAAAATAAAAATATTTAATGTCTCTTAAATTTGTTATTATATTTAACTTAATATTATGTGGTTTAAATTTTTATATATTATGGAAATTAATAGAGTTTAAGAAATATTTATTTAATATCAATACAATATTAATAAAACTTAATTATAATTTATTTATAATTTTAAAAGAAATACCTTTAACGATTTTGTTAACAGCTTTAGAAATTGAAAAAGTGAAAAATAACTATAGTTTGTGGCAAATAAAGATAAGAAATACTCAAAAAATTATCATAATAACTAAGTTTATTTATCAAATATTTCAACAAAAATTTGTCTAAATTTTAAGATATAGTAATGAAACCTAAATTTAAAAATATATTGGAATATGAAAAAGCTCAAATATTACTACAACCTATTTATATTAGGCTAGTAGATAATATTCGTAAAGAGTCAGAGTTATCAAAATGGGAAGTTGATTATAAAGAAATATCTGAGCCTTTTCCCGATTATATAATATCTTTAAAAAAAGGCGATTATCTGATTCAAAATAACCTTTGGGATCTCTGTTTTCAAATTTGTTTTACATCTTATCAACAAGGACAAATTAACCCGGTAGAAATTGATCAAAAACTAATAGATGATCAAGGTGAATTAAATTGGGAAGAATTAGAGAATAAAACTAATCAATTAGTTAAAAATCTTTTTATTTCTATAGATTAATAGAAAATTAATTGTATATGGATAGTAAAATATATCTATAAATTTAATTAAATTATTAAACAAAATCGGATTGATTTTTAAATTTATTTAAGTTATCTAATAATAATTTTATTTTATCCAAATCTTTATTGCCGGGGCTAATTTCCACCCCGCTAGAAAGATCAATTCCATCACATTGGACTATTTGTAATGCTGTAATAACATTATCTGGTTCAAGTCCTCCTGCTAGTAACCAAGGACGAGAAGGTCTAAAATTATTTAATTGTAGCCAATTCAAAGTTTTACCTGTACCCCCATAAATACCTTCTTGAAAAGCATCTAATAAAATGGTGTCTATCAAAGGTAAATAATTTTCTAATAACTGCAAAGATTTCAGATTTTGGTAACGAAAAGCCTTGATAATTTCTATATCAGGTAAAAATTCTCTTAATTGTCTGCAAACATTCAGATTTTCGTCTCCATGTAGCTGTATTGCAGTCAATCCGGTTTCTTTGACTAAAGTAATTATATTCTCTACATTTTCGTTAACAAATACTCCTACCTTGCTCATTTCTGGAGGTAATATCTTAATTATATTCTTTATATCTTCTGGTTTGATATATCGAGGTGATGTCTTTACACATATAAATCCTAATGTATCTACTCCTAATTCAGCGATCGAAATTGCTTGTTCTAATAATGTAACTCCACAGATTTTGATGCGCATAATAGTGAAAAAGCAAATATTAAGTAATAAAAGTTAATAAGTAAAAAAGATTAATAATCTTTAAGATAACGAGCAAAAAAGATCCTATAAATATTACCATATCGACAATAGTTAAGATAAATCAATTTTGATAAAAATTATGGATTTTTTAGTATTATCGAGTCTTTTTGGCATTATTCCTCAAACTGTAACTTGGAATTTTAATGTAGCATTAGTAATGATTTCTGCCAACTTATTAGCGATTTTTATTGGACGTTTTGCGATTCAAAAAGCGGGAATTGGGCCAGATTTACCCGTAGAAAAACCAGCTTTATGGAAGAAATTTGGCTTACCTGAATTATTAGCAACTCTTAGTTTTGGTCATATTTTAGGAGCTGGTTTCGTGTTAGGTTTATCTAATGCTGGATTATTATAATTATTGTTATTAGCTGTTAGCTTTTAGCTTTTTTTCCATTAAAGAATAAGTGATCAATTACTAATGTTGACCAGAAATTTAACTTCACAATAGCTGATAACTGATTGCTAATTGCTAATTAAACATAATTATTTATCACGACTAAGATAGGATTGCTATAGTAGTCTAATGAAGATCAAAATATATAACGGTTTATTTATTTAATACGATCGTTATAGGATTCTTCATCAGAATACTTTTTCAGCAAACTAAGATTATTAAAAAGTAGAATGTCCTAAGGCTAATCCCATAACTAACATTCCTAAGACTAAAAATGGTTGCGCACTAGCTTGATATTTAACATCATTTTTTAAAGGATCACGCAGAAAATACATATCTTGGAAAGTAATTTGAGGAATTACTAACAATAATAGTATGGTAGCATAAAGGTTTTGATGAATATAAATTAAATATCCACCCATAGCAATTTGAAACACATCAATCATAATTACGCAAATCCATGCGGCAGTAGTAACTCCAAACATAACAGGTAAAGATTTTAACCCCAATTGTTGATCACCTTCCACACTTTTAAAATCATTTACAACGGCAATACCTAAACCTGCCATACTATATATTAATGTAATAATTACGATCGTCCAATTTAACTCTCCAAATAAAGCATGACCAGCCCACCAAGGTAGTGCAATATAACTTGAACCTAAAGCATAGTTGCCTAACCAGCCATTTTGCTTGAGTTTAAGGGGAGGTGCAGAATAGATATAGGAAATAAAAGATCCTCCTACAGCTAAACAAGTTAAGATGGGAAACTCATGGTTAGCCCATACATCTAATCCATAAGCAACACCAATTCCTGCAAAAAGTAGTATCAAAATTTGGGTTACAACTTGAGGAATGGAAATTGCACCGGAAGGAATCGGGCGATATGGTTCATTGATTGCATCTATATCTCGATCGTAAAAATCGTTAATAGTTTGAGTATAACCTGCTAAAAGAGGACCTGACATCAACATACAAGTTAAAGCCATGAGAAAATCCTCAAAACCCCAGACATAGCCTCCAGAAGAGGCGGCTCCACATACAACCCCCCAAATTAAGGGAATCCATGTAATCGGTTTCATCAACTGAAGCCTAATCTGCCAAATATTTTTTGATTGAGATGCACCTTTCATCCCTAATAATTGTCTAGCTTTAGCACCCTTGTCATCTCGATCGAGTTCTACCTTGGTATAATCTTTATCTTCTGTATTTGTCATTATTTCAATTTAATTTAAAAGTTAATATATTCATTTCACCAATAGTATAACAATCACTGTCACAGTTGACAGTTGGTAATAAACAATGAACAATCAATAATGAATTCTTAAAATCGCTTTAGCAGATTTATGCTGTTAGTGTTGAAATTTATTTCAACGAGGGTTATTGATTCATTACCAATTCCTAATTCCCAATTATTTTATATGCACAAAATTCCTGTTACTGTTATTACTGGTTTTCTCGGCGCGGGAAAAACTACCTTGTTGCGTCACTTATTACAAAATAATCAAGGTAGAAGAATCGCTGTGATTGTCAATGAATTTGGGGAGGTAGGCATTGATGGAGATTTATTACGGAGTTGTCAAGTATGTGATGATGAAGGTACTGAGAATAGTAATATTATCGAGTTGACTAATGGTTGTCTTTGTTGTACCGTACAAGAAGAATTTTATCCCACTATGCAGGAGTTATTGACGAGAAAAGATGATATAGACTCGATCGTAATTGAAACATCAGGATTAGCATTACCAAAACCATTGATACAGGCTTTTAAATGGCAAGAAATTCGCAACCATGCCACTGTGGATAGTGTTATTACGATCGTTGATGCTGATGCTTTAGCTAAGGGAACTTTAGTAGGGGATTTAAAGGCTTTAGAAGCACAAAGAGTCAATGATCCTAGTTTAGATCATGAAACGCCCATCGAGGAATTATTTGAGGATCAATTAGCCTGTGCTGATTTAGTATTATTAACTAAAACTGATTTACTCAATGATGATGATTTAACTGAGGTTAAAAACTGGTTAGAAAAAGAATTGCGCACAGGTATTAAAGTTATTCCCTGTCACCAAGGAGAAATTAACTCCGATGTCTTGCTAGGCTTTAACTCTGCGGTAGAAGATGACTTATTTAATCGTCCTTCTCACCATGATACGGAAGAAGATCACGATCATGATGATGAGATTGAATCAAAAGAATTATTTATCGAAAATTCCGTTAACCCTCAAGAATTACTTGCTCAATTACGCACTTTAGTTGAAAAATTCGAGATTTATCGCATTAAAGGTTTTGTTAATGTTACCGATAAACCAATGCGCATGGTATTACAAGGAGTCGGCGATCGATTTGAAACATTTTTTGATCGATTTTGGAAGCCCGAAGAAAAACGAGGGACAAAATTAGTGATAATTGGTCGTAATTTAAGAGATTTTCCCGACTTTATCTAAATATTCTTGTAGATACTCGACTACTTTAACTGATATTTTTCGATCGAGGTTAACCTAATTCAGAATATAATCGAGATCGAGAAAGTAGTTATTAATAGCACCATTAAACCGGCGATACTGGCGAGAGGTTGATCTTTTTTCCCGATTAACCAACTTTGAGCATCAGGATTATAACGATAAAGATCAAATGTATCGATACAAGCTAAAATCAATACCCATCCACCATGAAGTCCGATGGACAATCCGAGACTATAATTGTTAAGAGTACGGGCATAAAAAAGTACTAAACCCATAAGAAATAATCCGGGTAACTGAGGCAGAGTATTTTTTTGTTCCCAAATTAAGTGTAATAACGCAAATATAACACTAGAAATAATACCCGTCCACCACCAAGAAAAATCTACTTCGAGAAAGTAAACAAAAATACCTCGAAAAACTAATTCTTCGATCGAACTGATAAATAAACTGATCAATAAAAGTAATGGTAAATTAACCCATATACTGGGGGTTTTTTCATTATGGGAATTGAGGTTTAGCCATCCTGCCCATAATTCCATACCATAGACGAAAACCATCGACAGGATTCCCAAACCATAGCCAAATAGGATAGACTTAAAGAGACTACCTTGAAAAATCAATCCTATTTTTTCAGTGGGAATTTTCTCTACTTTCACTAATGCCCAAGTCAAAATCGGCACTAAAGAGTAGAGGGAGATTATAAAAGTTAGTTTTTGAGTGTTGGAAATTGGTGCGGCTATTTGCCATTTAACTAACCTTGCGAGGGGGATTGCGATGGGAAACCAAATAACCGCCCATATTATCAAGAATAAAATAATTTTTATCATTCCATGGGAATTATTTAATAGAGCAATTAGTAAGTTACCCTCAAAATTTAACATTTATTATCTACAAGGTTAATTGTCGGAAGAAACGATCATTTCTGATGGCTATGGTGAAATGAAATTTATAACGATAAAAATTGATTAATTTCAATATTTAAGATTACTCTTCATCATCAAATTCCATATCATCTTCCCCTACTTGTTTCAGATGAATATGTTTATATCCTAATTTAATTTCAAATTCATCTCCCGGTTTTAAGCCCATTTTTTGAGTATAGCTAGAACCAATAACAATTTGACCATTTCTATGAACACTTACACGGAAAGTTGCTTCTCTACCTCTTCCATCCTTAGTTCTTTCAGGATCGAGAGGAACACCTTTTGCCGCTAATACAGCGTCATAAAATTCCGTTAAATTGACTCTTTCTTTACCATTTTTTCCTAAAGTGTAATAACCACAGGCTTTAGCTCTTTGACGACGGGGAATATCTGATAATTCTTTTACTTTTTGTAATAATGGTTTACCCACTAAAGGAGTTGGTGTTTCTTCACTCATATTTAATTTTTTCCTTTATTCTTATTTTATTTCTTACAATAATTTATCATAACAAAAAATGATCATTAAATCATCTTTTGGGAGAAAAAAATTTGTTGATTATTATTAATATACCTTAGTAAGTTAGGTTTTTATCTAAATAGATGAGTAAAAAAATAGTTCTGGATTGTTATTTTTAGTGAACAGATAATAATAGATAGTGAATAGTGAATAGTAAATATTGAATAGTGAATAATTATTAGTTGTTAATTATGGAGTGTTAAAAGTCAATAGTTAGGAAGTAATTGCTGGTTAGTTATTATTTGATTCTGACTTATTTTACCAGTATTTTCTATAATAGTGTCATCGATTCTTGATCAATATTCTTATTAGTCATTTGCCATGAAAGTTTCTTTTAAAATTCTTCGTCAGAACAACAATTTATCTCCTCAATTCCAGTCTTACACTTTAGATGTGAACCCTAGCAATACTATTTTAGAGTGTTTAAATCGTATTAAATGGGAATTGGATGGAAGTTTGACATATCGTAAAAATTGTCGTAATACTATCTGCGGTAGTTGTGCCATGAAAATTAATGGTCGATCGAGTTTAGCTTGTAAAGAAAATATTGTAGGAGAACTAAAAAAAATTAATCCCTATGGGGGGGAATTTATCCCAGAAATTGTAATTTCTCCTCTTAATAATTTACCTGTTATTAAAGATTTAGTTGTCGATATGAAAAATTTTTGGCAAGATTTAGAAACTATTGAACCTTATGTTAGTACCAAGGCAAGAAATATTCCTGAAAAAGAATTTTTACAAACTCCTGAAGAACGAAAATTACTAGAACAAACAGGTAACTGTATCATGTGTGGTGCGTGTTATTCTGAATGTAATGCAAAAGAAGTTAATCAAGAATTTGTGGGCCCTCATGCTTTAGCAAAAAGCTATCGTTTATTAACAGATTCTAGGGATACTAATTCAGAGAAAAGATTAGAAGAATATAATAGCGTCGATCGAGGAGTGTGGGGTTGTACCCGTTGTTATATGTGTAATGAAGTGTGTCCGATGGATGTAGCTCCGTTAGATCAAATCAGTAAGATTAAGAGCGAAATTCTTGCCCAAAAAGATATTAATGATGGTACAGCGATTCGTCACCGTAAAGTTTTAATTGAGTTAGTTAGAGATGGTGGTTGGATTGATGAACGGAAATTTGGTGTGATGGTAGTGGCTAATTATTTTCGAGATATAAAAGGCTTATTAAGTATAATGCCCTTGGGATTACGAATGTTATGTTCTGGTAAATTTCCTTTTTCCTTTGAACCATCAGAAGGTACTACAGAAGTTCGATCGATTATTTCTGCCATCAAGAATGAGGAGTCAATCTCTCCTAACTCCTAATTTCTAATTCTAACAAGTCTTCTATTTTTTCTAAATTTGGATCTCCTGCTAGATAACCGATACCTCGATGAAGATGTAGTCTAAATTGATTATTTAAAGTTTCTACATCAGTTCCCAATCCATCTTGATAACATCGATACTTAAGGGCAAGCAGGAGAATCTCAGCTAAATCACCGCCAAAGGTTTGCCAACTCATTTCTACATTACTATCGGCTGGAATGGGATAAATTGCAGGAGTATTGACTTCTGCTAACGATCGACAAAACGCCCACCGACATAATACATTCCAATTCTCTATTTTTGTAACTCTTTTAAGTTTAATTAGTTGATCTTTAGCTTTTTTTGAGAGTTTAATTCTTTCTATGGGCGATCGCATTTTTCTAAGTGAGTAGGGAAAATTAATTATCTGTTTACTTTTTACTTTGAGAAAGTCCTATACTTTATAATATTAGAAAACGATGACAAACAAATAAGGATCAAAATTAATGCCTCCACAGTTAAAAATTTATGTCCCTCCCCATCCTTTAATAAAACACTGGTTAGGAGTGACAAGAGATAAGAATACCCCTGTTACTCTTTTTAAAACTGCCATGGTAGAATTAGGACGTTGGTTAACCTATGAGGCAATTCGGGATTGGTTGCCCACCATCGAGACACAAGTTGAGACTCCTTTAACCACCGCTTCCGCCACTTTTATTGATCCTAACACTTCGATCGTCATGGTTCCCATTTTAAGGGCTGGTTTAACTCTTTGGGAGGGGTGTCAAACCCTTTTACCTCTAGCACTAACTTATCACTTAGGATTGGTGAGAAATGAGGAAACTTTAGAAGCCACCTGTTATCTTAATAAATTACCTAAAAAATTTGCACCAAACACACACATTATAATTTTAGATCCCATGTTAGCTACCGGTGGATCAATTATGTTCGCCATGGAAGAAATTGTCAAACGAGGGGGAAATCCTGATTTTATTCGCATTATTTCTGTCGTTTCTGCTCCTCCAGCTTTACAAAAATTAAGTGCGAATTATCCCAGCTTGAATATTTATACTGCTATGATCGATGAACAAGTGAACGATTCAGGTTATATTGTTCCCGGATTAGGTGATGCTGGCGATCGATCATTTGGTACATTTGATAATTAATCGTCAAAATATATCCCCTATTTTTTAAAATTTAATTACGTTTAATATATAAAAAATCAGAAAGTTATTAAGGAAAAAATTATGAGTGAAAAAGATAATTTTGGTGGAGGATTTTTGTTAGGAACAATTATTGGCGGTGTTATTGGCGGTGTTATTGGTACAATTATTACTAATAAAGCTAACGAAAACAAAAATGATTGGACTCAAGATTCTGATATAAAAACTTCTAAATATTCTACTTTTGATGATGAAGAAATTGAACATAGTCGCATCACTTTAGAAGAAAAAATTAATCAATTAAATAATGCGATCGATGAAGTAAAAGTAACCTTAATGAAAAACTCTGAAAAAGAAATTATCAAAAATTAAAACAAAAAATAAGTTGATAATAGAAAGTATTTTTATAAAGCTCGATCATCAAATAATCAAAATCGATCGAGTTTATATTTTACTAAAATATAAGATAAAAATTTACCTCAGTTCGATGGGTAATAGCAAGGTATTAGGTATTAGTTGTTAAGTTTTAAATATTCTTTAATACCTAAAAAAATAAGGTTACTATCCACATAAACTTTATCTGTCATGGAAGGGAAAACTTCTTCTAAATATTGACCTAATAATACTGCATCTCCACCAGTTAAAATAACTTTACTTTCAGGATATTTTTTTAACCAATCTTGACTAAAATCTTTGATACCGGCAATAATTGTATAAAGTACTCCACTTTGAATTGCTGAAGGAGTATTTTTTGCCCAACGAGGAGTTATTTCTTTAATAATCTCAATTTCTGGTAATGCCGCAGTATTAAAAAAAAGAGTTTGTAATTGTAGTCTTACTCCCGGTAGAATAGCACCACCAATAAATTTCTTGTTTTCATCAGCACCGGTAAAAGTTAAAGCCGTACCACTATCGATAACTAAACAGGGAAAACCATAGTTACATCCAGCTCCCCATAATGTTAACACTCGATCGACACCCATTGTTGAATAAATATCTCGTAAAGGAATAGTTATCGGATTAATAATCCTTGTTTGAGGCAGAGATAGATAAATTTTAGTAGCAGAAGGCACTACTGAAGCAATATATAAAGGAATTTGCTGTTTTATGTGAAAATAAAGAGTTTTATCCACAATATCACACAACTCTCCCAAAGAATCAACTTGAGGAGTATTCCATGTTTGACACATTTTCTCATCTTCAAAATAACACCAATGGAGACGAGAATTACCAATAATTAAGCCTAACCAGTTATTCAAAATAGTTGATAGTGAATAGTGAATAATTGTTAATTAGAGTATGAGATCTTTATTAATTATTACTTAATTACCAAAAATAATACCTAATAATAAGATAAAGCCTATCCACACATTTTGACTGAATATTTGTCCATAATTGATAGAATCTTGATTCAATTGTCTTAACTCAATATACTGTCCTACCCACAAAATTACAGCGATCGACCATGTTAGCCCAAAAATAAAGTTAAAACCATTTGTTGAGCCTAAATAAGCGAATAAACCAGCAGTGAGGGCAAAAAATAAGCCTACTACTTCCCCCGCTAAATCTCCAAAAAATATGGCACTAGAATTAATTCCCACTTTGAGATCATCAGATTTGTCGGCCATGGCATATACAGTATCAAAGCCCATTGTCCATGTTATTGTCGCAGCCCAAAGTACCCAAGTGTTAAAGCTAAGATTACCTGTAACGGCACTCCAACTAATTAATACAGCAAAACCCCAAGCAAGAGATAACACTAACTGAGGAATAGGAAAAACTCTTTTAGCCAAGGGATAACAAATAATTACAGGTACAGAAGCCACACAAAGCCAAAAACTGAGAGTATTAAGATAAAATGCCAAACCTGCCGCACAACTCAAACTAATAATAAAAACAATAATACCCACTTTTACTGATAAGTCACGGGAAGCAAGAGGGCGATTTTTGGTTCTTTCTACTTGATTATCAATATTTCGATCCCATAAATCATTAATAACACATCCTGCGGCACTGGTAGCTAAACTACCTAAAATAATGATACCGACTAAGACAATAGGAGGTTCTCCCATACTGGCAAAAAAAACAGCCCATAAAGCGGGAATCATCAAAATCAGTCGCCCGGCAGGTTTATCCCAACGTAATAGTTTTATAATACTTTCTACAGGGGAAGGGGAATTAATTTCAGAGGAAGACATCATAATTACTAAAAAACTCTTTTTTTGAGTAAGTTGGCTTATCTATGGACTTATTTTACTATAGCAGTTGTAGAATTAGATCCTTAGTATTTAATCTGTAAAGCTATGCACTACCTAAGTTCGATACAGAATGTCGGTGAAGGTAGGAGAGAGGAGACAGTTGTAAGAATTGACGTTAAAAATTGATGAAACTGTTATTTATTAACTATTACCTACCCTCAACATTTTACTTAGATGTGTCTGAGCTTACAGGTAACTTTATCGCAAAGATCAATCTTATAATCGATAAATTACTACTACAACATTTTAAAATTTTATTCGATCGAAAAAAGTATATTTTTAGGGAAAACGCTCCTATTTTCGTCAAAAAACTTTGTATGGAAATACTAAATATTCATTTGAAACTCATTTAATATATCTAATTTTCCGAATAATAAGATATTGTCTCCTGCTTTAATATCTTTTTGCAGATCTGGAAAACGAATATACTGGTTTTTACGCCTAATACCTTGAACCATGATACCAAGCTCTTGTTTTCTTTTGATTTCTTCTAATTTTTGAGTGGCAAGATCATTATTTTTAGGAATAGATACCCAAATACAAGATTCTCCATCTTTCGGTAACATAACTTTCTCTTTTACTACATAATCAAAAGCCTCAAAATCTTCTGGTGCGCCTACGAGTAATAATTTGTCTCCTTTTTCTAACATGGTTTGTGCGGGGGGATAATCTAATTTTTCGCCATTGGGACGCTGAATTTCAATGATACTTACTCCTGTAAGGCGACGAATATGGGCTTTTTCGAGAGTCATACCGATTAAGGAAGAATCATCAGGCAAGTTATACCATTTGTTATTCATCGTACTAACTGCTTCTTCTAATTCTCTTAGTATTTCTTCCTCAGAACGTTCAGGTTGTAGTTGTGAGTATTGAGATTGTCTAATTTGTTGAATTTCCTGTTGAATAGCAAATTTTGGTAATCCTAACACTCTTAATAAATGGGCAGAAAGTTCTAAACTGGCTTCAAATTCGGGTTGTATAACTTCTTTTGCACCCAATTGATATAACATTTCTATGTCTTCTGCATCATTGGCACGAACTACCATATCTAATTCAGGGTTAATTTGTAAAGCTCTTTTTACACATAATCGAGAACTCATGGAATCAGGTAATGCGATCGCCATTGCTTTGGCTGTACAGACTTCTGCTTTTTCTAGTAATACTAAACTAGAAGCGCTTCCGTAAAGGTAAGGGATATTTTTTTTCCGCAGGGTTTTAATTTTTTCTTCAGATTGATCAATTACTAATACTTTATGACCTTGATTCAATAAAAGTTTTACTACATTTTTTCCTACTCGTCCATATCCACAAACGATAACATGATTTTTGAGTCCACATTGTTCAGAAATTTCTATCGGTTTTTCTAGTTTTGTTAGCCAACTTTCAAACTTAGTTGAAGATTCAGCTTTCGAGAGAATAATGGGTAAAAATTGTAGTACAAAAGGGGTTACAACCAAAGTCATCGCCGTTGTGCCTAAGATAAACATATACACTTCTTGAGAAATTAAACCAAAACTTCTACCTTCATCAGCTAAAACAAAGGAAAACTCCCCAATTTGAGCTAATCCTAATCCTGTAATAATGGCGGTTTTGACGGGATAACGAAATAAGATGACTAAAGGGGTGATAACAAAGGATTTACCAATTAAGACAAGGGATACTAAGCCCATAATTAAGGCTAAATTCTGCCATAAAAATAGTGGATCAATTAATATGCCGATCGCCACAAAAAATGCGGCCGCACAAATATCTCGTAAAGGTTCAACATAATCAAGGGTTTGATCAGAATATTCGACTTCAGAAATCATCAACCCTGCCACAAAAGCTCCCATTTCTGTCGATAAACCGATTTCTCCTGTTAATAAGGCGATACAGAGACATAACGCCACTACTCCTAATAAAAAGATTTCTTTACTCTCAGTTTTTGCTAATAATTTTAAGTAGGGAGGAATTAACCATTTCCCCACTGCGATCGCACCCAAAGCAAATAAAGCTAATTTTAGTAACGCAATAGCAATGGCGACACCAATTTGATCAATGGGTTGATTTAGGGCAGGTAATACGGCTAACATTAACCCTAAGGCTAAATCTTGAATGATCAGAATACCTAACATAACTTGACCATGAGAAGTGCTAGTTTCGTTAGATTCCATCAATGCTTTTAGTACTACTGCCGTTGATGAAAGAGAAAGAAGTTCTCCTAAAAAGATACCTTGAGGTATTGTTGTTACCCATCCTACGGTGACGGAGACAAAGGCTGTAATTGCTATGGTTAAAACAATTTGAAGTCCTCCACCTCCTAAGCTGATGTTTTTAACTTTATTCAATTCGGCAAAGGAAAATTCTACACCGATGGCAAACAAGAGGAAGGTTACTCCCAATTCAGCAACAGTATGTACTATCTCATAATCATGAATTAACCCTAATTCAAAAGGGCCTACAATGATACCTGCGAATAGATAACCTAAAATAATTGGTTGTCGTAGTATATATGCTAACAATCCACCGATCGCTGCGGCGGAAAAAAGTGCGATTAAATCAGTCATTAGGTTTTGTTTAAATTGAGAATTGAGAATGGAAAAGATTACTTAAGAAATTTTAAACTTCAAATCTACTGTAAAAAATCTGTTAAAATTTCGTCTGGCTCATCTTCAACTTCTTCTATCATAAGGGAATGATTTATTAGATCTAAAGGACGAGATATAACTTGAGTTTGCAGACTTGCAATTAACTTCTCTATGATTTCAAAACGGTATTGAAGTTTTTCGAGTTGATAATCTTTATCTTCTAATGTTTCTAATCGATTAGTTAAATCTTGATGTTGCTTTTCTAGTCGATCGAGCCTAGTATTTTCCAGATTATAACCTAAATATTGACCAAGAATATCTGTGATTAATTGGTCTAAAGGTTGTTGTTTTTCTTTGGCTAAGTTTTCAATTTTATCTAACCATTCGCTAGGTAAATCTAATTTAATCGTTAAAGGTTTGTTCATTTTTGATCGGTTTTAAATAATGTGTCAAATTAATTTTATGTTAACTTTTAGTAACGAATAAGTAAGAAGATTATTGATAGTTTTTATTAATTCTCAAATTTCAATCTATTTTTTCGGGACTTGCAATTGTTTTAAATCAATTATATTTAATTAGCTATACGCTATTATAATTTAACAATTAAAAGTATCTACAAATTCTCATAAAATAATTCTTTTTAGTTTTAAATACTGTTTAATGATTATCAAAATAATTTTATTTAAAAGTTTAAATTTAGATTTTTTATTATTGTTAATTGTTTATGACTATTAATTATTTATGACGTAAAAATTCATAAAGATCAATATATTTTTGACCCGGATTTTTCCAAGAATAATCATAGTTCATCCCTTGTTTTTGTAGTTTTTCAAACTCTTTAGGGAAATAATGCCACAATCCGAGCGCCCGTTCTAATCCTGATTCTAAGGCATGATGATCTGTATGATAGAAGACAAATCCGTTTCTTTCTTCTTCTTTACGATATTGATCATTATCTTTATCAAAAACGGTGTCAATTAAACCACCAACTCCACGCACCACAGGAACAGTACCATATTTTAAACCAATCATTTGAGTTAAGCCACAGGGTTCATAATCGCTTGGTACAACAATAATATCTGCTCCTGCATAAATTAAGTGTGCTAGTTCTTCATTAAAGCCTAATTCTAGGTGACAATCAGGGTTGTTATTGAGAAAGTATTTTTCATGGGAAAACCAGTTGTTAATCATTGGTTCGGTAGCTGAACCTAATAAGACAAATTGGGCATTATGATGAAGAGAATAGTATATAGCGTGGTGTACTAATTCTACTCCTTTTTGTCGATCGAGTCTGCCGATATAGGCAACGATAGGTTTTTGATCCTCTTTTAATAATAGTCTTTCCCTTAAGGCTTTTCTATTTTTACTCTTACCATTAAGATCATTAATACTATATTGATAAGGTATAAAAGTATCTACTTCTGGATTCCAAATATTATGATCAATACCATTTAAAATACCACTAAATTTATAGTTATGAAGTTCTAAAGTATGACCTAAACCGTAACTCACACCACTATATCTAGCTTCCCAAGCATGGTGCGGAGAAACGGTATTGACGTGGTTAGAATAAACAATACCCCCTTTCATCATATTAAGGGCAAAAGGATTAAAATTATCTCGGAGTCGATCGTAACTGTAATAATAGAGATCATTATTCAAGCCTGTAGCTCTTAAAACTTCAGAACCACAAATCCCCTGATGCTTAAAGTTATGAATCGTATAACAAACACGTTGATTAGCCATACCATGCCATTTATACATCTCATATAGCATCACAGGTACTAAACCCGTTTGCCAGTCATGACAATGGATAACATCAGGACGCTTATTGCTAACAAAAAGAAATTCTAAAGCCGCTTTTGAGAAAAAAGCAAACCTCATATTGTCATCATGTTGACCATAGTAACAACCTCTATTAAAGAAATTATCCATGGAATGAGGTTGAATAAAGAAACAAAGTCTGCCATGCACCCAGCCACAAAAAACCGAGCAATGAATGGTACTGTCATACCAAGGTACATATAAATCTCGATAGGCATCATGCAAACCCCAAATATGATCATAACGCATACAATCATACATAGGTAAAATGATTTCTACTGTGTGACCTCGATTTTCAATTTCTCGGCTTAATCCATAGACTACATCTCCTAATCCTCCTGCCTTAATTACAGGAGCGCACTCTGAAGCAATATGAACTATATACATAGAGAGCCTTTAACCTCTTGATTTGATGTTATTTTTCTTTTAAATTGATACATTTTATATCAAAACTTCGTCATTTTGTAAAGAAATGTAAATATTGACAGTGATTGGTTATTCGTCATTGGTCATTTGTCATTCCTAATTCTTCATTCCTAATTGGTATAGTATTAATGTTTGACTTTATTAATTACTGAGTTATGAATCCTAGTTTAGAAGTTGGTAATGTTATTATTACCCCAGAAAATATATTTCCTTTATTAGCAGAAAAACAAATGATCGCCGCTCTCGCCAGAGAAATAGTTTTAGACGATGCGATCGCAGATATTGAATGTACGATCGAAGAAACAGCGATGGCAGAACAACAATTCTTTATGCAAATGCAATTAAATCCTAACGATAAGGAAAAATTACAAACATGGTTACAGAAAAACTACTTAACTAGAGAACAATTACAGAATAGGATTTTGAGGGGTATGAAAATAGAAAAGTATAAAGAAAAAACTTGGGCAACAGAATTACAACCTTATTATCTCAAAAGAAAAAGACAATTAGACAAGGTAATTTATTCTTTAATTCGTACTAAAAACCCCGGACAAGCACAAGAATTATATTTTCGTGTTATTGAAGGAGAAAAAGAATTTTCTGAATTGGCAACACAACACTCTCAAGGTGCAGAAGCAGAAACTGGTGGATTAATTGGGCCTGTGGAATTAAACGTACCTCATCCCGAAATAGCTCAAAGATTAATGACATCTCAACCCGGACAAATATTACCCCCTTGTCGAATTGGGGATTGGATCGTAATTTTAAGACTAGAAAAATATATTCCTGCTCAATTAGATCAAAATATGCGTAGAAGATTATTAGATGAATTATTTAATACATGGCTTACTGAAACAATCCAAAAACAGGTAAAATTTAATTTTTAAATATCAGAAATGTCTTAAATTTATCAACTAATATTACTTTAATATAAATTTTATCAATGAAGGAAGAAGATAGAAGATATTTATAATAATTGACTTAAACTATATTGAAATTGATTATTTTAAATTATTTATTAAATTGAATAACTTTTTTAAATAATTTTTATCGATAAAAGCTCATACCTTTTATTTATTAAGTTCAGTACATTTAATTTAGGTTAATTCAGATTAATCTAAAAATTTACTTTATGTTAAGAATATTACTTTTTATAAAAAAAAAGTTCATCTTAGAAGTTTAAAGTTAAAATGAACGATATTAAAAGCAACAACATTTATTTCACTATAAAAATTAGACTAAAAAATCTCAAAAAATTAATTATCACTCATGGTATATACAGTTAGTTCTGTGGGGGAATTTCTCTCCACGATCGCACCTTTTAAAAATTTATCTCCTAATACTATTCAAGAAATATCTGGGCATTTTCAACCCCTCAAGTATGAAATGGGTCAGATTATGCTCATTAAAGAAAAAATACCCCCTTATATTGCGATCGTTTATGAAGGTCAAGCCCGTTGTATTGCTTATGATCCTCGCAATAGTTTGCCCGTTAGTTTGCAACTTCTCAGTCACGGTAGTGTAATTGGCTGGGAAGGTTTAATCAGAGGACTTCCTTGTGAAACAGCGATCGCCTCAACGGAGGTAGTTGCTTTAACTTTAGATAGAGAAAAATTTTTAGAATTATTAAATAAACATCAATCTATCAAAGAATATTATCAAAGTCAGGCTGGATTAATTGAAGTATTTGACTTATTAGGCGATCAACTTACCCAAAGAGCAACAGGTGAAGGTAACTTAAAAGAGTTGGCAAAGGAAGCGATCGTCAATAGTCAAGTATATAATTTATCCGCAGGACAAGGAAAACAGCTATACTCTCCTCCGGAAAATCAAATTTGGATCTTAAGTAGTGGTACGATTGAAGGTTTTAAGATAGGTGCAGAAATTCCCGTTAATACCAGTTTAAATCTTACTACTAATTGTCGTTTTGTGTCTTTACAATTACCCACTCATCAGCAATCCCAAAATATTGAAAATAGACAATTCTCATCGGAAGAAGTAGAGGATGTTTGGGCAGAAGAATCATCGGAAAAAGAGGAGAATATTCGTTCAGTTACTCCATCGGTGTTGATGGATAATCAAGATGTTCCCATCGCCGATCCCAGTATCTTACAACAGCAACCAGATACCTTAAAAGCCGAAAGTAAAAAACCTTTAAAAAATTATCCTTTTTTTAGTGGCAAAACAGAAGCAGAAGTTGGCATTGCTTGTATGCGAATGTTGACAAAATTTTACAAAATGCCTTACAGGGGAGAAATTTTAGTTCGCATTATTAAAGAACAAGTTCAGAGAAATGGACGATTATCCCTTGATATTTGTGGGGCAGTAACGGAATTAATTGGTTTAAATGCTCAATTGATAGGAGTTCCTGCCGGGGCTTTTTCCCGTTTAGAAGGCCCTTTTTTAACTCAACTGTCCAATTCTTTAGTGATAGTTTATGCCACCAGTGATAAAACTGTTATCGTAGCTGATCCTACTCGATCGGGGGTAAGAGAATACAAAATCGCCGATTTTCTCGAAACTTGGGGGCAAGAAGGCAAAATATTATTACTAAAGAAAACAAAAGAAACTCCCGAAGAAAAATTTGGTTTAAGTTGGTTTGTTCCCTCTGTTATTAAGTATAAATGGATGTTACTAGAAGTATTTATTGCTTCTTTCTTTGTTCAATTATTCGCTTTAGCTAATCCCTTGATGATTCAAATTATCATCGATAAAGTAATTGTCCAAAATAGTCCCGATACTCTCCAAGTTTTAGGGATCTTTTTAGTAGTTTTAGCGGTGTTTGAAGCCATTTTAAGTACTTTGCGAACTTATTCCTTTGTGGATACTACTAACCGCATTGACATGACATTGGGATCAGAAATTATCGATCACCTTTTACGATTACCTCTTAGATACTTTGAAAAGCGTCCAGTAGGAGAAATTTCGACCCGTATTAACGAATTAGAGAATATTAGATCATTTTTGACGGGAACTGCTTTAACAGTCGTTTTAGACTCTGTTTTTTCAGTTATTTATATCGCTGTCATGTTCGTTTATAGTCCTTTGCTATCTTTTGTAGCATTAGGCATTATTCCTATTTTTGTTCTTTTAACCTTAATTTTTTCTCCTTTGATTCGTAGTCAATTACGGGCAAAAGCAGAGCGTAACGCCGAGACTCAATCCCATTTAGTCGAAATTATGTCAGGGATTCAGACGGTAAAAGCTCAAAATATCGAATTAAAATCTCGTTGGGAATGGCAAGAGCGTTATGCGAAATATGTAGGTACTGGTTTTAGAACAGTGATTACTCAAACTTTAGCAAGTTCTGCGAGTAATTTTCTCAATAAATTATCACAACTTTTGGTGTTGTGGGTGGGTGCTTATTTAGTATTGGAAGGGGACTTAACTTTAGGACAATTAATCGCTTTCCGTATTATTTCAGGTTATGTAACTTCTCCTATTTTACGTCTTGCTCAATTATGGCAAAATTTCCAACAAACGGCTTTATCTTTGGAACGTTTAGCGGATATTGTGGATCATCCCCAAGAAGCACAAGACGATCGAGATAATATTCCGATGCCTTTAATTAATGGTACTTTGAAATATGATAACGTCTGTTTTCGTTTTAAACCCCATGGCCCTTTACAGTTAAATAATGTTTCGATCGAGTTTCCGGCAGGAACATTTGTCGGTATTGTCGGGGAAAGTGGTGCTGGCAAAAGTACTTTGACAAAATTAGTATCAAGGCTTTACGAACCAGAATCAGGGCGTATTTTGATTGACGGTTATGATGTTAACCGAGTAGAATTATACTCTTTACGAAGACAAATTGGAGTTGTACCTCAAGAAAGTTTATTGTTTGACGGTACTATTTTGGAAAATATTGCTCTAACGAATCCTTCCGCCACCACCGAAGAAATTGTCAAAGCGGCTCAAGTAGCGGTAGCTCATGAATTTATCATGAATTTATCTAACGGTTACAATACCAGAGTCGGTGAAAGAGGAGCTTCTTTATCAGGGGGACAACGACAACGGATTGCGATCGCCCGTTCTGTATTACAAAATCCGAGAATGTTAATTTTAGATGAGGCCACCAGTGCTTTAGATTACAACACAGAAGCTCAAGTTTGTCAAAATCTAATTCATGCTTTTCACGATCGTACAGTATTATTTATCACTCATCGTTTAGGTACAATTCAAAATTCCGATATGATTGTAGTAATGGATAGTGGCTCGATCGCTGAAACTGGTACTCATGAGGAATTAATGGCGATGAAAGGACGCTATTTTTATCTGTATCAACAACAGCAAAAATCTCATAACGATTAAGGGTTTCTTCGTAGGGGCTTATGCCCTTACAATCCATCATATTCAATTAACTTTTTGAATAATTATAGAGGGAAAATCGAAAATGAATCAATCAATATTAGTCGAAAAAAAACCAGAAATTATTTACCCTGATAGCGATGGAAAGCGCTGTAAATACACCTTAACAAAAGATAGTTGAATTTTCTGTTTTCTTTTAATATGATTAGATGTCTCGATCGTAATTGATTAAACATTTTCTTAATTTTTAAAATTCTCAATTTTAAATTAAACTCTTGCGACAGAAGAATTACTAAAACTTTTAACACGACTAGGTTTTACATATACAGTTTGATTATGACGTAAACCTAAACGATCGAATTTTTCTCGATTCAAATGAGCCGTAATTTCCCAATTCTCAGCAATAAGTAACTCGGCCTGAATTTCCCAGCCTAAATGAATAATACGTTTTACGATCGCTTTGCTACTATTACCATCATCTTCTAATAATATATCCAACTCATGAGGTCTGATAAATATATCATCTCCTAAACTATCAGAGGCATTTTGAGAAAATAAAGGTGCATGACGAGGTAAAATATTTACCTCTCCAATAAATTTCATCACAAAAGATGATGCAGGATTATCATAAATTTCTGCAGGAGTGCCAATTTGTTCAATTCTTCCCTTATTCATGACGACAATTTCGTCTGCTACTTCCATCGCTTCCTCTTGATCATGAGTTACAAATACGCTAGTAATATGAACTTCATCATGTAATCTTCTTAACCATGCCCTTAATTCTTTACGGACTTTAGCATCTAACGCTCCAAAAGGTTCATCTAAAAGTAATACTTGAGGTTGTACTGCTAATGCTCTCGCTAAAGCTACCCGTTGTCTTTGTCCTCCTGATAATTGAGAAGGATAACGATCGCCCAGTCCCTCTAACTGTATTAAGTTTAACAATTCAGCTACTTTTTCTTTAATTTGTGTAGGGGGTGCTTTGCGAATTTGTAAACCAAAAGCGATATTTTCTCGAATAGTTAAGTGTTTAAATAGGGCATAATGTTGAAAAACAAAACCAATATTACGCTTACGAATATCAACTCCTGTTGCATCTTTTCCATTTATGATAATTTGACCACTATCAGGATTTTCTAACCCCGAAATTGTGCGTAAAAGAGTTGATTTACCAGAACCAGAAGGCCCTAATAATGCTACTAAAGTATTGGTTTTTACCTCTAAATTAATATTATCTAACGCTTTGAAATTACCGAAATCTTTGGAAATGTTACTAATAATAATACTCATTTTTTTCTATGTTATTTAATTATTTAATGAAATTAATCTAGGCAAAATCAATTGTTAATAGTTTTTCATCAATTATTTACCTAACCTAATACCTAACAAGTAATGACTAATACCTTTTATAGCCTTCTAATTTATTCAGTCGCCCCTAATTACTAATCTTACCGACAATTAACTATCAACAATTTTAGTTTTTTGTTCTAAAATTTCTTTAAAAATTAAGGTTAAAGCACCTAATAAACCCAAAACCACCGCCGCACTGAAAGCCGCTTCTGTTTGATAGTTTTTATAGGCTAATTCAACAAAAATCGGTAAAGTAGCTGTTTGTCCGATAATACTTCCAGAAACTACCGCTACAGCACCAAATTCTCCCATAGCACGAGCATTCGTTAATAATACTCCATAGAGTAATCCCCAACGAATAGTAGGTAAAGTAACTCGCCAAAAAATCTGCCAATCTGTTGCACCTAAAGTACGAGCGGCTTCTTCTTGCTCACTTCCTATTTCTTCTAATACAGGAATAACTTCTCTAGCTACAAAAGGAAAGGTAACGAAAATTGTCGCCAGAATCATACCGGGTAAAGCAAAAACAATTTTTATGTTTACGGCTTCAAGAAAACTGCCAAACCATCCATTACGCCCATATAACAAGACAATCATTAAACCAGCTACCACAGGAGAAATGGAGAAAGGCAAGTCAATTAAACTCATTAAAAATGCTTTTCCTCGAAAGTTATTTCTAGCAATTACCCAAGCGGCACAAAGTCCAAAAATAGTATTTAGGGGTACAGTAACTAAAGTAATGATAAGAGTAAGTTTGACGGCTTCGCTAAACTCTCTTTGTTGTAAAGCCTCAAGAAATGGTTGTACTCCTTTATGAAAAGCCTCATAAAATACTGATATTGCAGGAATAATCAAAATTAAAGCTAAATAGCCTAATGCAATAACTATTAACCATGTTTCTACCGACTTAATTTTCTGCATAATTACGCCCCCATTGTTGTAAGAAGTTGATTAATAATAAAAGTATTAAGGAAATTAACAAAAGTACTGCCCCAATTACTGTCGCTCCTACATAGTCATATTCTTCTAAGCGTTGAAAGACTAAAACGGGAGCAATTAAGTCTTGAAAAGGAATATTAGAAGCTATAACTACGATCGAACCATATTCTCCTACAGCTCTCGAAAAACCTAAAGCAATTCCCGTTAAAATAGGGGGGATTAGGGGGGGTAAGATAACAAGACGAAATGTTTGCCAATCAGTAGCACCCAAAGCCCAAGAGGCTTCTTCTGTTTCCTTTTCCATCTCTTGCAGAACGGGTTGTAATGTTCTTACGACAAAAGGTAAGGAAATAAATAACATCGCCACAAATACCCCCAATTGAGAAAAGGCAATTTTGATACCAAAAGGAGTAAACAATTGCCCAATCCAACCATTCGGACTATATACCGTTGCTAAGACTAAACCAGCAACAGCAGTAGGTAAAGCAAAAGGTACATCAATCATGGCATCAAATATTTTTCTGCCCGGAAATTCATATCTTACTAATACCCATGCTAATAATGTTCCCATTAACCCATTAATAAAACCGGCGATAAGGGCGGTAATAAAGGTTACTTGATAGGCAGAAATAGCAACATCAGAGCTGGCAATTTCCCAAAATTTAGCAAATCCTAATGTTGATGATTTTAGGATTAATGCGGCCATCGGAATTAATAAAATAATAGTTAAATATCCGATGGTTATTGTCCAAGGCAACGATATTTTAGAGAAAATATTACTGATTATTTCTCGCTTTTTAATTCTGGGTGAATCATTAAAAGTAGCAACCATTTTTAATTTTTAGTATAAAGTGTTTAAATTATTAATTAGCAAATTTAACCTTCAAGAGTCCAGCCTTCAAAATCCCAATTTTTCATTAAAGTTTGTCCTTTTTGATTATTAGTCCAAACCTCAATATCCAAATCAGAAAGATAATTTAGAGCATTTTTAAGAGAGATTTCTGTTCCTTTTAAAACTAAATTAAACCATCCATCTCCTTCTCCATATTCTCCCAATAAAGCAGAAGTAATATTAACCTCTAAATCATAGTTAGATGCTAAGTCAAAAATTATCGGTGTTTGAAGATATTTTGGTGGGATATGCAGAGATATTTTTAAAGATTTAATCTCTTTATTTAAAGTATCAGTAGCCATAAAATAAATCTCAATATTTATATAAAGTTTAATAGTATATTTCCCTTTTTTATAGAATTTTAGAATGACTAATTTTTCTTCAAATTGGTGAAAATCTGATCAAAAATTGTGCCATCATCAAAGAAGTCTTTTTGTACTTTATCCCAACCTCCAAAGGCTTCTACGGTAAATAAATTTTCTACTTTGGGATATTGTTCACTAAATTCTTGAAATATAGCTTCATCTACAGGACGAAAACCGACTTCTGCAAAGGCTCTTTGAGCTGAGGGTGTAAATAAGAATTGTACAAAGGCTTCCGCTACTTCTCTTGTACCCCGCTTATCTACATTTTTATCTACTACAGCGATCGGGCCATCAATGGATATATTTTTATCTGTAGGTATCACATAAGGTTGATTTTCTCCTTTTAATTTAGCTAGTAAAATCTCATTTTCATAATTCATTAAGATGTCTCCTTGTCCTTGTTTATAAAACACATCTGTAGCTTCTCTTGCGTCTTTAGGCAATACAGGGACATTTTTATATACTTTAGTTAGAAAATCTTGGGCATCTTGGGCATTGCCCCCTGATTGAGTAATAGCACCCCACAATACTAAAAAGTTCCATCTTGCACCTCCTGAAGTTTTGGGGTTAGCTGTAATCACTTTTATATCAGGATTTGCTAAATCTTCCCATGTTTTTACTGTTTTACCTCCTTCTCTACCAACTAAGGCGACAACCGATCGAGTTACAATCCCGTTATTCGGTACTTCTTTTTCCCAACCCGGTTCGATTAATCCTGCTTGTTGAATTTTGAGAGTATCTGCTGATAAAGCTAAACCAACCACATCGGCTTCTAATCCATCAATTACTGCTCTTGTTTGTGATCCAGATCCGCCATAACTTTGTTCAACGATAACTTTTTGGCCTGTTTTTTGTTCCCATTCTTCAGCAAACTTTGGGATGATTTTCTCGTAAGCACTTTGAGTTACAGCATAACTGACTAAGGTAAGTTTTACTTCTTGATTAGGACTACTTTGGTTATTCGCAGTGCTTTCTGTCTGAGTTGTATTGTTGGGATTAGAACAGGCTGCAACTACACTACTAATAGCTAAACCAATGATAAACCCGCTTATTAATCTTGTTTGCTTTTTCATCCTTTTTGTTTTTCAATCTTGACTGCATACTATCTTAAATGATAATTAAAATATTTTCAATACATTTTTGATGCAATGTTGATTGATACTAAAAAAAAGTATTTCGATCGAGATAAGCAAAGTTTACCTTATTTATGTCTTACTATTAGATCTTGTAAAAATACAATAATACCAACGAAACGAAATGGAAAAAATCAATTTTAGGAGTTTTAAAATCAATTCTTGTCAATTTTCCCTCTCAAGTTATATAACTGGACTAAAATAAAGTAAAGACTAATGAATATAGTGATGAAATGGGTAGATATTCAAAAGATTGGAAGGAGATAGCTCAAAAGGTAAAAGAAAAAGCAGGTTGGCGGTGTCAAAAATGTGGACTCAATTGTATAAATCGTGATAACCCAATATGGGCAAGTCTAACAGAATCAGAAAAAGCGAAACTGAGGCTACAGGTACATCATTGGAATTATTTACCAGAAGATAACTCAGAAGAAAATTTAGTAGCATTATGTAGCGATTGTCATTTATCTTATCATAGGGGTAAAAGAGGAAATCAATCTATAGGACAGTTAAGTATTCAATGGGATTAAGTGAGACGTCTTGATTATTCGGTTTTAGGGATGTTAATAGTTTCTTGCCTTGTGAACAAATAGGGGATCAAGATCAGGAAAAGAAACCACCAAAGACAGATTAAGATGATAAACAAAGCTGTTAGCCAGATGAGCTGAAACAAGAGCCAACTTCCTGCAATAATCCCGATTCCAGTCAGCAGAATTGACCAAGGTTGACACCACCAAGGCTTGTATTTCCAGATTGATGACGATGACATAGTTACCTCTATCTAATGGGCATAAAAAATAATGGATGTGGCAAAACAAGTTTGTCAATATTTATCTCCAACCCCAGAAGCCATTATACCGTTAGTGGATCAATATAGAGCAATCGCCCGATTGCCCGTCGTCACTCATTGACAATGACTCCTTCAAGCGCGTTGTTTGCACTTTCTCCAAGGATGGTTTTTAGTAAGTCATATAAGTTTCGCTCCATAGTTGCACCGTTAAACTGACAGTTGCCAAGAAATTTGGGCATGATTTCTTCGTCTGGTAATTGTCGAAGTCCAAATTCGTCCGCTAAGATTCTATCACGGTTACTTGGGGTGAGAATAGCTCCAGAAAGATCTGCTCCCCGAAAGTCCACATCAATAAAGGTAGCCCGTATCAGAGAAACTTGTACTAAGCTCGTATTTCGTAAAGAAAACTTTTTGATTATTGCTCCCCAAAAATCGAATCCATCAAGCATATGTCCATCAAGAATAGAACCTTCCAACTTCTGGGCGAGTTTCTTGTCTCCAAGATCTACAACCTGAACAATATTAGAATTGATAGGATCTGCACAGTAACAACAAACAGGATTACCTTTTCGATCGGTGTTGATTGAGTTCGACTGAGAAATCAAGAGAATAGGAGATGTAAGGTTATTTTCCAATAGCTGTACGAATACTGTATGTAAGTCATCGCTACTCCCCATGCGAATCCCGTTGATCGTAGAAAACAGAAGTCCTCGAATAGCGTTTATTTTCCCTTTCCGTGGATCCATTACCCCATCAGCCGTAAGAATGGTGTTAATCAGGTTAACACTGAAACTTTGGGTATTAGCAGCGGCGGCGGCAGCACTTTGATTTATAGATTGCTTGGTCTGTTCCCGAGTTAGAATGTATAAGCTATAGGTGAGGAGACTTTGAATAATTAATCCCGCCCCTTGTAACACTGTATTAACCCCTTCAAACCATGAACCAGCTTCATTTTCATTGCGAGTAGCTGCGGCTGCCACAGCGTGGAAGAAACCCGTACCTGCGATTGTTGTGAATACGAAAGAGATGATCAATGAAATCTTTAGAGCCTTGAAGGAAGATAGTTTATTAACAATCTTTTGCGTCGTTTTCGGAAAGGTGGTTTGTGCAAGAATCAACAAGCCCACAGCACCAAATATGGTGAGAAGCGGATTAGAAGGAAATAACCCTCTGATAAAATCAAACTGTTCGGGAGCAATCTCTACAGGGCGCTCTATGATAAGACTAATAACAACAAGAGGGAGGAGCAGTGTCAGTAGGGCTAGGGCTAAAGAGCGTCGTCTCTTGCTAAAATCCTTATAGTCCATTTTTGTATATAACCTTAACCTTATACTCTTTTCTTTTTCAGGGTATCATACGATCGTTCTAGAGACAAAGGAGTTCGATAAAAGACATTGTTTATATTTTGCGTTCTTTGCTCCTTTGCGAGAAAAAATATTTTCCTGAGTGTTAGGATTGCTTGTAGAGATATTTTATTAATCTATGGCGATCGTATTTAATAAACGAGCTACTATTACCTTGGCATTTCTACCACCTGATGGAATTAAACGATGAGATAATACACTGGGTGCTAAAAATTTAATGTCATCGGGAATAACATAGTCTCTACCGTCTAAAAATGCGAATGATTGACTCGCTTTTTGTAGAGCGATCGTGCCACGAGGACTAACACCCAAAGTAATTTCATCATCTACCCTAGAAGCCGACACAATATTGACAATATATTTTTGCAACTCTTTTGTAACCTTTACTTGAGTTACTTGTTTTTGTAACTGTGCAACCTCCTCTAAACTAATACAAGGGGAAAGTTCATTAACCGTAGTAGGATTTAGTTGTCTTTCCAACATCAACAATTCTTCATCAAAAGAAGGATAACCTAAACTAAAAGAGATGGTAAAACGATCCATTTGTGCCTCTGGTAAGGGAAATGTACCCTGATATTCTACGGGGTTTTGAGTGGCAATGACAAAGAAAGGAGAAGGTACAAAACGAGCAACACCATCAACAGTAATTTGTTTTTCTTCCATTACTTCTAATAAAGAAGATTGGGTACGAGGAGTCGCCCGATTTATTTCATCGGTTAGTAAGATATTAGCAAAAGCAGGACCTGCTAAAAATTCAAATTCTCTACTGTTGGGATTCCATATATTTGTTCCTGTTACATCACTAGGTAATAAATCTGGGGTGCATTGAATCCGTTGAAATTTCCCATTAATAGAACGAGCAAGAGATTTAGCTAGTAAAGTTTTACCGACTCCAGGAACATCTTCTAATAAAGCATGACCACCACTCAATAAAGCAACTATGACTAATTTGATCGCATCATCTTTTCCCACAATGGTACGTGCTAAATTTTCTTTAAGAATGGTAATTTTGTCTCTCATGAACTATGATTCCCTTATGTTTGTTTTCTCTTTTGTTAAGCATTCTATCTCAAATGCGGAAAAGAATACTTCTGAGATAAACTCAAAGATTTTTATATATAAATTTCCCCTCCTCAGATAATTTATTAAAAAAAAAATCTAATACTTTTTTCTCTTTTTAAGTAAGAGGAGTTTTTAAAGAAGATAATTGCTATAATTCTGGGGAAACGAATCTAGTCAGAAGTTTTTAATATGTGTTACTTTTTCTATTTAACCTCAGTAAACTATAAAATTATAGGTAAACAGAGAGAACGGGAAACACAAAACAGGAAAAAGGAATAAAAAAACTTGATTTACTTCAATTACTTATTAAATTTAATGCTTTTTATTTGTACCTAATAAAAATAAAGTCAAAGTGTTAGGTTTTTGAGTAAAAATCGCTAAAAATGTAGACTTTTTTGTGAATGTAGTATGCCTAAATCTTAGATTTTAATAGCTTTCGTCCTTATTCCGCAGACCCTAATTACACTCAAATTGTTAATTTCTTAAAAAATGTTAAGGTAATGAGATAGAATGTTTAGTGATAGTGTATATAGAGCAGACTAATAAAAGTAATAATTATCAACTAATATGCCAGGCGACTACTACGAAATTCTGGGTGTTTCCCGCACTGCTACTAAAGAAGAATTAAAATCAGCTTATCGTAAAATGGCACGGAAATATCATCCCGATGTCAATAAAGATCAGGGAGCAGAAGAACGTTTTAAGGAAATAAATCGAGCTTATGAAGTATTATCAGAACCAGAAACTAGAGCTCGTTACGATCGCTTTGGAGAAGCAGGAGTCGGAAGTGCTGGTTCAGGCGGTGTAGGCTTTGATCCTAACGATATGGGCGGATTTGCCGATATTTTTGAAACTTTTTTTGGTGGCGGATTTGGCGGAAGTGGTGGCGGCACGACAACCCGTCGTCGAGGACCAACTAGGGGAGATGACTTACGTCTCGATCTCAAATTAAAATTCCGAGAAGGTATTTTTGGAGGAGAAAAAGAAATCAAGATTCCTCATTTGGAAACTTGTCAAACTTGTAATGGTAGTGGTGCAAAATCAGGTAGCACAGCTAAAACTTGTGGTACTTGTAGTGGGACAGGTCAAGTACGTCGTGCAACTAGAACACCTTTTGGTAGTTTTGCACAGGTTTCCACTTGTCCAACTTGTAATGGAGAAGGGCAAATTATTGAAGAAAAATGCGAGTCTTGTGGTGGTCAAGGTCGTAAGCAAGTTAGTAAAAAACTAAAAATTACTATTCCAGCGGGGGTTGATAACGGTACTCGTTTACGGGTTAGTGGTGAAGGTGATGCCGGTACTCGTGGCGGCCCTTCTGGTGATTTATATGTATATTTAACAGTAGATAATGATACTCATTTTAAACGAGAAGGTGTTAATATTCTTTCGGAAATGACCATCAGTTATTTACAAGCTATTTTGGGTTGCCGTCTGAAAGTGCCAACCATTGACGGGGATTATGAAATTACCATTCCAGCTGGTTTGCAACCTAATACCGTCATGACTTTAGAAGATAAAGGAGTGCCAAAACTTGGTAATTCTGTTAGTCGTGGCAATCATCTATTAACGATTAAGGTGGATATTCCCACAAAGATTAATTCAGAAGAAAGAGAATTATTAGAAAAATTAGCTCAGATTAAAGGGGAACACACTTCAAAGAAAGGTTTTGAGGGATTTTTTGAAAGTATATTTCATAAATAACTAATGATTAACAATTAACAATTGACAAACAAAAAAATTCCTTATTTTTAATGGTTTTATGAATAAAAAAAAGCTAGATTTAAGGGGAACTCCCTGCCCTATTAACTTTGTACGTAGTAAGTTACAACTAGAAAAAATGTCATCGGGAGAAATTTTAGAAATATTGCTAGATAGTGGCGAACCGATCGAACAAGTACCAAATAGCTTAACGATCGAAGGTTATCATCTCGAATCGATCGAGGATCTAGGAGAGTATTTTTCTTTATGTGTACAAGCAAAATAAATAATAAGGAAGGAGAAATGAGGAATAATTATCAATTTATTGACTATCAACTTTTATGATCGGGACAGTAATTGCTGTTCAGGCAAATTTTTATCAAGTTCGTTTAGATTCTCAAGTCACTCTTTTGTGTACCCGTCCTACTCGTTTGAAAAAAATCGGTCAATCAGTGTTGGTGGGCGATCGAGTTATCATAAAATCTAGTGAATTTGAACGAGGTGCGATAGCTAAAGTATTACCTAGAATTACTGAATTAGAAAGACCTCCCATCGCCAATGCAGAACAAATATTATTAGTATTTGCCTTAGAAGAACCTACTTTAGATCCGGTACAACTAAGTCGGTTTTTAGTGAAAGCAGAATCCACCAATTTAAGGCTTATATTAGGCTTAAATAAAGTAGATCTAATTACCATAGACGAGAAAGAACAATGGTCTATAAAACTTAAAAACTGGGGTTATAACCCATATTTTTTCAGTGTGAATACTCAAGAAGGTATTGAATCCTTAAAAAAAACTATTCAGAACAAAATTACTATCTTAGCAGGACCTAGTGGCGTGGGAAAATCTAGTCTAGCATCGATATTAATTCCAGAATTAGATATTCGTATCGGGGCAGTTTCTGGTAAATTGCAAAAAGGTCGTCATACCACTCGTCATGTAGAATTATTTGAACTTTTAGAAGGGGGTTTTATTGCCGATAGTCCGGGGTTTAATCAACCAAATTTTGATTTTTTACCAGAGTTATTAATTAATTATTTTCCCGAAGCAAAGGAAAAATTAGCAAAAAATAATTGTAAATTTCATAATTGCATTCATCGAGACGAACCCGATTGTGTAGTTAAAGGAGAATGGGAACGTTATGAATATTATCTCAGATTTTTAGAAGAAACGATCGTTAATAATCAAAAGATAGCTCAAACAAAAAATCAAGAATCAACTCAAAAGACAAAATTTAAGAGTGATGGTACAAAATATACCGAGCCCAAATTAGAAAGTAAAAAATATCGTCGAGTATCACGAAAAGTTAGTAATCAAGAGTTAGAAAATTTATCTTTCAATGTTTTTGATGAAGATGAATAACTCAAAAACTTTTTAGAATTGTATTCTTAAATTATAAAATTATTAAAAGAGCAAAAATAGTCTTATAGTAATTGGCTGAGGCACAATACATGATATAATTGTTTCAATTAACGTTGAGGCACTTTTAAAAACCTAAGTCTTTGATAAACAGTAGTTACAGGTCTTAATTTTGTTTCATTATTCTGTGAAATGACTATACAAGCTATTTCAAGATTATTTTACATAAAAAATTGTAAAAGAAAAAAAATTTGTAGCTAAAAATGACAAGTGGTCAAAGTTCATAGTATGATGATAGGAAAATCGAGAAAAAATTTAAAAAAAAGACCATGATAAAGAAACTAGGATTATTATTATCTTCTTTGCTATTAACCGTTACCATGATTTTTAGTGCGGTTACTCCAGCCTATGCAGATACCGTAGAAGTTAAAATGGGTGCAGATAGCGGAATGTTAGCGTTTCAACCGGCTAAAGTAACCATTAAAACTGGTGATACTGTTAAATGGGTCAATAACAAACTTGCTCCTCATAATGTAGTTTTTGATAGTTCCGTAAAAAATGCGGATAAATTAAGCCATAAAGGATTGGCATTTTCTCCGGGTGAATCTTTTGACGTTACTTTTACCGAACCGGGTGAATATTCTTACTACTGTGAGCCTCATCGTGGTGCTGGGATGGCCGGTACTATCACCGTTGAATAATAATTAATCTTTAAAATTGACAATTAACAATTGATTGTTTATTATTCGATAGATGAGTTATGATAGAGGATGTTGTGTTTATATTTAACTTAGTATATAAGTATAGTTTAAATGGCTAAAAAATCAATGATTGCACGGGAAACAAAACGTGCCAAGTTAGTAGCTAAATATGCCAATAAAAGAGCAGAATTAAAAGAACAAATTAATGCGGCCACTGATCCTTTAGAAAAATTTGAGTTACAACGCAAGTTTCAAAGACTCCCTTTAAATAGTTCTCCCTATCGTCAACGTAATCGTTGTTGGGTGACAGGAAGACCTAGAGGTTACTATCGTGATTTTGGCTTATCTCGTAATGTTCTTAGAGAATGGGCTCATGAAGGTTTATTACCGGGTGTAGTTAAATCTAGCTGGTAATTTGATGTTAAATTGACTAACATCCTTATTGTAAAATACTCTCAGTTATAAGAGGCAGGGTGACAATAAAGTTACTCCCCTCCCCCGTTTTACTTTCTACCCTTATTTTTCCTTGATGATTCTCTACAATAGCAAGGACGATCGCTAATCCTAAACCTGTACTATAATTATTATTACCGTGAGTACGGGAACAATCTCCTCGATAAAAACGATCGAATAAATGAGGTAAAATACTTTCAGGGATACCAATACCATTGTCTTTTATTTCTACCTGACAGTAACTTTTGTGCTGTTTAGTAACGATTTTTAAAATTACTTCGATAGATAAATTTTTATTAATACTCTGATCTAAACCATGAAAAATAGCATTACTTATTAAGTTAGTAAATAAACGATTTATTTCACCCCAATCAGCTTTTATTGTAAATAAATTTTCTTGTATATTATCTCCTCGATCGTCCTCAATAGAAAGAGATAAATTAATATTTTTTTGTTTAGCAATTATTTTTTGTTCTTCTACTACTTCCAACAATAAAGCATCTAAAGGAATGGAACTGAAATTAGGTTTAATAATACCGCTATCATTTCTTGCTAAGAATAATAAATCATTTACTAAATTTCCCAATCTTTCAGTTAATCTTTCTAAAATTTTTAACTGTTTTTGTTGAGTGTTAATATCAATTTCTGGATAAGATAATAAACTCTGAATATTAGTTTTTATAGTAGCGATCGGGTTGCGTAACTCATGAGAAGCATCTGCAGTAAATTGTTTTAAACTTTGATAAGACTCAATCACTGGTTGAATAGCAATTCCTGATAAAAACCACCCGATTCCAGCTACAGAAATAATCATTAAAATAATCGCTAAACTTAAATCGATAATCAGTTGACGAATTGGTTTTATCATATCAAATAAGGGATGACTAACCCTTAAATAACCTAAAACATAACGTCCAATTTCCACTCTTTTAGTAATTTGTCTTAATAAATAATCATCAGAAATCCGAATAGTTTTACCTCCTGAATTAAAAGATAAAGGAATCGGTAAAGGAGCTTGTAAAGTTTGCCATAATAATTCACCATTAGGATTAAACCACTCTAAATCAATGTGATCATCTTCCACTTGATTTGTGGCGCTAAGATGTTGATAAAAACTACCCTCTAAATTTACTTGATATGTTCCTTTTTCTTTACTTACTCTTTCAATAACTAAAGATGGTTCAACTATTTCTAAAACGTGTTTTAATGTATCATCAATTCGATCGAGCAAAGTAGTATAAACATAACTATAAATCCCAACAGCAAAAATAATCAACAAAACAGCAGTTATCGTAGTGTACCAAATCGCTAGACGACGACGAGTAGCTTGAAACATAAAAATAATGAAATAATTAGTCAGAAAAACTTTGCACACAGGAGAAAGACAAACCAATGGAATATTATTAGATGTCGTAGCACCCACAAACAACTATAGCAGAAGGCAGGAGGCACAGGGCAAAAGGGAAAGGGAAAATACTAAATATATAATGGTTTCAGAATTTATCAATGTTCTAAGTATCTCGTTTATTGCTATATAAAAAGTTTTTTTTCAATGCTTTATGACTTTAACTCTCTATAATTTCTTCTTTTTTTTATGAGTATTTAAGTACTATTACATTAAGATTTTGTAACAAAATATACATTTCTTCCGGCAGATGGTTATGATAAAAGTAGTGAAAAATAAATAATAAAAGTAGTTTTAATAAAAAGGAGTGCAAAATGGTGAATATTACTCGTAAAAGTCAAATGAGTGCTAACGCTGGTCAGGCTTATAAAGATAGTTTACGCAAAAATTTAGAACATCGTTTAGAAGTGGCTAGAAGTCAGGGTGATCAGAAATTAGTTGAACAATTAGAAAGAGAAGCAGCTTATTTACATTTGAAATAAAAAAATTGAAAAAATTGATTTGATATTATATATTATAAATTAGGGGCTTCAACCCCTTTTCATTTAATGGCATAGGATTTTTTTTAGTTAGAACCTTTCACTGTCAGTTTCAATTTAGTGTAAGTAGTTCGTTTTTTGAACTTTTGAATATGTGTGATGCGAATTAAAATAAGCCCTTATCATAAAAGGTTAAGAAGACTTAGAATCATATAAAAAACCTGTCAATTTTTGTAGCGTAACAATACTAAATTTTGACTCTCAAATTCTATCTTGAGCGAAATAGCACAAATAATTTAGGACGGCTATATTTTATTTTTATCGGTTAAGAATTTTCCTGCCCTTTTAGGTGAAAAAGATCAGCATAATTAAAATAACTGTGATACTATCTGAGTTAAATAAATAAGTATATCAAAAAGTATTAAAATTATTTGTGTAGAGGAGTTGTTAATAAAATGAAAAATCAACGATTATCGGCAGGAAATTTGCCGATGCAAAAAAATTATAACCATCCTTTAAAGATGGGAGTCATTGGGGTTGGTAATATGGGTCAACATCATACTAGGGTGTTAAGTTTACTTAAAGATGTTGAATTAGTGGGTATTGCCGATGTTAATGTCGAAAGAGGATTGGACATTGCAAGTAAGTATCGGGTTCATTTTTTTGAAAATTATTTGGAAATGTTATCCCATGTAGAAGCTGTTTGTATTGCTGCACCTACTAGACTTCACCATCAAGTTGGCTTAGAATGCCTTAATGCCGGTGTTCATGTTTTAATAGAAAAACCGATCGCCGCTAGTATTGCAGAAGCCGAGTCTTTAGTTAATGCCGCCGCTTCGACGAATTGTATTTTACAAGTAGGACACATTGAGAGATTTAATCCTGCCTTTCAGGAGTTAAGTAAGGTTTTAAAAACAGAAAATTTACTGGCTTTAGAAGCCCATCGTATGAGTCCCTATTCCGATCGAGCAAATGACGTATCTGTTGTGTTAGACTTAATGATTCATGACTTAGATCTATTGCTAGAGTTAGCAGGTTCTCCTGTTACAAAATTAAGTGCTACAGGTAGTCGTGCCGCAGAATCTAAATATTTAGACTATGTTACTGCCACCTTAAATTTTGCCAATGGAATTGTTGCTACTGTGACGGCGAGTAAAGTAACCCATCGTAAAATTCGTCGCATTGTTGCCCATTGTAAGAGTAGTCTTACGGAAGCAGATTTTCTTAACAATGAAATTTTAATCCACCGTCAAACCACGGCAAACTACACTACGGATTATGGTCAAATTTTATATCGTCAAGACGGTTTAATTGAAAAAGTTTATACTAGCAATATTGAACCTTTACACGCTGAATTAGAACATTTTGTTAGTTGTGTTAGAGGAGGAAATAAACCTTCTGTGGGAGGTGAACAAGCCTTAAAAGCATTAAAATTAGCTAGTTATATAGAACAATTAGCTTTAGATGGTAAAGTATGGCAAGATTCTCCTCTTGATTTACATCAACTTAATGATGAAGTTATTGCTATTTAGGAATTAAAGTTTATTATCAATTATCAATTAGCAATTATTAATTTTCTATTCTCTCAGTCAGAATGAAACCAGAATCTACCCTTTATCAGTTACGGAATTTACAGCAGGAAGGTGACTTACCTTCTAGTTATGGCGTATATTTTAAGAATACGCTTGTCGCTTTATGTCATGCCTTAGAAGATCATATCTTACAGCATAGTTATGAAGATGACATCTATAAGCCTTTGGTATTAGTGACTTTTCAGCAAGGAAAATGGTATATTCAAGAAGCCGATCGATATTGGGATTTAGCTAAATATTCTCGACAAGTAGCGATCGCCGCAGTGGCAAATAGTGGCTTTGTATCTCATCCTACCAGTCAGTTAGAGAATGTGGACTTGGTACATTTACAGGAAGATGATAGTTTTGTTGAAGAATGGAATTTAGTTATTTTAGCCCCAGATTATGCGGCCATGGTTCTTTGCCATGAACTGTCTCCAGAAGAGTATAAAGCTGGAAGTCAACCCCAAATTGATACGGAAAGGAAGTTCTACGGTTTATGGACATTCGATCGAACTTTAGTCGAAAAGGCGGTGGATATATTAACCCAACGGATGAAACCTTATAACGTTGATTTAGGGAATAAATTAGAAAAAATGCGATGGCAAATAAAATATATTTCTCCTTCAGGTAAAGTGGATTTAACAGGAGTAGTAAATAGGATTGTTTCTTATCTACAAACCAGTCAACAAGAATTAGTTACCGTTAGTCGTCAAACAAGAGAATTACGAGATTTAGAAGGACAAGCATTAAAACTCAGTCGTAACCTAGCCGCTAGTAAACTTCAAGCCTTTTTAAGAATGGCACAAAAAGTTGATAATAATGATCCTTTTAACCCTTATGCTTCCTTACAAGTGGCGGCATTAGCGGAAACTCTAGGGCAAATCCTCGACTTACCCACCCTACAACTAAGACGATTAAGATTAGCAGGACTTTTGTTTCGTATTGGTTTAGCAGAAGCACCTACGGAAATATTTACAGAAAATTTGGATCAATTAGATTCTAGCATCACTAAATTTTGGAACGATCGAGCGATTTTAGGATCTCGTTTACTTTCCTCTATGAGTGAATTAGAACCAGTCACAAAAATTGTTTATCATCAACTAGAATATTGGGATGGTAGTGGAAATCCTGACGGGTTAAAAACGACAGAAATTCCTTTAGAATCGAGAATTTTAGGGTTGGTAAGCTATTTCCAAGAATTAACTCAATCGAGGGGAAACCGAATAGCCTATAACCTTGGGGAAGCTATTGCCAAATGTGAACAATATAGTGGCATCCGATTTGATCCTAGTTTGATAGACTCCTTAAAAACTGTTATCCGTTTAACAGAAATGGGTTTAATGCAATTACCCGATCGTCCAAGTCAACTACCACCAGTATGGTTAGAACAATTGACAATGAGCAATTAAAAGGGTTTCTGATTTGATTTATTTAGCAAACTTCAGTTAATTTTTGATAAATTGTTGAATTTTATGGGCTAATTCTTTCAATTTTAACGGTTTACTTAAATATTCATTAGCTCCAATTTTTAAACATTTTTCCCGATCACCTTCCATCGCTAAAGCCGTTAAGGCGATAATGGGAATATTAGCTAAATCAGGATTTTGACGTATTTTTTCGATCGCTTCTAATCCATTCATTTGGGGCATTTGAATATCCATCAAAATTAAATCTGGTTTTTGGGATTGAGCTACAGATATGGCTTGTTGACCATTTTGAGCAAAAATTAAACAATAACCTTTTGCTTTTAAGTAACTAGAAATGGTGCGAATATTGGCTTCGTTATCTTCTACTAATAAAATTAAGGCTTCTGTTATAGATAATTGAGTCATATTGGGGGAGCCTGTTGGCAAGTAATTATCTGATAATGGAGAAGTAGGGATATTTGATAAAGTATAAGGCAAAGCAATCGTAAAACAACTTCCTTGTGCTAATTTAGTACTGAGAATAACATAACCGCCATGTAGTTCAATAATTCTTTTTACTAGAGATAATCCTAATCCAGTGCCTGAATATTGACGATTTAAAGCACTATCAATTTGAATAAAAGGTTGAAATAGTTTATTGATGTTATCGGGAGTTATACCAATACCCGTATCAATAATGGAAATATAGATATAGTTTGATGGAGAAGAAAGATTATTACTATCTGGTTTAAGATTTTCCGGCTTCTCAAAAATTTTGGTAACAAAATCAGGATTTTGTGGAGGAGGATTATAAGCAACTTTGACTGTGATACTACCCCCTTCTGGAGTAAATTTAACCCCGTTGTTAAGTAAATTAATTAATACTTGTCTGATTCTCCTTTCATCAACTATTAAACTGGGTAGATGAGGGGGATATTCCATCTTTAATTGTATTCTTTTTTTCATCGCCAGTTGTTTAATAAAGGTGATACTAGAGTCACAAAGGCTATTTAAGGAAACTGTTTCTAAATGTAGCTCTAGGTGTTCTGCTTCTATTTTTGCTAAGTCGAGAATGTCGTTAATTAAGTCCAATAAATGTGTACCACTACGATCGATCGTCTTTAAGGCTTTCAGTTGTCTTTCGCTAATCTCACCAAATACTTGTTCGCTTAAGCCTTCTGTCATACCTAAAATGGCATTAAGAGGAGTTCGCAATTCGTGGCTCATATTCGCTAAAAATTCATCTTTGAGACGATTAGCTCTTTTTAACTCTTGATTACTTTGAAATAGTTGAGCTTCTGCCGATTTTCTCCGTCGATCGAGACGATAACCTTCAATCAAAATACTACAAGTCATCAAAAACGGTTGTAAATATTCAATCACAGATTGATCATAACCATTGAGGGCGTTAGCAATACCCACAACCCCAACTAAATTAGAGCCACTAAAAAAAGGTAAGCCTAAAAAAGCATTTAAGGGAGGATGCCCAGGGGGAGTACCACCACCACGAGGATCGATGCTAGGATTATTAGCAATTACAGGCTTACCCGTCATAATCACCGCCCCAAATAGGGTATTCATGTTATAAAATTCCATACCCCTTTCATAATTTTCCTCATAGAATTTTTGAGTTTGTTCATTCCATGAAATATTGGTGACACTATGAGTTTTTAAAAATGGCACTCCTCTAATTTTTAAGAAGTTTTCCTCCATGAAAGCGTTACCATCTTCTTTAAATAGCACCTCACCGATAAAACCATATTCACTATCGGTTAATTCTAATAAGTCGGACAATAATTGTTCAAAAATAGTTAAACGATTCTCGGCGGTAATAAATTGAGACTCTGCTTTACTCATGGTAGAGAGTAAATCATTATTTCTTTGAATAGTATTCATTAAAACCGATTTTTCTTGTTCGTATCGTTTTCTTTCGGTGACATCTTGACAAATACAGATCAGTAAACTATCTTTTGTTACCGTTAAAGATAAACCTTCATCGAATGTTGAGCCATCTTTCTTTTTGGCTTTCATTTCCCCATACCATGCACCATCTGCCATTAATTGGGGAAAAATATCCCGTTCAATAACTTCTATTTCTTCGGGAGAATAAAGGATGTGCCAGTCTTTACCGATTAATTCCCCTTCTTCATAACCGAACATTTCATGGTGTGATTTATTGGCGTAAAGGTAATTATCACCTTGTAAAACTGCAATGCCGTTAATAGCGGCTTCGATGGCGGCTAGTTGTCGGTTAATATCTTCTTCATTCTTTCTTCTTTGGGTAATATCTCTGGCGGCGGCGTAGATGTAATTACCCATAGGTGCGCTCCGCCATTCCAACCAACGATAATTCCCATCGGCACAACGAAAACGATTGATAAAAGAGGGAATATCTCCTCCTGTTTTGAGATGACTCATTGCTTTTAATGTAGAAGCTAAATCGTCACGGTGAACATAATCTAAAAATTTTGAACCTTCTAATTGATTTATAGGATAACCTAAGACTTTTTCCCATTCAGTATTAAGTCTGATAAAGTAACCATCCATATTGGCGATACAAAGTAAGTCAATGGCGAGGGAGAAAAATCGATCGAGTTCTTCTGTTTTCCGTTTTAATTGTATTTGAGCTTGTTTTCGATCATGGATATTGGCAATATAACCGACAATTTCTATGGGATTACCATTGGAGTCACGCCACAACATCATTTCGTCTTGTAGCCAGATATAGTGTTCATTTCCTGTTAAAAAGCGGTATTCAGTACGGAAATGGTTATTAGTAAAAAGTTCTTGTACCATTTCTTCTCTAAAAATTTCATAATCTTCAGGATGAATAAAGTCATGCCATTGATATAAATGAGATAAAAAGTCTTCTGAGTCATAGTTAACAATGGTTTTTATATTTTGACTGATAAATTTAAGGGAATAGTTAGGGGGATTAACGTCACAACTATAAATGATTGCCGGGCTAGATGATAATACAAATTCTAACCGTTCTTTTAAAATTAGATTTTCTCTTTCTCTTGCTTTTCTCTCGGTAATGTCTTGAATGACGGCAAGGACAAAGGTGGCATGATTTTCCTGTGGTAAAATTGAGGTGGAAATTGTCACCGTGCGCTTAGTACCCTGTTTAGCGGTACTTAGACAAAAATTATGCCCAAATAAACCCTAAACTAGCTTTATATAAACTAAATACTTCCACATTGTCTTTTAACCATTGAAAAAAGCGAAAAGACACAGCATTACGAAACGCTTCCAATGCCTCAGCAAAAGTATTTAACGGTTTATTCCCCCATTGTCTTCTTAAACCTCCTGTCAAACGATGCCATTGAATAAAAGTGTAGGCACAAAATACCAAGATAAAATGTCTCATTAAACTTCTTTTATTTCTCACTTGGTATTGTGATAACCCTAACCATCCCTTGATTTCACGGTAAAATACTTCTATCCAATTTCTTTGTGTATAAGTTTCTACTATCCAATTTCCACACACTTTTTCTCCTATTTCATTAGTCATTAAATAATCAATATCTGTGGAATTTTCAAAAGTATCTGCATTCATGACGATAGCTACAGTTTTTATTCCCGACAAAGCTGATAATTCAATATTTATCGTTGCTACCCAAAGAGTTTTTTCTCGATTTTTTCCTATTCTTATTTTTTCAAAACTATCTTGGGGTAATGATTTTGCTATTTCAGCTATGGTTTTTTCAGACTCGATAAAATCTTGTTTTACCAATTTTACTAATCTATTTTTAGCAATAATTCCTATATATTTTAAATTCTTTTTTTCTAGTTTGCCTAATAAATTAGTATTGTTTCCATAACCACCATCCATTAAAATTATTTGGGGACAATAATTTCGATTTAAACATTTTTCAATTAAATTAAAGGCAATGTCTGGTTTTTTCTGAAATTGTGGAGCGTCTTTTCCTTCAGGGAAATTTTCGGCTTTTTCATATAATTCAACGTCTAAAGGAAAACTTCTCACACCATCATAAATGTGAGTAGTGACTATAACATTACCATTATCAGTTTTGCCAATTTCACCAATATATTGTCTTCCCACACAGTCAGTAAAGTTTCCACTTTTACGATGACCTGAATCGTCTATAATTAAGGAGAAACATCGACTAATTTTTGTTTGACGACAGGATGCAATAATTTCTAATCTTTTATCATTTACCTCATCATAATTCCAAGTGGACTCTGTTAAGAAATGGTGTAATTTATGATAAGTAATATCAAGATTATTATGGGCAATTTGAGTTATATTTTTTCTTTGAGAATCTCCTAATAAACCGCCCAAATAATTTCTAAACTCTCGTTTTTGTGCCTTTGTTTTTAAGACTGGGTCTATTTTTTCACACCAGCGATTGAAACATGGGGGCATTGATGAAGAAGTAATTTCTTTCATTTTGACCTAAAAGCAATATGATGTAAAAATTATAGCTTAATTGTTGTTATTGTTTTGTCTAAGTACCGTTAATATGTTTTTGATAACTTTGATGGAATGACTTTCGATCATCTGGATAGACAAATTCGATAATTTGCTCATAATTACCCGTAAAAGTGTCTTTGTTTACTTCAAATATTTCAAATACTTCATCTGACCAATGGGAGAGGTTGGTACGAAAATTATGTTCCCAATGTCCTAATTTAGCAATTCTTTGGGCTTCTTGGAGACGGTGAGAGGTTATTTCTAGTTGTGTTTGAGATTTAATTAATTCTATGTCGTTTAATTTACCTTCCGTAATATCTTCCGCAATGCCACAAATTCTGCAAGTGTTGACATCTGAACTTTTCACGGGGAAAGTGCGATCTAAAATCCAACGAAGTTCACCATCAGGACGAATAATGCGATATTCTAGGGTAGTTTGTTTTCCTAATTTTTGATGTTCATAGGCTTGAGTGACAAGATATCGATCTTCAGGATGCACATTTTCTATGTAGGATAAAGGATTATTATATAAACTTTGGCAGGATTTTCCCCAAGTATGTTCATAACTAGAATTAATATAAAGTACTTGCTCTTGTTGTAAATCCATCAAATAAAAAACTTGATCAATATTTTCCGCTAATTGACGGAAACGACTATCACTCTCTTGGACTAATTTTTCGGCTTTTTGTCTTTCTTTTAGTTCATTTTCTAGGTTGTGGTAATTGATCGACTGTTGAATAGCGATGGCTAAATTAACGACTATTTCTTGAAACAGGGTAATATCTTCTTCCTGCCATGCTCGAAAATCTTCACACTGATGTCCAATTAAAAGTCCCCATAATTGCCCTTGTAAACGAATTGGTACAATTAAAGTGGCTTTTATCTGATATTGTTCTACTAATTCTATATAACAGTCTGGATAACCTGCCGTATAGATATTATTAATGGCTATAGCTTCATCGGTGTTATATTTTGTTCCATTCGCTAAAGATTCTTGAAAACAACAGTCTTCAACTTTATTCCCGATGGATTGAGGTAAACCATCCCTGACAGATTCGGCAACGATAACGCCACTCCAATCAGGCTCGAACTGATATACTAAGACTCGATCGCACATAGAAAAAGCCTGTAACTCTTCCACACAAGTATTTAAAATATCCTCAACATGTAAAGAAACTCGAATACGCTCGGCAATTTCACCGATAAGTTTTTCTCTTTTGACTTTATTGTGTAATTCTATTGTTCTTTTTTTTACCGTTTCTTTTAATTCTCGATTGCGATTATATAAGAGGGCGTATTTTTCTAATTCTAATTGTTTTATTTTTTTTTCTAACATGGTAGCCATGTTGTAGATTTCCATGGGGTTAAGAGCTTGTAGAATATTCGTTTGAGTAACAATACCCAAAATTTCCCCTTGGCTTCCCGTAACTAATAGGCGACGAATGAGATGTTCTTCCATTAACTGTTGTACGGTTAAAAGAGAGTCATTAAGATTAACATTAAATACGAGTGTACTCATAAGAGTATGAACCTGATAATCTTGCAGATTTAAATTTAAGGCTTGAAATTGTACTAAATCTCTTTCGGTGATAATGCCTAACGGTTTTTGTGAAGGATAATTTTCTTGTTGCCTATCTTCATCGGTATCTTTGATTGCCTTACTCTGTATATTCTCCGTAATGACTACACAACTAATTTTATTAATCATCATAATTCGGGCGACTTCTAATAAAGAAGATTGAGGGGGGGTACAAATAACCTCAGTAATCATGATTTCCCTGACTTGACGCAATTTCAGTAAGTCAATGGGGCGAGATAATTGTCTTAAACTTTCGTGGGTAACTAAACCGACAAGATGATCGTCTTGATCTAAAATGGGGAGATGACGAATATGATATTGATGTAATAAGTTAATAACAGAAAATAAATTATCAAATTGTTTTTCTCGGAGAGTGATAACAGGAGATTTCATCACATCACCGACAATAAGGGCATTTAAGGAAGGATAGTCAACACTTAAACGAACAATATCTCTTTCTGTTAAAATACCGATTACTTTTTCTTCTTCCACCACAATGACACAACTAGATCGAGCTTCTATTTCTAAAACATTTTTACTATAATTTTCGTCATGATTTGTCTGACAGAAAGAACGAAGACTACTAATTAAGTTGATGGCATCTCTGACGGTGGTTTGAGATGAGACGATGAGAGGGTGACGAATAATGCAATAGCCTAATTCTTCGATCGTCAAAGCATTATATTTTAACATGGGTTTTCACCTCTTATATGAAGTTCGCTTAAGGGTACTTAAAATGTCGGGTAAAATAAAGATTTTAATTCAGGCTAAAAGCGAATTTTTAAGGAGCTTTCATCTATAAAGTGATAATGGGTAAACTAATCATTACTTTAGTTTCTTGTCGGTAAATGCTCTTAATTTCTAAAACACCATTAACCTTTTTAATGATCATTTTGACCAATTTTAGACCGATACCCACCCCTTGTTGACTATAAGTCTCTCTTTCAAATTGAATTAAAGTGCCAATTTTAGAAATTTGTTCTGGTGTCATTCCTTTACCGCCATCGTGGATAATAATATGAAGTTGATGGTTTTGAATACGGCTAGAAATAGTTACTGGTGAACCTTTAACAGAAAATTTGAAAGCATTATCAATTAACTCTGATAATATAGTCAATAAGTAATTTTCAGCAATGGCAATTTCTGCTTCCTCAATGTCAAAAATGATGTCTTCAATACGATCGTAATTTTTAGCGCATCTTTGGGCGATCAATTCTACAATAGATAAAGAAAAAACACTTTCTTGGGGTAGGATAGAATCATTTGTTGTACCAGATAATTCTAGTTGTAGGTATAAAAGAAATCTTTTGGTTAAATCAACCAATCGATCGGCTGAAAATAGTGCTAATCCTAACAACTCAGACATTTCATCATGATCAAACTTATCAAAATCAGTTTTAAGAATTTGTAAAATGCCGACAACACCATTTAAAGGGGTATTTAATTCGTGGGATAAACTGATAGCGATATTTCCCGTTAGTTCATCCATATTTTTGGCTAAAGTATTAATGGTGTTTCTTTGCAAGATAGAAAATTTCTGAATTTCATCATATTGAGTTTTCATTCTCAACATTGATTTAATCCTAGCCTTTAACTCCACACTGTTAACTGGTTTCCCAATAAAATCATCAGCGCCAGATTCTAAACAATTGGCTAAATCTTCTTTTGAGTTTAAAGCCGTCACCATAATAATTGGTATTGCCTTCCATTTTTGTCTATCTTTAATTTGACGGCATACTTCAAGCCCATCCAATTCAGGCATCATGACATCTAACAGAATTAAATCTGGTGCCTCATTTTCTAATGAGGCGATGGCATCATTACCATTAGAAGCATAATAAAGGGTATAATCCTCGTTGGATAAAAATGTTTCGATAACATCAAAGTTATTCGGTTCGTCATCAACGACTAAAATAGAGGGAGTTTTAATCATCTATATCAAGACTTGTTTAAAGTCTTTTAGGAGTTTTATTTCTATTTTTATTATCACTTATTGCAATGTTATTTGACTGGTGTTAATTCCTATCTTCTATCACCTATCTCCAGCCCTTTCAATGTGTTGATTTGGATTCTCCCAATTCTATTATGCTAAACTATTAGGAAAATGCCAAAATAACAATGCCCTTTTTTCAAAATTTTCAAAAACTTTAAACCCAAAACCATTTCTTTTTATACTCCAAGAAATTGAGAAATAAAAGTTATACCGATACCGCAAATAACACATCCAGTTAATCTTAGGATTAAAGAAGAAGAAGGATTTTTTTGATCAGCAGATTTACGAATAGATAATTTTCCTAACCTATAAGCAATAAAACTTATGATAGTCTGTACGATCGAAAAACCAGCCAAATAAGAAATTAAAGGAGTTGTTTCTGCACCAATAATACTTTCTCCGTAAGCATAACCATGAAAAATTCCAGCTATCAATGCTAATACCATGATAGAAGGTGTTTTGGGTAAATTTCCTTTAGCTAACATTAACCCACTAATCAACACAGAAAGAGCGACAATTAATTCAGTGACAGGTAAATCGATACTCATTAAATGAATTGCTGTACCTAAAATAGAGGTGAAAACAAAACCAATAGGTATAATCATCCCCCAAGGGGATAAACTCCCCAATAATCCTACACCAATTATAAAAGCTAAATGATCTAAACCGATGACAGGATGGGCTAAACCCGACACAAAACCAGTAAAGAAATTATTTGGAGTGACATTCCCCATCGCATGATGAGCAAAAGCAGGAGTTGCTAAAAATAATAATCCGATGGGCAAGGAATAGATCAATTTAGATCCGAGTTTGATATAGTTTTTCATTAAATAATCTCCAAGCATAATTATATTCATAAAGAACTTTATCATTATCCCTTGACCTTGACATTATTCTTTATCTATTAGGGGGATGAATGAGAAATGAGTGAGTACCCTTTTTTACTCTAGATTTTAAGAAAGAGGAATAATACCACTAGGATTGAGAGGAAATAAGTTGCCAAAATAATCTTTTTGAATGACTTTTAAGTCATAGGTGTCCTTAATTGCTGATAAGTTATCAATATCTTTCACATATCTACTTAAATTGGAATAGCTATCGATCGATTTTAAACTACACTTAAACAAACTGTAATAAACTATATCAAAACGAATCAAGGTAGTAAATAAACGAATATCGGCTAAAGTTAATCGATCACCACATAAATAACGATTATTAAGCAGATTTGCTTCAATATCATCTAAAACTGAGAATAAACTGTTACAAGCATCTTCATAAGTCGATTGAGTTTGAGCAAAACCGCAACGATAAACCCCATTATTAACATGATGATAAATTTTTTCATTCCATGAGTCGATCGACAATTTAAGATCATCAGGATAAAGGTTTAATTCAGCATTAGTGGCGAACTGATTAAACTGACTATTAAGAATTATAATAATCTCAGAACTCTCATTATTAACGATGGTTTTAGTTGTTTTATCCCACAAAACAGGTACAGTACAACGTCCTTGATAATTAGGTTGAGATAGTTGATAAAGTTGTCGTAAAGTTTGACAATTTTCTGATAGTTCTTCCATTATCCAACCCCCTTGATTAACCGAGGGAATCACCATTTTAACCTCGATCGAGTTTTCCAATCCTTTCAAAGTTCTCACCATTAGAGTACGATGTGCCCAAGGACAACTTAAACCAACATATAAACAATATCGATCAGCTTCTAGAGTATAAATACTATCGCTATAGGAATTAATTTGATGAAGAAATTGACTAGATGGACGATTATAGCTACCCTTTTCATTAGGTGCTAACTGAGACATCATTAGTTGCCATAAACTTTTCCAGACGAATCGCGCTATGACAATAAAAAAAGATGTTGGTAAAGATTTATTTTGCTTACTCATTTGATAAATATTGCCCTAAAAGGGAAAAGCCCTTGGGAGTCTTGCCATGTTTCGACCCCAAAGGCTTCTCTATTTAACTTCCCCACACCCGAAGCGGATACTTTGATCCTTTATGATAAACAGTATATCTCTTTTTTTTTTGTTTGTCAAGTAAGAGATGAAATTTTTATTCACTCACTTTAAACTGTTCTACCGCCAACTCTAACTGTTGAGCAATTTGTGATGTACCTTGGATTGATTTCACAATTTTTTGCGAATACTCTAATCTTTCTTCGGATTTGTGAGCGATTTGTTCCATTAATTCTTGTACTGTTTGAGATGTTTGAGCCTGAGAAACAGTGGATTGAGAAATGCTTTGCATCAACTGATTAATGTTACGAGAGCGAGTTAACACTTGTTCTAATTGTTGTTTGGTGGTTTCTACTAATTGGGTGGTACTTACTACCTGAGTAGTTCCCATTTCCATGGCATTGGTTACTTCTTGGGTTTCTTGTTGAATTTCTGCCACAATTTTGGCGATTTCTTTAGTAGCAGAGGCAGATTGTTCGGCTAATGCCCCGACTTGTTCTGCAATCACCGTAAAGCCTTGCCCTTGTTCTCCTGCACGATTAGCTTCCACAGTGGCATTAATGGCAAGAAGGTTAGTTTTGAGAGCAATTTCTTCGATCAGAGATACCACCTGAGAAATTTTTTGGGAAGATTCCCCTAAACGTTTCATTTTTTTCGCTGTTTCTCCTACCGTGTTTCTGAGACTGAAGATCGTACTTACTGTTGCGTCCATGCCTTTGGAACTTTCTTCTGTCGCAGAGTAAGCATCATCAGCAAGGGTAGCGGCCTGATTGGCACTTTGAGCAATTTTACTGATGGTTTCAGACATATTTTTTACAGACACCAATGTATCTATGGTTTTATAGTTTTCTTCGATCGCGCCTTTGGTTAATTCTTTGATGGACTCTTCATCTTTTTCTAAAGCAAAAATTACTTGATTACTGGATTTTTGTACTTGGGAAGCAATGTCTTGTAAATTGTCTAAAATAGCGTTACATAAATCGGCAACGGTACTCATTTCCATGGAACTTAAACTCGCTCTCACTGTCAAATCTCCTTCCACAGCACCTTGTAAATCATCGAGTAGTTGATAAATTCCCATTTCTAATTTTTCTTTTTCTTCTTTTTGTTCATTAGCAATGGCTTCTTGTTCTTTAATTAGTTCTTTTACTCGTTGAACTAAACTATTAAAATTATAGGCGAGAATACGATTTTCTTCTGTTCCTTCTAATGTCGCTTCAACTTCTAAATCTCCTTGAGCTACCTGTTTAGCTTTATTGGTTAAATTGATTAAAGGTTCAGAAAAGTTTTGGGCTAAAAGAATAACACTAGCAACAGCTAGAATTGCGAGGAAAAAGGTAAGAGAACCGAAAATAAGGGCTAATTGATTTCCTGCCCGAAAAATCTCCCCCTCATCAACAGATATTACTGCTAGAACATTAGTCTCAGGAATTGACAATATTTTAAAATATCGTTTATTTAAGCGAAATGTTAGTGTTGGAGAACCTTCTATATTTTGAGATTCCCTTAAGTCAATTTGGGCTAGATTTGGTATTTGATTTAATTGACTCAGTAATTCTGGAAAATTATTATTAGACTGATTTTCTAACAAAATTTTTGCAACTTGGGTAATGGCTTCTCCTTCAACAATTTTATCTTTTGGTATATTTAAAGTTTCAGATACGATCGAATTTAATAAATTACCTGTTTGAACATCGATAATTTGTAAAACCCTTGTTCCTACAATTTCCTTCTTTAAAAGATTGCTCAAGACTTCTTGCAAAGTTTTTGATGATACTTCAGTCGCTTCTAAAGCCACTCCATTTTTTGAACTGGTCAAAGAGCCTACCGTTCCTAAAACAGCAATTTCTTCTAGGCGATTTAACTCATCTCTTTCCGCCCGATAACCTGTAATATTGATAGTAATAGAACTAGCTACAATTAAAGGGATTAAAGTTGTAGGTAAGATAGTAGTTAAGAGTCTCTGTCTGAAAGTTCCTCCTTTTTTGATCTTGTTTTCACTTTCTGGATTATTTTGCCCTGAAGATTTGAAAGAAATATCTTCTTTTTCTGAAGATTGAGCTTCTAAAGGAAAGGTGGCATTTTGACTGATCATGATTTTATATTATTAAAAAATAAAATTATTAAATAGGTTAGGAGTAGCACATCATCACTAAAAATAGAGGATTTCGAGATTTCTCTCTATGGCTCGGAATGAGAGAACCTGATTATTAGTACTATTGATATTAAAAACTTTTCTTAACTATCTTAGCTAGATCTAAAACGGCTAAAGTTTGACTTTCATCTATAATCCAACCGTTAATATATTCAAGAAGGCATTGTTCTTGTTCGGAAAAAGAAGATGAGAAAGGATAGTATTTTTCTGGTTTTTTTTCGGTTCTGGTGATGCCTTGAATTTTATCTATTGCTAAACCTAGCCATAATTCTGATGATTTGTTGTCAAGAAAAGAGGCAACATTAATCACAATTAAATGAGATTCTCGTGCATAACTAGGAATGGGAGTTAAATCAAGCAACAGGGGTAAATCAATCACAAAAAAGACTCGATCACGAGAATTAATTACACCCATCACAAAAGGAGACATTTTCGGTACGGGAGTAATTTTATCTCGATCAATTATCAGTGATTCTGTAACATAATCGATGGAGATTAAAGTAGTTAACTCAGAATTTAATTGAAATCTTAAGTAGCGATCGCCTCTTATTTGTGTCTTTTCAAATAGCTGTGGTAGTAATTCCCGCAATTTTGAGGAAACAGAAGAAGATTCAGACATGATAAGGCATTAAGGACTAAAAATGTTGTATATAGACGATAGAAGCCAAGGGATTTAAACCCCTTGTTATATCAAATTCGAGTAATCAGCTATAAAAAGATTTGAATTGTTTGCTTCCCTACATTCCCCAATACGGGGAAATTATGTTTTTGTGAATGAATAAAATTCTCTCAAAAATGCACAAACATTGGGAATTTTTCTACCATTCGACTTGTGCATCTGTCTAGTCTTCAAATTATAATTTGAACTTGGGGATCATTAAAAACATAACATAAATTTACAAATAGTTGATTAGAATTAATTGTATTTTTTATTATGATTAATATCTAATTAAAATTAACGATCGATGGCCGATTTTACTGCATTGATCAAATCTTCCTTTGTACATGGTTTTACAATATAAGCCGTAACTCCTTGCCTAGTTGCCCACATTTTATCAACATCTCGATTCTTTGCCGTACAAGCAATCACAGGAATACTTGCTGTATCGGGGTTTTTTCTGAGTTGACGGCATAAATCCAATCCTCCCATTTCTGGCATCATCCAGTCAGTTACAATAATATCTGGTTTGTTATTATCTACTTTGTCAAGGGCTTCTTTACCACTGTTAGCCGTAACTACTTCGTAACCTGCCTGTGTAAGGTATTGGTTTAGTAGTTCTAATTCGGCTTTCATATCATCAACTAATAATACTTTACTCATACTTGGTTGATTAAATTTTGATTTTGATTTAATATACTAAAAAGATGTGGGAAAAATTTAAAGAAAGATTATATATTATGTATTACTGTATTTTTTTCTGATCTTCTTACCATAATATGAATCATACTACCAAAGATCATCATTTCACTCATCGTTGGCAAAAATTCATAATCTTTAGTTAATCTTCAATGATGCCCAAATCATAAAATTATTTATTTCTCATTAAATGAATTAATGATATATAGGCAAAGGGTTTAAATCCCTTGTTATCATGGATTTAAGAAAAACAAGGGGCATCGATCGATTTTGCGTACCTACTTACCATATATTGTACGTCAATAATTTTTAAACAGTTTCTAATCAAGGATTTATGCACTAATACCATTATTCTGTCATTGGGATTCATCGAGACGAATCTCAAAACTCTATATTTTTTGTAATGATGCGTAAACCCTATAATCTATTTTAAACCGATCGATTCCAACTGGCGTTAAGTAAAACTATATAAATAATTGCAAACATTCCAATCACGGTAATGCCAACAGATGAACCAATTACTTGACTATCTAAAAAGTTAACCTGAGATAATAAGGAGTTTACATCAATTTTGAATTTAGCCGCCGCCATGCCTGTGTAGTGCATGGAAAGTACTGCAGCCCCCATAATTAAGGAAGCAATAATTTTATAAAAAGAATAAAGAGAGTTTTTCTTCATCTGTCTGAGACTAATCACTATTTTCATGGCCGCAAAAGAGACAACAATGGCAATAATTACAGATAATGTAACGATAATCGGATCATAGTTAACTGTCGCAGATACTCTCATGGCTGCCATCCCAATATAGTGCATACCGGCGATCGCACCTCCCATAGTGATAGAAGCAGCTATAAGGGTTTTTAAATTAACTAATGGTTGAGTAATAATATATAAACCTTGTACACAGCCAATTACCGCCGCTAAAAGAGAAATTAAAACGAGGAGAAAATCATAGCTAATTTCCATGCCCATAGAAAAAGCCGTCATGGCGATAAAGTGCATACCCCAAATACCCATCCCCATTGTCATAGCACTAATGATTAACCAAGTCCAACGCTCGATGCCTTTATTTAAAACGATTTCATTGGACATCTCGATCGTAAAAAAACCTGCCCCTACCGCAATGATTGCTGATAATATCACAAGGGGAATATCATAGGTAACGTCTATCATAATAATAAGTTAATTTTATAACAAGTATTTATTTACAATAACTAATAATTCCTCTTTCGTAAATGGTTTAGGCAAGAAGTTATTTGCACCGATCGCTTCTATTTTTTCTTTGGTTAACATATTAGTATTGCCACTGACAATGATAATAGGAATTTTTTTGAAAGTGGGACTACTACGCAAGATTTGACAAAGACGATTACCATTAATATTCGGCATTGATAAATCAAGTAATATTAAATCCGGTTTACTGGCAAACAGAGAGGGTAAACATTGCATGGGATTTGCCACTGTCAAAGTTTCATAATTTTGACTTCCTAGATAATCCTTAATGGTATCTAGCATTACTTGACTGTCATCAATACAAATAATTTTAGGGATTTTCGATGAGTTAGAAGGGGGTTTTTGCACCGATAGGGAAATATTATTATCTGTATTGCTGGGGGAAGACGTTGTTGTGGATTTTAATGATGAAGGAGAAATATTGATTTTCTCATCGGAAGAAGTAAAACTTCTTTCTTTTTTTTGTGAATTAGGTACAAAAAGGGAAGAAACACTATTAACAGAAGGAATTGAAGGTAATTTATCAAGGGGAGATTTAGGAGTGTCGAGGACAATAATGTTATGTTTGATATAAGGATATAATATTTGACCTAGTTTCAAGTCATCTTGCTTAAGAAGAAAGCTAATATTTCTGAGACTTTCACCCTTCATGGTGCTCACCAACTTATGTAGTATGGAAGGGGTGAGATTTGCTCCTTGTATTTTCGTTGATAGTAGGCTTAAATTTGGACAAGAAGGGCGTTGATGAGGTGAAGAAATAAAGGGTTGTAGCTTTTGCCATTGACTAACTCTGTCTTTCATTGCATCAATGATTTGACCACTCCCTTTAATACTATTATGATTAAATATTATTGGGGCTCCCATCGAGGATAAAGTCTTATCAATTTCCCACTTAGTGAGTCCTTCGGGTAGGCAAATAAAAGATTCGATCGCATCTTCTGTTAATTTTTGTAATAAGATATTTTTTTGCGTCGTGTTAATGTGGTTTTGTTCTACTAATTCTTTAATAGTTAATAGTAAAAAAAATAGACTATTTGCCTTTGTAAAAGAAGAAAAGATAATATTTGAAATGGGAATTTTTAAATATATTAAATAACTTTTTAGAGTTTCAAGGGACTGCAAACTGTGTTGAGCATATTGTATTTTGCCTTCCACTAAATAAATATTCCATTTAACATAATTTGTGTGAATTTGTAAATGTCCAGTTTGTCGATTTTCGGAGATTTTTCTGAGGATTTCTAAAGGAGGATATTCTTCGTTCATTTTATCGAAAGTTTAATAAATAAGTTTAATTAAAGAATTACTGCACAGCATATGTTTAAATCAATTCTTTTAACTATCTCCTACCTTCATTGAAAATTTTACAGTTCATTCAAGTAATATAGAACCTATTTGACATTTACGTCTGTAACCCTAATAAAAAGGTCTTGAGGAGATTAAAACATTTCTCCTGAAATTATTACTATGTAATCATTCTAAAAAAGATACCAAATGGGTTCTATAAGGTAAAGTTCGTAGTGATGCCTTTAGGTATTTATAAGCCTTTTAAGGCTTACCACAAACTGATATAAAAAAATCAAATAACAGAAAGATTTGTAATATTTTGATGTCAAAAGATATTTTTTGAAAACGATCAAGGTCTAATCTAAAAAGATTTCTTTACACCTTTGTGTCTTTGCGAGATTTTATTATACCTTAATTACGGTTTACTGAATAAATCAGAAAGCCTAAAAATCGAGGGTTTAAAAATACCACCCTAACAAAAAAGTGAGCCGTTTTAGCATTTTTTTCAAAAACTTAACACTTTTGATACTATTCCCTCCGTAAAATATTTCTGTAATTATTATTAATACGAAGATTGGGTTCTTGATTTATAAGTATTTCTCCTATATCCTACCGTCACCAAAAAAACTTTTCAGCAAAGCCTAATTAGGTTTTCTATTGTTTCCAACAATTCTCTCTCATTGTAGGGCTTAGAAAAATAAGCATCTGCACCCAGATTAAACGCAATTTGACGATGTTTTTCACTACTGCGAGAAGTCAGCATGATAATAGGTAAGGATTGAAACTCAGATCTTCCCTTAACTTCTTCTAAAACTCCATAACCGTCCAAGTTGGGCATTTCAATATCACAAATTACGGCCTTAACGGATAAACCACTCAACAGTTTATCTACTGCTTCTTTTCCGTCTTTAGCTTCTTCCACCTGATAACCGGCTTTTTCAAGAGTGGAGGCTAGATAACGACGAATATTGATGGAATCATCGGTGATGAGAATAGTATTAGTATCTGGTGACAGAAATGAAGTTTGTGTAATGGAAGGAATTTGATTCTCTGTTAAAGATGTCTGAATCCAAGATACTGGATCGATTAAGAGTAATACTCCTCCATCTCCTAAAATCATGGAACTGATAACTCCTTCAGGTAAGGGAAGATAGGTTTCTATGGGGCGAATGGTGACTTCTTGATCTCCCCAATATCTTTCTACTTCTAATGCTCCGATCTTATTACCATCGCCGACAATCATTGCTACTGGTTGATTAATTATGGGATTGCCTGACATTTGCTTAGATTGATAGGGGCGGTTAAAGGTTAAAGTCTCTTTCAGGGAAATTAAGGGAATGATGTAGTTTTGCCAAGTTATTTGTCGAGAGTTTTTTTGTATCACTTGGGAAAGATTCAGAATTTCTCGAACACTGTTAATGGGTATGGCTAAAAATACTCCAGCGCTTTCGACAATCATCACTCTTAAAATAGAGGAGTTAAAAGGCACTGTTAAAGTGAATGTTGTACCTTTACCCATTTCGCTTGTAACTTGAATATCTCCTTCTATTTCCAGCAAGTTGGTTCGCACTACGTCCATGCCTATCCCTCGCCCTGAAAGTTCGGTGACTCGATCGGCAGTGCTAAAACCTGCGTCAAATATCTGATTTACCAATTGAGTTTGAGACATTTTTTGTATTTCTTCAATACTGATGCCTATTTCTTGCAGTCGTTGAGTAATTTTGTCTAAATTGATTCCTGCTCCATCGTCTTCAATGGTAATAATAGTTTTTGTACCTCGGTTGACGGCATTTAGTTTGATGTTGCCGATCGAGCTTTTTCCTTGTTCTTGACGACTTTGGGGAGATTCGATACCATGATCAAAGGCATTCCGAATTAAGTGTACCATCGGAGCATTCAAGGATTCAATCAAGGTGCGATCGAGGAGAGTGTTTTCTCCTTCTATGGTGAGGTGTACCTGTTTATGGAATTGAAGACTTAAATCTCGAATTAAACGGGGAAAACCTTTAACTAAGTCTCTGAAAGGACGCATCTGAATTTGAGTTACGTTTTTTTGAAGCGATCGCATGGTTTGATTTAGTTCCTCCATTCCTCGATTTACTTCCTGTAACTCTAGGTTAATATCAGTGCCGACTTCTTGTAACTGTACAACCGTCTCTATTTGCCCCTGAGAAATTAAATGAACTTCCGTATATCTATCCATCTCTAAAGCATCAAATTGCTCATTTAAAAGACCACTGGGAACATTTTTAGACGGCATACCAACAGCATTGACGACACTAACTATATCTGCTACAGAAGTGTGATCGTACCAATCACGCAAAAGCCGATTAGATTCTTCTAATTTATTCACCCGTTGATTCATTAACTCCACAAAGTTTTTCAATTGTTCTAAATGGGAGTTAACCCGATTACGTTCTAAAATTAATTTACCAAAGAAATTATTTAATTGTTCGACTTGTTCTGTTGAAATTCTGACAGTTTGACGAAGGGGAGTACTAGAAGTTACTGGTTTTCTTTGATTGATAATCGGTGTGCTAACCTCCTCTAGTGTCTCACTGAGGGCTTGAGATAAAGTATTTTCTAATAAGGCTAATTCTTCTTCAGGAATTAATTGCTCGTCGATTTCTTCTTGGGTATTATCCGTTAATAATTCATCCTCAAATAAGATTTCTTCTGAGATGGTACTATCAAGGGCATCACTCAAAAAAGATAAATCATCTTCATCCCAATTCAGTAAATTTTCTGCCAATGAATTTTCATCTTGCGGGATGAAAGTAAAATCTAAACGAGAGGGTAATTTATCCAAACTACCGCGCATAACCAATGCCAGAGAGCGACGCCATAACTTCAAACTCTCTTGAGAAAGAGTATTAATTTCTCCTATATCAATCATTTGGGCTTGTTCTTGAATAGACTGGCAAAGTTCAACTACTGGATTTAATTCTGCTAATTGAGCGCAAAAGGATAATTGTTCACAACTAGATTGCAAAGCCCATAGCAACTCATCCGCTGATAACTGTTCTATCTGAAGGGCAAAATTATCAATAATAGCCTGTGCTCCTTCCTCAAACATCAAAGCGGAAGAATCAATCTGCTCGTCTTGAGCAAACAAAATATCCTCATCTTCGGAGGTTAGCACTCCTAAGTACTTTTGTAATTGATTAAAAATAGGCTCTAAATTTTGACTTAAATCTTCTTTTTTTACTGACACTCCATGACGATGTAAGTTAGTGATGTGACGCATTTGATCCACTCCTTGTAATAAAAGAGTTTCGATCGAAACATCAATATTTGTCGAATGATAATGTACCCGTAAAATTTTCAAAAAATCCTCTAAACCATGGGCAACTTCACTTAAAATCAGAAATCCCATCATTCCAGCCCCCCCTTTCACTGAGTGGGCGGCTCTTAAAGCTAAGTCTATTTTTTCTGGCTCTGCGATCGTCGAACTAATGTGCAGTAATACCGACTCAATATTGTCAAAACACTCCTCTGCTTCATCGAGGAAATTCATTTTTATTTGATCTTGATCCATTGTTGTATTCTGTTAAATCTTTATAATTTCGATGGGCGATCAACTATTCGACATCAATCCTCTCCCACATCTCAGATAAAGAGATTGTTTGAGCTATAAATGCTTCTTTAAAACTTTGTTTAATAACTTTGTCTAACTATTTCGTCAAGGAGTAAGCCAGAACGCATCTAAGTTGACTAGTGAAGGTAGGCAAGAGGCAACAGTTAAGAGTTTCATAGTTTTTTATTACTAGAAAAAATGTAAATAAAATGCGTCTTAGCTTATCATCGGTATCTAAAATGAGTTATTAAGAGAGAATTTTGCTATAAGCCAGCCGTGAAATCTATTTCACGGTGGGATAACAGTATTAAATTCTGCCTCGTAACATCATTGCCATTTCATTGCGAGTTGGAGATCTTTCCAAGGCCGTTTCTTCAGTTATTCGTCCGTCTTGATAAAGACTAAATAAAGATTTATTCATAGTCATCATACCGTCATATTCTCCGTCAGCCATCAACATTCCGATTTCCTCATATTTATTACTGAGAATATAATCTTTTACTGTTTCTGTGTTGACAAGAATATCATGATAAGCGGCCCGTTTACCGTCTGTAGTACGGCACAATCCCTGAGCAATAATCGCCACCAAGGACTCTGCCAAAGCCGATCGAATTGCAGTTTGTTCTTCTGCGGTATATAAAGTAAAAATACGTTCCAAAGTTTTAATGGCATTGTTGGTGTGTAACGTACCCATAACTAAGTGACCGGTTTGTGCCGCTTTAAGAGCAGTGTTAACTGTTTCCTTATCCCGCATTTCTCCCACTAGAATAATATCAGGATCTTCCCGCAAAGCCGCTTTCAGGGCATTATCAAATTTAAGGGTATTCATCCCCACTTCTCTTTGTTTAATCAAGGCTTTACGACTTTTGTGAACAAATTCCACAGGATCTTCAATAGTAATAATATGTTTTGCTTGTTCACTGTTGATATAATCAATCATTGCCGCTAGAGTAGTTGATTTACCTGAACCAGTAGGCCCAGTAATCAAAATTAAGCCTTTATGAGCATCACAGACATCTTTAAATACAGGAGGAAGTCGTAGTTGCTCCAAAGTCAAGATTTTAATAGGAATTAATCGTAAAACTAAGGCAGGTCCATTTAAAGCATCAAAAACATTGATCCGAACCCTTGCAAAATCATATTGAGTCGCACCATCAAATTCTAATTCTTTCTTAAATTTTTGGATTTCCTCCTCTCGCATAATCTCTCTTAACCAACTCATGAAGGTATTGAGATCGATTTCAGGATATTGATCTAAAATAATCATTTCTCCTCGATCGCGCATACGAGGCAGTTCACCAACTCCTAAATGTACATCTGAGTAACCATTGTCATAGGCTAATTTAACCAATTCATTAAGAGAAAGTTGTCCGGGTGTTCTACCAGCCTGTGGAGAAGAACCACGAGCATTGGCTTGAGGACCCGGTCTTAAAGCTCCGGGAGAAGTCGATCGATCCATTGGTGTACCACGACGAACTCCTGTTTCTCCGGGTTTACCCTTAGCAGTTAGAGGAGGTGGAGTTAAAGGGGGAGGAGTCAGAGTTCGTTTTCCGCCGATAGGAACAGTAGGAGAACCTTTTGTCAGGGTATTTTTACCACCGAGGGGGGGTAAAGGTGGTGGAGTGAAATTAGGCGGTTTGCCAAGAGGTGGCATCCCATCTAAATTAATTTGAGTTTCTCCTTCTGGTTCAAAATCATCATTGTCGTCATCATCAAAATCTGGAATATCAAATCCTTGAGGGGGAATACTATTTTTAGTTAAAGAAGGAAAAGGACTATTAGCACTAACTCTGGTTTCATCTTCAATATCAGTCATTCCTTGGGGCTTAGTTTGAGGAATTAAAGGGGGTACAGGTAAAGGTTGCTTTCTCTCTCTTTCCGAAGATTGGGTCATGATTATTCTCTCTCATTCAAAAGATCTTACTGCTATTGTACTTTTAAACAATTAATAATTAACAAAATCAGTAGGCTCTGCTGAAAAAGTTTTTATATTTAAGCAAATAGAATCTCAAAAAATGGTTTGTGGAAATTTTCCCTCGATCATCATAACGATCGGATCATCTTTTTTATGGTCTATTTCTTATTATTTAAGATACTGTTTCGAGAATTAATTTCGATCGTTTTACATCTTCAGGAATATCAATAGGATAATGACCATTAAAACAAGCAGTACAAAAACTGTCAGGATTTTGGTTAGTCACTTTCAACATTCCCTCTTGAGATAAATAAGTTAACGTATCTACTTCAATTTGTCTTCCTATTTCCTCAACTTTTTTTGTCGCAGCAATTAAATGATCTTGACTGTCGGTGTCAATACCATAAAAACAAGGATGAGTAACAGGAGGGGAAGAAATTTTCATATGTACTTCTTTTGCTCCGGCATCTCTCAACGCCCGAACTATTTTACGGCTCGTAGTACCCCGCACGATCGAATCATCGATAATAATAATACGTTTTCCAGCTAAAACATCCTTGAGAGGATTGAGTTTCATTTTAATACCATGTTCTCTCATGTGTTGAGTCGGCTGAATGAATGTACGTCCTACATAACGATTTTTAATTAATCCTTCTTGATAAGTAATACCCGTATAACGAGAATATCCGATCGCAGCAGGAATACCTGAATCTGGTACACCCATCACCATATCAGCATCAATCAGAGATTCTTTAGCTAATTGTTCCCCCAATCTTAAACGATAAGCATAAAGACTATCATTGCCCATAATACTATCAGGACGGGCAAAATAAATCATTTCAAATACGCATAACTTATGTTGTGTTTTTTCAGCCCACTGAATAGAAGATAATCCTTCTTCCGTAATCCAAACCAACTCGCCCGGTTCAACATCTCGGATATATTCAGCACCAATAATATCCAATGCACAAGTTTCGGATGCTAAAACATAGCGAATAGGATTTCCGTCCTCCTCCATTTTACCGATAACTAGAGGACGAATACCATAAGGATCTCTTGCCCCAATTATACCCACCGATGTACCAATAACTAAACTATAAGCTCCTTGACACCATTTAAAGGCACTAATGGCCGCTTCTACCCAATCTTTCCCACTGTCCACTTCTTTTCCCATCATCAAGCCGATCATTTCTGAGTCTGTAGTAGTAATAAACTCACAGTTACGCTTATTCAACTCTTCTCTTAACTCTACAGTATTAACTAAATTACCATTATGTGCAAGAGCTAATTTACCTCTTTTTGTATTAATAACTGCCGGTTGTGCATTAACCTGTAAACTAGAGCCAGTAGTAGAATAGCGAGTATGACCTATGGCAATTTTACCCGGTAGATTAGTTAAAATGGACTCATTGAAAACTTGAGATACTAAACCCATGTTTTTGTAACAATAACAGGCTTCCCCGTCAAAAGTGGCAATTCCTGCAGATTCTTGTCCTCTATGTTGTAGTGCGTACAGTCCAAAGTAAGCTAATTTAGCGACTGATTCTTCTGGGGCATAAACGCCAAAAACGCCACAGGCTTCTTCAGGTTTATCTCCTCTGGAAATGAGGGAATGTTCATCGATTACATTGTATTGGTTGTCCTTCATATTTTGTCCGGGATTTTTCTCTACCAGCTCAGTTAAATATTTTTATCTCGCACAAGGTCAATCTTAACAGACTTTAAGGGCATTATTCCTATTTTCTTTAACCCATTCTTAAACTATTCGACTTATACTGTTATCTTCTTAAGAATCTAAATAGTACCCACAATAAACATAAAAGGAAGCATCTTAGGTTTCGATCGTACCTTATCTCAATGCAAAATGTATTAGTAATATGAAGATATTAGTTGTTGGGTATTAGATAAAATAATTGATGAAAAACTGTTAACAATTGATTTTACTTAGATTAATTTAATTAAATAATTCAATCAGATTTGGTATTTTTAGAATCTAAAACCTAAAGCCTAAAACCTACTTACATCAAGGATTTTTTCTCGAACTCAGGTGATCGTGTAGAGATGACTTAAACATTAATAAAGCATAAATAATGTAAAAGACATTGTTAATTGTTTTGTATTGTGTTGGGTTATTTTATCCTTAACCCAACTGATGAAATGAAAAGTTTAAAAACTAAACTATGGACGTAGAATTAAGAGTTTTACTAGCTAAACTAGCCAAATAAAAGCAAATTACAGCATTAACCAATAAGAAAATTTGAGAGGCTAAACCATAACCAAAACCCCACACAAAAGGATTAGTAAAAGCGGTAATTGTTAAACAAGAAGCAACTCCCAAAGTGCAACCGATCGAAATCCATTTCAGTATAGGATGACTTAGAAATAAGAGAATTAAAATAAGAGGAATTAAAGCACTAGCAAAAAAAGGATTTAAGCTAGTTGTACCCATTACTACGTTACCCAATTCTGGTACTGAACTACCCATTAGACGAAGAGGCCATTGAGGTAAGTCAAAAATATACAATCCTTGTAAAAAGAATAGTCCACTACTGCCCGTAACTAAGCCTGTGGCTAAACTGAGATTAAAGGTGAGGTAATTGCGCAAAAACCATGCTAATAGATATGAACCTAAAACCATTCCTAATTTTGGTAGTAAAGTAATTGTGCCACCGTCTAACCAGAATCCGGGATTTAAGTAACCACTATTTTTTAACCATCGTAAAAAGTCTTTGGGAGTGATTTTTCCTTTCAAAGCTAATTTTACCGCTTGACCCGCATCGAGTTGTCCTGCACCATAATGGTTTAAGGGATCTTTTTCAATTTTACGAGCAGATTGAATTAATATTTCTCGCACTTCATCGGGATTTTCAACTCCTGTGGCTTTAATTAAGGCGGCAACTCCTGCAACGTGAGGTGAAGCCATACTTGTACCCTGAAAACCAATAAAACTGGGTTTATTATCAACGATCGTTTCTTGAATAATTTTACCTGTTTCACTGCCTCCGGGAGCAGATATATCAACTCCTGCACCAAAATTAGAGTAAGGTGCTTTATTACCTACGGAATCAGTGGCAGCAACGCTGATTATTTGAGGATAACGGGCGGGAAATGAGGCTGAATTGCGATTTTCATTACCTGCGGCGGCGATGATTACGACTCCTTTATCATGGGCATATTGAATTGCATCTCGCATCAGTTGGCTATCTCCTCCTCCTCCTAAACTCATATTAATTACATCTGCATTATGATCTGTTGCAAATTTGATAGCTTCAGCTATATCGGCTACCGTACCCCCGTTTACTCCTAATACTTTTAAGGGCATTATTTTTGCTTGATAAGCGATTCCTGCTACTCCATAATTATTATTGGTGGATTGGGCGATCGTACCAGCTACATGAGTACCATGTCCTACATCATCTTGGGCATCGGTTTTATTATTGACAAAATCATAACCTTCCACAAACTCAGTTTGATCTAAATCAGGTACTTTGGTTACTCCTGTGTCAATGACAGCAACAGTTATGCCTTCACCTTTAGTTTCATCCCATGCTTGTTCAACATTGATACTGCGTAAATTCCACTGTTGGGTATATTGAGGATCGTTGGGTTGTTCTAAACTATGATAAATATAATTCGGTTCTATATACTCTATTTCTTCTTTGAGATCTGATTGACGTAATTTTTTAATAGTCTTTTTATCTCCCTCAATGATATAAATTCTTTCTGGTTCGGAAAATATACTATTTAAAATGGGTATTTCTTGGATTTTTGAAGCGATCGTAGATAAATTCTGTTCTAATGTATTGGCAGGAATATCTTGACGAAAATTAATGATAATAGAGTTAAATTCGCCTTTGGTTGCTAATCCTTTGAAGTTAAATAAAGCAAACCCTAAACCGATTATAAAGACGGAAATAAGTAATAGTTTTTTCATAGTGATTACAGAGTAGCGATCTTGATAATCATTATACAGCGATCGTTAGATTATTCGGAACTGACACACATAAATTAATAAAAATCATCTACGATTAGTGATTACTAATTCCTAACTCCCTTTTTAAAAGATCGATCGATTTTTCCCCAATATAACTATTGCTACAGATAATCTGCGGAAGACGAATTAAGTCTTCTTGTACCTGTTTAACCGTTTGTTTCACTATTAAATAACTATGAGGATCACAAATAATAGTATGAGCAGTACAAACTAAGTTTATTAATTTTTGTTTATTGTTTCCTTGAGCGGTGAGAATAGTAATATCATTCCCTCTCAAACTATGAACTAAAATCTCTGCAACTCTCAAAATACCTCCACTTAAACTCACAATTCCTAAATAAGAGTTTTGAGGTAGTTTTTTAATAATTTGTAATTCCTGTTTATAATCATAAATATCAATAGGAATAACCCTCGTAGATTCAGGATTAACTATTTCTAAAACTTGATGAATAAAATAACGACTTGTCACCACTGTAACGGAATTAATCTCATTTAAGACCAAATTTAGTTCTTCCATCGGTACTAATTGTATTGGTATCATTAAGGCTTTTTCCAATTCTAATACCATTAATTTTCCTGTGCTTAAGTCTGTCACCGGTACGGTAACTAGAAGTAATGCACGACACCGAAGTCTCCAATTTACTTCCTCTAAAAATAATTGTTTAATCTGCTCCAAATTACACCCTTGTTGTAGAAGATTATCTATCCCAGTTTTGATAACTTTTTCGGCATCAGGATAAGATTGTAATAAACAGGAGGGTGATTTGCTTGTATAATCATTTCCTTGTATTTTAACGTACATACCGGATCCAGCGATCGATTCTACTAACCCTTTTTCTTCCAGTTGTTTATAAACTTTACTAATTGTATTTCTATGTAACCCTGTTAGAATAGCTAGTTGTCTTGTACTAGGTAAACGATGACCTGGAGGATATTGACGAGATGCGATCGCAAATTGAATTTGATCACTTAATTGTTGAGAAGGAGAAATATTGCCATCGGGTTGAATACGAAAATAGAACATAAGTAGAGTTTGCTAAAAAAGTATTCTTAGAAGGTGTTAAAATTACCTCATTTCGATGAAAAAATATAGTTGAAAGGGGATAGCTATCAGCTATTATTAAATTAAATTTCTTGTAAACATTAGTAATTGATTACTTCTTCTTTAATGGAAAAAAGACTAAAAGCTAACTGCTAAGAACTAAAAGCTAATCGCTACTTTCACCCATAAATTTTATAGCTCTCTCAGGTAAAATGTTATGGTAATTTTTGTAGGTGAAAGAGAAGGAGTAAGATAAAGTCATAAGTACATATTTTTATTTTTTATTGTTTGTTTTTAAGAATATTATCTTCTCCACTATCTACTATTCATTATTCATAAGTCCTGATTAACAAATGACAAATGATACGAAATCCCCCACCTTTTAAGTGAGGGTAATATTCACTACAAGAATTAACCTTGAGTTTTCCCGCCTAATATTTGTTTTTTCAAGCTATCAAATTCACCAAATAACTCTTGACGAGTAGAAGCCTTGAGTAAATAACGAGTTACAAACCAAGCGGTATATCCTAATCCTACTAATTCCAAAATAGAAGATAATAAGGGGATATTATCGATCGCATCTAACACTGATAAAGTGACATAAACAGTAATACTGGCGGTAATAATTAAGCCAAAAGTAGTTAAGGGTTGTTTATAATCAGAAAAGAAATTGCCTAACTCGTCTGGCAGTTTTGCTAAATAATCAATGATTACATTTATCCATTCTTGCCAATCACTATCTCCAGAAGCAGGAGTCGTGGCAGTAGTAATAACACCAGCAACATCATCATTAAAAGGGGTGTTATTTTGAGTTTGAGTTTCTTGTTCGTAGGCTTGAGATTCCATAGAAATTTATCTCCGAATGTAATTTATAAGAGAGTTCTGTATTAGTCAGATTTATTATTTAATCTACTGACTTTATAGCAGAATTTATATGAGACAATAACATTTTTTTGATTCTGCATATTGTTATTAGACTATATTTCTGCGAAATTGACTATAAAATTTTGAAAACCAACCCCATATTTAAGATTAAGTTAATAAGCTCAGACGCATCCAAGTAAAATAATATTGAGGGTAGGTAATAAGCAAAAAGAAACAAATAAGCATTTTTCGTTTGGTGTTCTCTAATTCACCGATTAACAATATCGAATGGGAGGACGAATATGATAATTACGATAGTGTAGATAATCTTGTAAAATCAAATCGTGATCAAAACATAGATTGTTAGGAATTTCCCATATATTAAAAATTCCTAAATTAAGAGCATCATCAGCCGGTTTTGGTTGTCCGATCGCACTGGCAATGAATACTATACTCATGGTATGTTTTCTGGAGTCTCTAGCTGGATCAGAATATACTTGAAACTGCTCAATCAACTTAACATTAAGACTAACTTCTTCTAACGCTTCTCTCATAGCTGCATTTTCCACTGATTCCCCATAATCCATAAATCCTCCGGGTATTGCCCAACCAAAAGGCTCATGTTTACGCTCAATCAAAATAATTGGACGATGAGGTTGATCGACAAGTTCAATGATAATATCTACTGTAGGAGAAGGATTCTGATAAACAATCATAGTCAGTAAGAGTGCGGAATTTAGTGTTTAAAAATCATCAACATCTTACCACTCTAAAACTAGAAGAAATTTAACTATTAATTATTTCTAAATAATCCCGCAACTGTTTTTCTTGATTTGGTTGTCTTAATTTTTGAATAGCTTTAGCCTGAATTTGTCTCACTCTTTCTCTTGATAAATTCATCATAGATGCAGTATCACTTAAAGAGTAAATTTTGCCATTTTCAAAACCAAAACGCAATCGTAGAATTTTTTGTTCTCTTTCATTTAAACTAGACATCATTAGCTGTAAATCTTGTTGCATCGATACTCGCATCAAGTTTTCTTCCGGCGTATCCGATTCTGCTTCAATTAATTCCACTAATTCAGTATTATAATCTTCTCCTACTTTCATTTCTAAAGAAATCGATCGAGGAATTTGATTTAAAAATTGTCGCAATTGAGGTGCTGTCATGTTCATTTTTTGAGCAATCTCATCTACTGTTGCCATACGTCCCAAAGTTTGAGATAACTGCCTTTGAACTTTTTTGAGTAAATTTAATCTTTCTGTAATATGAATAGGTATTCTAATTGTACGACCTTGAGTGGCGATCGCTCTTGTCATACCCTGACGAATCCACCAATAGGAATAAGTGCTAAAGTGATAACCTTTGGTATAGTCAAATTTCTCTACTGCTTTTTCTAAGCCCAAAGTACCCTCTTGAATTAAATCTAATAGCTCTAAACCACGATTTTGATACTTTTTAGCGATCGAAACCACTAAACGCAAATTAGCCTTAATCATCATTTGTTTAGCCTTAATGCCATCAGCAAGAGTTTTATCTAGTTCTTCTATCGTCAAATTAGCCAAACTAGCCCATTTTTGTTTACCTTCCAAAATAATTTTTTGCAATACTGGAACAGAAATACTTAATTTATTCGCCATGATTTCCACAGTGGGAGGTTGGGAGTGATGCCCTGCCAAAGAATCATAAGAAGACATTACACGGATATATTCCCTAAGTTCGGGTACGGAGTCATTTTGTTCTTTGATTTGATGGAGAGATTGTGCTGTTTGTATTTGCCTAGCTAAAGTTATTTCTTCTTCTTTACTCAATAAACGAATGCGCCCAATATCACGGAGATACAGGCGCATTAAATCACGAGAGTTTATGTTTTGAATGTTTTGAGATGGTGGAGTTGGAAAATTTAAAGTCGGTGAGTCATGAGGAGGATAAGGAGAATGAGAAGTTGACGAAACCGATGAGCGATCGTTTACTGGTTGAAAATAAAACTTTGACATAATCTCTGTTCCTTCCCTAAAATGACTAAAGATTAATATGAATTTAAGTTATTTTAAATTCTAACTTTCCCTCAATATACAATAAAAAAAACAAATTGAGTCATTTTTGCTATAAAAATTTAAAATCCCAAGAATTATTAAAAAAAGTATCGATCGAAAATTAAATTAATTTATCACAAAATCAAAAGTTATGAAAATTAGATAAATTGATATTTGAGAAAAATTTAGAGATATTTGAGTTTTCAAATCGAAAAGTGAAATTAATTAATTGAATTGTTAATAACCGATCTAAATTACTAAATTAGATGATATATTTGAGAAGAAAGAGAGTAAGAGTGGTAGTTGCAAACTAAATTTGTCCTGTGAGTTTAGTTTGAGGAAAGTCCGGACTCCCGAAAGATCAAACTTGCTGGGTAACGCCCAGTGCGCGTGAGCGTGAGGATAGTGCCACAGAAAAATACCGCCTTAATTATTTTAAGGTAAGGGTGCAAAGGTGTCGGTAAGAGCGCACCAGCAGTATCGAGAGGTACTGGCTCGGTAAACCCCGGTGGGGAGCAAGGTCGGAGGAATTATGGTTGATCTTTTCCCGATTCCGTCTTCGGTGTACCGCTTGAGGTGATTAGTAATATTCATCCTAGATAGATAACTACCCCTTTAATTCAATGAATTTTGAGGAACAGAACCCGGCTTACTCCTTACTCTCTTTTTTCTTTTAACATCGATCGCATTTACCCTGCACAATCACTTCATATTGATCTACTTCTAAGCCCGATCGTAACTTATTTAAACTGAGATTAGAAAAAGATTCCCAGCTAATATCTTCAATTTGACCACAACACCGACAGCGAAAATGATGATGAGGAAAAATATTAGCATCATAACGACATACGCCTTCTTCCAATAACACTTCACGAATTAACCCGACATCTCTAAGAGTTTGCAAGGAAAGATAAATCGTTGCCTGAGATAGAGTAGGTGCATCTTGATTAAGATCTTTTAAAATCTGTTCCGCAGTGGGGTGATCACTACGATGGAGTAAATTAGAATATACAGCAAAACGCTGAGGAGTAATTCTTAATCCTTTTGATTTTAAGGTTTGGATGATTTTATCGGCTTGTTTTGGCATGGCAAAATTGAAATTGATTTCACTGCAATTAGCTGTAAATTTAACATCAGTTCGACACAGAATTTATGGGTAAGGGTAAGGTATTCGGTGTTAAGTATTCGTTATTCGGTAAATAATTGATGAAAAACCATTAACAATTGATTTTATTTAGATTTATTTGATTAAATAATTAAACAGATTTAGGAAAATTAATCTAAACCCTTAAACCTAAAACCCACCCACATCAAAGATTTTTTTCATCGAACTCAGGTTAAATTTATACAACTCCTTATTAACTATACGTTAACAAAAATGAGTGATTATTGTTATTGACAAATTCTTAAATAAGAGTTATTCTTAGATAGGAAGTAAAAACTTCCAGACTTACCAAACTAAGTGTAAAGTTTTATTAATCGTTATTGTAGAGGTAAATATGGCTGTTATCGAAAAAGTACCTAGTGTTGTATTTAAAACCCGTGTTCGTGATGAATCTATACAACCTAACCCCTACCGTTGGGAAGATAAAACCACTGAAGAAATTTTTGCCGGAAAGAAAGTAGTTGTATTCTCTTTACCCGGTGCATTTACTCCTACTTGTTCTTCTAATCATCTTCCTCGCTATGAAGAATTATACGAAGAATTTAAAGCTGTCGGTGTTGATGAAATCATCTGTGTATCTGTAAATGATGCTTTCGTTATGTTCAAATGGGGTAAAGAAATCGGTGCTAAAAATGTGTTTTTATTACCCGATGGTAACGGCGAATTTACTCGCAAAATGGGAATGTTAGTTGATAAGTCTAATGTAGGATTTGGTACTAGATCTTGGCGTTACTCTATGTTAGTAAATGATATGACCATTGAAAAAATCTTTGTTGAACCGGGTTTTTCTGACAACTGTCCTACAGATCCTTTTGAAGTATCTGATGCTGATACAATGTTAGCTTATCTCAAAGGTGAAACCCCTGCTGGAGTTTCCGAACCTCGTAAAGAGTTTGTGGGTTAATAATTCTAGTAAGTTCCACTTTAAAAGAAAATAATTACTAAGGAGGGGTTAAGTATTCCTCCATTTTTTTGTTGAAAGATTTATTCTCGACATTTTTGTTAAATTAGAAAATATAGCTAAATCAATTTAGAACAAAATCCTATGACAACAACAAGTAATTTTCGGGATGCAATCAAAAAAGCTAAAGATCAATCTTTAGTAGGTCCTAATGTTATTAATAAAGCATTACCCTATCTTGGCGGTGGCTTAGTATTAACAGCAGTAGGTACTTATGGTGGATTGGGCATGATTCAATCCAACCCTGCTTTATTTATGCCTACTTTTATTGGTGCCATAATTGCTCAATTAGTTCTCTTTTTTGTGGTTAGAGGCATCGCTGAAAGGGCAAATAACAGTACTGCCTTACCTCTTTTAACTGTTTATAGTCTTTTAACTGGTTATACTCTCAGTGGTATTGTTTATGTGGCTTTAGGCACTGATGGAGTAGGTATTAATGGAGTTGCGATCGCTGCTTTAGGTTGTGGTATAACTTTTGTAATAGCTAGAAATATTGGCTCAAATCTGGGTGATGAAGACGGATTAGCTTTAACGAAGACTGTACAATTAGGAATAATAGCTCTTTTTGTAGTTATTCTTTTACAGTTAGTTTTTAGTCTGTTTGGCATTTTTACTCCTACTTGGTTAGAAATTGGTATTTCTGGTTTAGGGGTATTTTTATTTGCGGGTGCATCGGTGGTAGATTTTTATATCTTACCTCGCGCTTATCGTGATGAGCAGTATTTATGTGCCGCCCTTTCTATGTATCTTACTTATATCAATCTTTTTGTCTTTATCCTTCGATTATTGATTGCTATTAATAGTCGTGACTAATCGATGAACAATGTACAATTAACAATTAACAATTAACAATTAACAATTAAAAAGGGTAACAATTAATTAGTCTATGAATGTAATAGAAAAAACTGAATATCATGATAACTTAATCGATCGAGTTTTTATTGCTTTATTTTCTCGAAAAATGGCGAAAGCAGTCGGTACAAATACTTCTTTTAAAGGTTATGAAGGTTTTGTTGATTTGTCTCAGAAAATCATGAACGGAAGAACAGCTCAACAACAACAAGAGTTAGTCTCGATCGTGCTAAAATCCTTAGTACCATCCTCAGTTTTATATTTAATTCGTACTTTTTTTTCTCCCACTAAATGGGTATGTGAATCTAATGCTTGGTTTGCCACTATTTTATTTGAATGGTTAGTAGGAAAATCAGATATTCAAGAAGTAGAAATAATCACAAAAAATAATCAAATTCTTACCCAAAAAAGTGGTGTTAAAATTCAAAAATGTAGATATTTAGAGGAAAGTGGTTGCGTGGGAATGTGTATTAATATGTGTAAATTACCCACTCAAAAATTTTTTACGGAGTCTTTTGGTATTCCTTTAACCATGACTCCTAATTTTGAAGACTTTAGTTGTGAAATGATTTTCGGTAAATATCCCCCTCATTTAGAAACAGAAGAAGCTAGTAATCAACCTTGTTTAAAAACCCATTGTCCCACAGCAAGTTATTCTTCTCAACCCTGTCCAAAAATTTATAATTAGGCGGTAATGAGGTTAATTAAACAGTTTTTTCGATGGTTTATATTAGGTTTAACTGCTTTTTTTATCATCTCTACATTTTACAAAAATTGGCAAGAAGTAATTAATATTAAATTTACTTTTTTTACCTTTTTGATCTTTTTTATTAGTATATTTTTAAATATTATAGGACATACTTTTTCTGCTTGGGTTTGGACTTGGATTTTAAATCTTTTTCACACAAAATTACAGGGTTTAAAAGCTATTAATATTTATCTAATTACTAATATCAGTAAATATTTACCCGGTAATGTTTGGCATTTTTTGGGAAGGGTTAAAGCTATTCAAAGTGAAGGAGATAGTTTATCGATCGCAACGATTAGTGTTATAATTGAACCATTATTAATGGCAGTTTCAGCATTATTAATAACTCTAATTAGTGCGAGTTTTGGAATAATTAAAATAAATTTTTCAATAATATTTTTACTAATTTTATGTTTAATTATTACTATTTTAATCGGAATTCATCCGAAAATTATTAATCCAATATTAACTAAATTAGCTAAAAGTAAAGCCAGTAATGAAAGTGCAAAATTAACTAAATATCCTTTGTTACCCTTATTTGGAGAAATTATTTTTTTACTTTTAAGAGGATTCGCTTTTTTATCTCTTTTAATGGCTTTAATGCCCGTTGAATTAAGTTTAATTCCTCAAGTTTTAAGTACTTTTAGTTTTGCTTGGTTATTAGGTTTAATTGTACCCGGTTCACCCGGAGGAATTGGTATTTTTGAAGTCACTATAATTGCTACTTTTGATTCGACAATTTTTCCCTCACAAATAGTCTTAGTCGTCATAGCATTATTTAGAATTAGTAGTCTTTTAGCCGAAATAATTACGGCAGGAATAGCATTTTTAGTTAACAAGTTTATCCAATTTAATTCATAATATTTATAATTTTTACAAACAACCAATATTAAAAAAAAGTCTATGAATAATTCTAATAATTCTGAATTGATTTTTCCTATTTCTCCTCTCATCAAAATAACTTTGCTTAATCTTTATTTTGCTTTAACTATTCCTCTTCCTTTTTTAGCTAAATTTACCGCTGTGACTTTTCCTTTATGGCTTCTTTGGTTGCTATTAATCCTAGGCTCGATCGTGCTTATAATAGTATTAAGTGAAAGAGTGATAATCAATCAAGAAGAAATTAAAGTTTGCTATCCTAAATGGGTAAACTGGTTATGGCGTAAGGGATGGAGTTTGAGATGGGAAGAAATTGATAGCTTAAAAATGCGTACTACTGGACAAGGAGGGTTAGTATATTATTTTATCACAAAAAAGAAGGATAAAGCCTATTTATTACCCATGAGAGTTGCAGGGTTTAATTCTATGGTAACAGAAGTTCAAAACAAGACTAACATTGATACAACGGATATTCGTCCTTTAGCGCAACCTTGGATGTATATTTTTCTTTTAATTTTCACCTTTTTTCTCTCGTTAGTAGATATTTGGACAATTTCTACTGCTTTAAATGGATCAATTTATCATTAGTTAGTAATATTTGATACGATAGGAGTTAGTTTTAATTACTCGTAAAAATACAATATATTTTTAACATTAATTATTTATAATATAAAATCCAATTATTTTGATCAAAATTTTTAGAAAAATTAAAAAATATTGATCGACAGAAAGACGAGTATTAGTTGTTATGATTAACTAGCTTTTCTAAAATGGCTATTTTATCAGCGTGCAGAGTAGTTGCACGCCAAGATCTCAGTTAAGCTAGATCAAAGCGATCGGCATTCATCACCTTTGCCCAAGCATTGACAAAATCCTGTACAAATTTCCCTTTGTTGTCATCCTGTGCATAAACTTCCGCATAAGCTCGAAGAATGGAGTTTGAACCGAAAACCAGATCAACCCTTGTGGCTGTCCATTTGACTTCACCAGTTTTGCGATCGCAAATTTCATACAAATTCTTCCCTGCAGTTTTCCATAGATAATTCATATCCGTCAGATTCACAAAAAAGTCATTGCTTAATACCCCTTCATTATCAGTAAATACACCGTGCTTAGTGCCACCATAGTTAGTACCCAACACACGCATACCGCCAACTAGCACCGTCATCTCAGGAGCAGTTAACCCCATCAGTTGGGTGCGATCGAGCATCAATTCTTCAGGAGTAACGGGGTAATCTTTCTTCAACCAATTACGGTAGCCATCGTGGATAGGTTCGAGGGGTGCAAAGGATTCAGCGTCTGTCATTTCATCCGTTGCATCACCACGCCCCGGAGAAAAGGGAACAGTAATATCAAATCCTCCTGCCTTTACCGCTTGTTCAATACCCACATTACCAGTCAATACGATCACATCAGCTATACTCGCACCACTATCTTGAGCAATACCTTCGAGTATAGCCAACACTTTAGCTAAACGTACAGGCTCGTTACCTTCCCAATCCTTTTGCGGAGTTAAGCGAATACGCGCCCCATTAGCACCACCGCGCTTGTCCGAACCTCGAAAAGTTCTGGCACTATCCCAAGCAGTACATACCATTTCGCTAATGGTTAAACCACTGTTCGCAATTTTTTCTTTCACCGCTTGAACATCATAATTGCTGTTTCCTACAGGAATGGGATCTTGCCAGATTAGGTCTTCTTGGGGGGCTTCTGTACCAATGTAAAGGGTTTTAGGTCCCATATCTCGATGAGTAAGCTTGAACCATGCACGACCAAAAACATCCGCAAAATATTCAGGATCATGATAGAAACGCTCGGAGATTTTCCGATATTCAGGATCCATCTTCATTGCCATATCAGCATCAGTCATTACCAAGTTACGGCGGATAGAGGCATCTTCCACATCTACAGGTTTATCTTCTTCTTTGACGTTGATGGGTTCCCATTGCCACGCACCGGCAGGACTTTTCTTCAATTCCCAATCATAATTAAGTAGTAAGTGGAAATAGCCGTTATCCCATTGAGTCGGATAGGTTGTCCATGCACCTTCAATACCACTGGTGACAGCATCTCGCCCAATGCCACGGTGATTTTTGTTAATCCAACCTAAACCTTGATCTTCGACTTCCGAGGCTTCTGGTTCAGCACCAAGTAACCCTGCATCGCCGTTCCCATGACATTTACCCACTGTGTGTCCTCCTGCGGTAAGGGCAACGGTTTCTTCGTCATTCATCGCCATACGAGCAAAGGTAACACGAACATCATGGGCAGTTTTGAGAGGATCTGGATTACCGTCCACCCCTTCCGGGTTGATGTAGATTAACCCCATCATCACAGCCGCCAAAGGATTTTCTAGTTCTCGCTCTCCAGAATAACGACTTTGGGGATTGTCACTGGGTGCTAACCATTGCTTTTCTGATCCCCAGTAAATATCTTTTTCGGGATGCCAAATGTCTTCTCGCCCAAAGGCAAAGCCAAAGGTTTTTAAGCCCATAGATTCGTAGGCGATCGTACCTGCATAGGCAATCAAATCAGCCCAACTGAGTTTGTTACCGTATTTCTTTTTGATAGGCCAAAGTAAACGGCGTGCTTTGTCTAAGTTGACGTTATCAGGCCAAGAGTTAAGGGGTGCAAAACGCTGATTTCCCGTACCTGCACCGCCTCGACCATCGGCAATACGATAAGTTCCTGCGGCGTGCCAAGTCATACGGATCATCAAACCGCCATAATGTCCCCAATCGGCAGGCCACCAATCCTGACTATCTCTCATCAGTTTGTGTAAATCTTGTTTGAGGGATGCTATGTCAAGTTTTTTCACCTCTTCTCGATAATTAAAGTTGGCATCTAAAGGGTTAGTCTTTCGATCGTGCTGACTTAAAATATCAAGGTTTAGGGACTTGGGCCACCATTCCATGTTCGACATACTGCTTGTAGTCAAACCGCCGTGCATTACAGGGCATTTTCCACTGCTTGTTGCCATATTTTTCTTTACCTCCGTAAGTTGATATACGTTTATCTTAATGTGAAGAGAAGAACTACACTATAAATTCTATAAAAAACCTAATTTATTTTAGCGTGGGATGAATCCAAACCAACAAAAGAAATCGAACGATAGCGAGTCCTCCCCTCGTGGACGGGGGGATTTTTAAGAGTCTCTATAGTTCATCAAAGCCCTTTAAAAACTTATTCGCTACCATTAACTCTCTTTTGTCACTTTCCGTTTTTTCCTATTCTTAATAGTTTTTAGAACTCTTCAAAATCAGAGGATTAAACATATTACAAATTATTTTTGCCCATCCGAAGGCATTTTTTATTTTATAACATGAAATAGCTTGGCGATCGCTTAGTATTAAAGGCTTTTAGGATTTATAAATTGCAAGTGTTTTCGGGGTTTGACAAAAAAAGGGTTAACCGTTAACTTAAAAATTCGATAAGCAACTGTTTTCTCTGATGATAATTACTTTTTTCAGTTTAGAAGATTAATAAGTTCTTAAGAAGTATTAAGATTAATTAAACGATCGCTATTATAAATTTATAAAATATCATTAATTATGGCTAGAGATTTACGTCAATTTATCGAATTTTTAGAAGAAAAAGGACAACTAAAACGAGTTAAAACCGAAGTTGATTCTGATTTAGAAATTGCTGAGATTGCCAATAGAATGTTACAAGCAGGAGGGGCGGGGTTACTTTTTGAAAATGTGAAAAACTCTCCTTATCCTATTGCTGTTAATTTATTGGGTACATTACAACGGGTGTGTTGGGCAATGAAAATGGAAAATCCCCAAGAATTAGAAGAATTGGGCAAAAAATTGGGAATGTTACAGCAACCAAAACCGCCCAAAAAAATCTCTCAAGCGATCGATTTTGGTAAAGTATTATTTGATGTGGTAAAAGCTAAACCTAGTAGAGACTTTTTTCCTCCTTGTCAACAAATAGTAATCGAAGAAAAAGACTTAGATTTAAACAGTTTACCTCTTATTCGTCCTTATCCTAAAGACGCTGGGAAAATTATTACTTTAGGGTTAGTTATTACTAAAGATTGCGAAACGGGAACTCCTAATGTGGGGGTTTATAGATTGCAATTACAATCAGACAAAACGATGACAGTTCATTGGCTATCTGTTAGAGGAGGGGCTAGACACTTACGTAAAGCGGCTTTGATGGGCAAAAAATTAGAAATTGCGATCGCCCTTGGAGTTGATCCTTTAATCATCTTAGCGGCGGCAACCCCTATTCCTGTGGACTTGTCTGAGTGGTTATTTGCTGGATTATATGGTGGGGAAGGTGTCAAATTAGCTAAATGTAAGACTCTTGATTTAGAAGTACCCGCCGATTCAGAGTTTGTGTTAGAAGGTACTATTACCCCCGGAGAAATGTTGCCCGATGGTCCTTTTGGAGATCACATGGGTTATTATGGTGGGGTGGAAGATTCTCCTCTTATCCGTTTTCACTGCATGACACACCGTAAAGACCCTATTTATCTTACTACCTTTAGTGGTCGTCCACCGAAAGAAGAAGCTATGATGGCGATCGCACTGAACCGTATTTATACACCTATTTTACGTCAACAAGTTTCAGAAATTACAGACTTTTTCTTACCGATGGAAGCGTTGAGTTATAAAGCGGCCGTAATTTCTATAGATAAAGCATACCCTGGACAGGCAAAACGGGCGGCTATGGCTTTTTGGAGTGCATTACCCCAATTCACTTATACTAAATTTGTGATTATTGTGGACAAAGATATTAACATTCGAGATCCTCGTCAAGTAGTATGGGCAATTACTTCTAAGGTTGATCCTGTCAGAGATGTGTTTATTTTACCTGAGACTCCTTTTGATACTCTCGATTTTGCTAGTGAGAAAATTGGCTTGGGTGGTAGAATGGCGATCGATGCTACAACAAAGATTTATCCAGAAACGGATCATGAATGGGGAGAAGTGTTAGAATCTGATGACAAAATAGCAGAAAAGGTAACTCAAAAATGGGCAGAATACGGATTAGGTGAGTTAAATTTAGAGGAAATAAATCCTAATTTGTTTGGTTACGAAATCCCTATTTATTCTTAGTTTTAAGAGTTATTTCGGCAAAAAAATTAATAGTAACACTTATAATTTTAATAACTGAATAAGGGGCTTAAAAACTCCTTACTCAAAAAATTAAGCTCTCCTAAATTTCTGCTTTAATAAAATTATTATTTTTGATCTGAAATTAATTGTCAAAAAGAGTTAAAGATAGATTTAACCTAATTTTTACCAGTATCTATGAATCAGTTACACAAATATAAAAGTAATATTCTATTAATTGACGATTTATCAGACAATTTACAGTTACTAAGTGAATTATTGTTATTAGGTTATAACGTTAGTAGTGTTACTTGTGAAACTATCCTAGAAAAAACCTTTAAAGTCAAATCTGTGGATGTTATTTTAGTAAATATTAATACTCCTAAAATTAATTGTTATCAAATTTGCGAAATTATCCAAAGTTATAACCTGAATATTCCTATTATTTTGCTTGTTAGTTTAGATGATGTTTTTGATAAAATCAAAGCCTTTCAATGTGGTGTGGTAGATTATATTACTAGACCTTTTCCGATAGATGAAGTGGTGATAAAATTAGAAACTCAATTAACGATAAAAAAACAGACACATTTTTTAGAACAAGAAATAAAAAAAAGAAAAAATATAGAAGAAATATTACATAATTCTCGGGCTTTAATTCTAAGTGTTCTCAATAGTTCCAAGAATGCGATCGCTGCATTTCAGTCCGTAAGACAGCAAAAAACGAAAGAAATCAAAGATTTTCGTTGTATAGTAGTTAATCCTATTTTCGTTAAACTGTTTAATTGTAATCCAAATGATATTATTGGGAAACTCGGATTTAAAAATTTAATTGCACAAATAAACAAAGATCTTTTTGATGATATTGTCAAAGTGGTAGAAACAGGACAATCTTTAGAGAAAGATTTATACCATCCTTCAGGAGAAAGTTGTTGGTATCAATTTGTGATTGTTAAATTAGAAGATGGTTTTGCGATTACAGTAAGAGATATTACCGTTAGTAAAAAATTTGAAATTCAACTCCAAGCTATGGCTAATTTAGATGGATTAACTCAAATTGCTAATCGTAGATGTTTCGATGAATATTTAAACAAAGAATGGTTAAAACATCTTGAACAACAAAAACCTCTGACTTTGATTATGATTGATATTGACTATTTTAAACTTTATAATGATTATTATGGTCATCAAGAGGGAGATGAGTGTATTTATCGAGTTGCTCAAGGTATTGCGATGATTAAACGTCCGACGGATTTAGTTGCGCGTTATGGAGGAGAGGAATTTGCCGTAATTTTACCAAGTACTAAAATTGAGGATGGATTGATGATAGCTGATTTGATTCAGAGTACTATTTCCTCTTTTGAAATACCCCACGAAAAATCTAAAATAAGTTCTTATGTTACTTTAAGTATTGGTATTTCTTCTTTAATTCCTAATCTTGATACTATCTCAAAAGATTTAATTGCTAAGGCAGATAAAGCATTATATGAAGCCAAAAATCAAGGACGAGATCGCATAGTTTCTGATTAGAATTAATAAGTCTAATTTTAAGAATAGACATATTTTATTTTCAAGTAATTTCTAGTTATTTAGAACTCCTTAAAATCGTTTTTAATAATTTTTATAAACCGAGAGAATTTTCGATCGTACTAACCAACACATCAGTTAATATTTTGATACGATAGCGACAGGCTTGAGTTTCCATAGAAGCAAAAGTGCCATTTTCCCAATACTTATTACTACCTGCACCACCGCCACAAATACCAAAATAACTACAATTATCTGAACATAATTTGACTCCATCATTTATATCTTTATAAATAGTTTTAAATTTTTCTGTTTCGCAGATAGATTCAAGGCTATCTTTTAAGACATTACCGAAGATAAAATCTCCATATTTATCAGTTTTTACGGATAACAATTCTGGATCAAAAGTAGAAAAATTACCTTGATAATCAAAGTTAACAATGACAAAAGGCTTGTTCATATCAGTATTAGTTAATCTATTACCACTATAAATTAAGCTAATTAAAATTTCAAATTCCCTAACAATAAAAGGCAATTTACTTTCTGTTACTAATTGCCAAAAACGTTTAATAAATTGAGAATATTTATGCTCTATTTCTATGCCATTTAAAGAAGTTAATTCGTTTACTCCTTCCGTTTCTTCCATGTTAAAAGCAAGATCATAAATTTCATTCTCTGCAAAAAAATTAAACATTTCATCAGGATAATTTAATGATTCTTCAGTAATAACAGAAATAGTGTTATAAGGAATATTATTTTTTTGTAAATAACGGATTCCTCGCATAGTTAAATCATGGGAATTTCCGCCTTTGCGATTTTTTCTGTGGACATCGTGTAAAAAGGCAGGCCCATCAATACTAACTCCCACATGAACAGGATATTCTTGCCAAAGATCACACCATCCTTGATTAATTAAAGTACCATTAGTTTGATAAGAATGATAAAAAGAATACTCACTTTTATTATATTTTGTGTTGGCTTCTTCTATTAATTGAAAAGCAGATTTATAGAAAGAAACTGGCATTGTTAAAGGTTCTCCTGCGTGCCAACAAACACCAAAATCACATCCCAAAAAAGGACTTGTAAATATACTTTTAAAAATAGGATCAATTAAGTCTAAAGATAACTTATTTTGTAGATGTCGATCGGGCAAATAACAGTAATCACAGTCTAAGTTACAAAAAGAATTTGGTTGAATAATTATTAAGGAAATAGGACCAAAATTAGCGGTATTTTTAAAATTAATAACAGGTTTAGATGTTACGATCGACATTTTTTAGTAATTTTTTTTGATTGATTAAGAATTAAGATATATGTTATTTTATTTTTTATTAAGTTTAATAAAGTAAATTTTTGACTAACTGTACTTAGACAAAACGATGAATAAAATTAAGCTATAATTCTTATATTATATTACGTTTAGATCAAAATGAAAGAAACCACATCTTGATCAATGCCGACCTGTTTTAATCGCTGGTGTCAAAAAATAGATCCAGTCTTTTAACAAAGGCACAAAAATGAGAGTTTAGAAATTATTTGGCTGATCTATTAGGAGATTCTCAAAGAAAAAATATCAGTCAAATTGCCAATAATAATATTGATATTACTAATGGTTAAAGGACAACGTGAAAGTATTTAGCTTATATAAAGCTAGTTTGGGCTTTATTTGGGGTTAATTTTTGCCTAAGTACCGTTATTTTCAGAATTGTTGGAGAAGTATAAAATTCTTTTTGAAACTATATCTATGTCTTTGGCAAATTTTCAAAAAATTAACTTAACTTATTGTAGATATGACGACTAAAACTACCTTCATTAAGATTATTCCAAGCATAAATACGATTCCGAAAAGTTTTCCATTGCTCATAAACTGTCTTAAAATCAACATCTTTACCCGAAAATTCATCATATAAAGCAAAGGATGCCTTTTCTGCGGCGTCTAAAATTTCCTGACTGTAAGGGCGTAATTGTACTCCTGCTTGTAATAAACGCTCTAAAGCCTCATTATTACGAGCATCATAACGGGCTAACATGGTGACATTAGACTCCACCGCCGCAGTTTGTAATACACTTTGATATTGGGGAGGTAATTTTTTCCATTCATCTAAATTAATTTGTACCTCTAAAGTTGGTCCTGGTTCCCACCATCCGGGATAATAATAGTATTTTGCTACCTTGTTTAATCCTAGCTTTTCATCATCATAAGGTCCAACCCATTCTGCCGCATCGATCGCACCTGTTTGTAACGCTTGAAAAATTTCACCACCCGGAAGATTTTGCACTGTTACTCCTAATTTTGCCATAACTTGACCTCCTAACCCCGGAATCCGCATTTTTAAGCCCTGTAAGTCATTGATGCTATTAACTTCTTTACGAAACCAACCTCCCATCTGTGCCCCTGTATTTCCTGCAGGAAATTGAATCACATTAAACTTAGTAGCGTAAATTTCCTGTAACTTTGTCAAACCTCCCCCTTCGTATAACCAAGCATTCTGTTGTTGTGCTGTCAAACCGAAGGGTAAACCTGTACCAAAAGCTACGGCTGGACTTTTCCCAATATAATAGTAAGCGGCAGTATGTCCACATTGCACGGCACCCTGAGAAACTACGTTTAAAACTTCTAATCCGGGGGCTATTTCCCCAGCAGCACGAGGTTCTATAATAAATTTACCATTGGTAAGACTTTTTACTCGATCTGCTAAAACTTTTGCACCTCCAAAGATAGTGTCTAAAGAAAGAGGCCAACTGGTTGCCATTTGCCAGTTTACAGTTGGTAAATTGTTAGTATCGATATTTACTCCCTGATTTTGAGCTTTTTGACATCCTCCCACAATACCCACAGTGGTAGCAGCGATCGCACCTTGAGATAGACTCTTAATAATATTACGACGTTTCATTTTTAAATTTATTATTATTTTAGATCTTGTACCCAAAAATTATAAATGAAGTGAGGGAATTGAGAAAAATGATAATAGTTGAGTTATTATTAAATATCTCGAAAAGAAGCAAAGGCACAAAGTTTCTTAAATAAAAAATGGCTCAACTAAAAAGAATTTCTTTAATTCAAAAATTATTAAAAATTTCCCAAATAATTGACAATTTCACTGATAAATTGGGATGGCTTAGTAATTGGCTAGTATTACTCACTGTCGGCGTTGGTTTTTTCAATGTCGTTGCTCGTTATGTAGGACGCTTTGTCGGAACACAATTATCTAGTAATGCTCTACTAGAATTGCAATGGTATTTGTTTTCTCTTACTTTTTTATTCGGATTTGCTTATATTTTACGTCACGGGGAAAATGTACGGGTTGACTTTTTATATACGAATATGAGCGAAAAAAGACAGGCTTTAATTGATTTTATCGGCACAATTTTATTTTTAATTCCCTTTTGTATTCTCGGAATTTGGGTAACATGGAATCCTGTTTTGCAATCTTGGGGACTTCAAAATGACGGTAGTTGGGGAAATTGGGAAATGTCCTCTGATGCCAATGGATTACCTCGTGCGCCGATTAAAACGATGATTCCTGTGGCGTTATTATTCTTACTTTTACAAAGTTTTTCTCAAGCCATCAAATATTTAGCCGTCTTATTAGATTATCCAGCAATATTAGATCGCTTACGTTTAGAAACATCAGAACATATTAACATCGAATAAGAGAAATTATGGGCTTTGAATGGTTAGCCATCTTAATGTTTGTTGGCTTTTTCTTTATCTTAATGAGTGGGTATCCTGTCGCTTTTTCCTTCGCAGGTACAGCCTTTGTTTTTGGCATAATTGGGATGTTAGTGGGTGCATTTAATCCCAGTCGTTTGCTATTGTTACCAAATATCTGGTTTGGTACGATGTCTAATTTTACTCTCCTAGCTATCCCCTTTTTTGTATTTCTAGGAGCAGTTTTGGAAAAATCAGGATTAGCGGAAGAATTATTAGAAACCATCGGGATTATTTTCAGTCGTATTCGGGGAGGATTAGCCTTAGCCGTTGTTTTAGTTGGCACAGTATTAGCCGCTACCACTGGAGTTGTTGCCGCCACGGTAATCGTTATGGGGATGTTATCACTTCCTGTAATGATACGTTATGGTTATGATAAACAATTAGCATCAGGAGTTATAGTCGCTTCTGGTACTTTAGCTCAATTAATCCCTCCTAGTTTAGTCTTAGTGATTCTCAGTGATCAAATTGGCGTATCCGTAGGAGATTTATTTTTAGGGGCTTTAATACCGGGGTTAATGTTATCAGGGTCATATATACTTTATATTTTAGGATTAGCCATTGTCAAACCTGAAAAAGTACCGGCTTTACCCGCCGATGTAGTGATACCTAAAGGTAATAAATTAGTTAAACAAATCTTCAAAGCCGTTGTACCACCGATTATACTCATTTTCGCTGTATTAGGAAGTATCTTTTTTGGTATCGCTACCCCGACAGAAGCGGGTGCGGTTGGTGCGGTTGGTGCTTGTCTGTTAGCAGGGTTAAATAAACGTTTGACACCACAACTCATTAAAGATGCTTCTCATTCCACTGCCGTAATTACTGCTTTAGTGGTAATGATTTTATTTTGTTCTTCTTTATTTAGTTTAGTCTTTGATGCTTTAGGGGGTAAAACTTTAATTACCAATTTACTCACAGGCTTACCCGGCGGTTATGTTAGCTTTTTAATTGTCAGTAACTTAGCGATTTTTGCGTTGGGAGTTTTTCTGGAATTTATTGAAATTTGTTTTATTGCCATGCCTTTATTTGTACCAGCCGCTCAAGCTTTAGGTATTGATATGGTTTGGTTTGGGGTAGTAATGGCAATTAATTTACAAACTGCTTTTATTTCCCCTCCCGTGGGCTTTTCTTTATTTTATTTACAAAGTGTTGCCCCTAAAGAAGTTAGTACATTTGATATACACAAAAGTGCTATTCCGTTCATGATTTTGCAATTTATTGTGTTATTAATTGTGATTATTTTTCCTCAAACTGTAAGCTGGTTAATTAATGTTTCAAACATAACTTAAAATCGTGATTATTATTTTATGAATATTAAAAAAAATTAGTCAATTTCCTCTCCATATACAAATTGTTTTTGCTCTTGTTTTAGCTGTTATATTAGCGGTACTTAGACAAAACGATGAAAAAAATTAAGCAATAATTCTTATATTACATTGCTTTTAGGCTGAGGGGGCGACAAACCAATCATAAGACTAATTACCAGCCACGATTCCAAAAACCACCACCATCTCTCCAACCACGACTATTGAGAAAGTTGCGAGGTTGATTAAGAAAACCACTACCTCCCCTATTACTGTTGACAAAAGCACCAGGCCCACGATTATTACGGAAACTGACAGAAGGTGTATTTAACCAATTTCTACCACCATTGATAAAACGTCCTAATAATATTTCATTTAATTGTTCCAAGTCAAATTCACTTTCTGATAATTCTTTTTCTCTAGCTTTAAGACTTTCGGAAATGCGAATTAAACGATTTTCTATATTATTTAATTCTTTTCCAGAATTATCAGTATTATTAATGTCAATTGCCATGACTTTTGGCACGATCGTAAAACTAGATAAAGCTAAGAAAAAACCTAACCATGTTAAATTTTTGATGTTCATAAACTCATAAATAAAAAACTAAAATTTGTCTTTAAATTGTGAATTAACGACGATTTAAAAATCCACCACCACCGTCTCCCCAACCCCGATTATTCAGGAAGCCACCACCACCATTATCATTTAAAAAACCTCCGGGGCCTACACGATTAGCAAAACCGCCACCACCATTAGCAAATCCTCTTAAAGAAATTTCCTTATGGGGATGATTTTCTGCACTTTCTAATAAATTTTGTTCGTTTATTTTTAGCACTTCAAAAATACGATTTAAACGAGTTTCTATGGTATTTAATTCTTCCCCAGAATTATTATTAGGATTAATTGCAATAGTTTTTGATGCGATCGTAAGACTAGATAAAGTTAAGAAAAAACCTAACCATGTTAAATTTTTGATGTTCATAAAATTTTTCTAAAATGATTTAATTATTTATTACCAACGACGATTTAAAAAACCGAAACCACCATCTCCCCAACCACGATTATTAAGGAATGCACCACCACCTCTATCATTTAAAAATCCACCACCACCACGATTGTTAAAAAAACCGCCACCATTGCGCCAACCGCCATTTCTCCAACCACGATTGCCATTGATAAATCCGCCTAATAAAATTTCACTATTAGGATAATTCTCTACATTTTCAGGTAAGTCTTTTTCTCCTATTTTTAGAACCTCAGAAATTCGATTTAAACGGGCTTCTATATTGTTTAATTGTTTTCCAGAGTTATCAATTTTATTATAATCAATTGCAAGGGTTTTTTGTGCAATTACACAACTAGATAAAGTTAGAAAAAATCCAAGCCATGTTAAGTTTTTGATGTTCATAATTTATTCAATAAATAATTAAAAATTAAATTAATAATTTTTTCTGTGTCTTTCCTTTCTTGCTTCTCTCCTTCCTCTGTTACTGCTTGGGGAAGGGAATTTGTTCATGATTGACGATGTTAGACTTAAAAAATAGTTCGATCGATTCTTCACTAACTACATCAACAACACCATTTGCACCTATCCACTTATTAAATAATTCGGTCATTTCGGGATCTTTTACCAGATAGCCCTCCATCATTTTAGCAATGCTATAATTAGCAATATTGAGGAAACTAGAATTATTTTCAGGTACAACACAGGCTACTCCATATTGTGCCAGAGAAGGTTCGGTAAAGGGAGGAAACTGCTCAAATCCATCTTTATCAACCTGTTGACGCAAACCATCTAAAAGAATGCTATCACCTCCTAAAGCATCTATTTTTCCGTCTTTTAAGGCTGTTATTCCTTCTTGTAAACTGGCAACTTCCACAAATACCGCATTAGGATAAGCCAATTTAATGGCATCTCTTACAAAGGTTTGAGGCGGAATACCAATTTTTTGTTTTGCGAAAGAAGTATCACTGGGAATTTTACCTTTAGGAAGTAATAGGCGAATCCCAGAAATGGTATATCTAAGAGTAAAGTCTATATGTTTATCTCTTTCCCATGTAAAGACAGTATTACAAGCTATGTCAATTTCCCCTGTCATCATTTTGGGAAATCCTTCTTGAAGAGAGTTAACTTCAACAAAATTTAGTTCAATTTTACGCCCTAATTCTTGTTCTAGTTGTTTATGAATTAACTTTACTATATCGATCGAAAAACCATCTAGCTGATTTTCTTCATTGTAATAAGCATAGGGTACTAAATTGAGAGGAGTTCCGACATTAAAAACTCCAGACTTAGCAATATTTTCTAAAACAGTACCTGCCATGACGGGTTTTATGCCTGTTGATAGCAATAACCCCATTAAAGAACTAACAAAAAGTTTTTTCCACATCATTTTATTAAAACGCTTTTGCCACATTATGACATTAATTATAGAAATGGTAGTTTAAGATAAGTTAACTTATTGAACCGATCAAATTTAAAAATCTTTGAATGACAAAGGCATTCACAATATCAATAAAAAATGCACCCACTAAGGGAATAATAATAAATGCTTGAGGTGAAGCACCAAATCTTTCTGTAACGGCTGTCATATTTGCGATCGCCGTAGGAGTTGCACCTAAAGCCAATCCCAAGTATCCAGCAGAAATAACCGCCGCATTATAATTTTTACCCATGACAGGAAATACTACAAATATCGAATAAACTATACACACAATAAATTGTATTAACAATAGTATGACAATTAAACTACCTATTTCTGCTAATGTCCAAAGTTGTAAACTCATCAATGACATTGCTAAAAATAAACCCAAACTAACATCAGAAACTAAGGCTAAAGATGGTGTATCTGCAGGCCAAGGAAAATCTTTAAATATCAATGGTATTGTATTTGTGAGGATGATTCCAGCTAATAAACAAGAGACAAAATCAGGCAGTTTTAACCCAATCAAAGCAACTAGATTATTAATTTGAAGTCCGATACCAATAGTAACACCTAATACTAACAAACAATAAAGCATCGTGTTATAGTCAATCTTGATATTTCTCTGACCATGCTTAATACTGATACTCAAATTAGTGTTTTGACTATTTGTAGTATTAAGTCGATTCCTCATGATTAACCATCTAGCAACAGGCCCACCAATAATTCCACCTAAAACTAAGCCAAATGTAGCACTAGCAATACCAATTTCTAAAGCATTCTCTATACCGTAGGTATCCCGAAAAATAGGAGACCATGCGATCGCCGTACCATGGCCACCACTCAAGGAAACAGAGCCAGAAATCAATCCTAGTCGCTTATCTAACCCCATAATAGAGGCAACGGCTACTCCCGTTATATTTTGTAAAAACAGATAACTTACCGCCGTAGCTAAAAGAATTAATAACGGTTTTCCTCCTTGTAAAAGAGTTTTTAGTTTAGAAGAAAGTCCGATCGTTGTGAAAAAAACAATCAGTAAAGCATCACGAATATTTAGACTAAAATCTACCTGAACTTTAAAAATACCATAAAAAATACCAAAAATTAATGAAGCTAAAACCCCTCCTGATACTGCATCAGGAATATTAAAATTTTGTAAAAATTGATTTTTTTTGGTTAGATATTTTCCTAAATATAGAACTAAAATAGCGATGATTATGGTTTGACGTACATCGAGTTGAATGATAGTCATAACTTAATAATTTAATAGGTTTGGAAAAGACACAATTCATTTAGACTTTTTACATAAGAATTATGATATTTGAGTCAATTTAAAAATTATAATTTAGAATTAATAATTAATTTAGCTTTATTTACTAATATTGAATTTTTTACAAATACTTTAAACTTGTTATATTATTTATTACGTTTACTTTGAAACCAATATTTTTGCAAAAGCACCCAAAATTTAGTTAAAAACATAAATTAGTTAAAAATAATATGACAAAACAAAATCAACCTAAAGTTATCTTTTTAGATGCTGTCGGAACAATTTTTGGTGTAAAAGATAGTGTAGGGCATATTTACACAAATTTAGCCAAAAAATATGGAGTAAATCAAGATGCAAATATTATCAATAACTCTTTTCATTCTGCATTTAAAAAATCTCCTCCCCTTGCTTTTGAAACAAAAAATTATGAAGAAATTAAATTATTAGAATTCAAATGGTGGCAAACCGTTACTTATAATACTTTTAATGAATGCAGATCGATCGAGCAATTTAGTAACTTTGAAGAATTTTTTAAGGAGCTTTATGATCATTTTAAAACTGCTAAACCTTGGTTTATTTATGAAGAAGTAATACCAATGTTAAATCAATGGGAAACACAAGGGATAGAATTAGGAATTATCTCTAATTTTGACACCCGTATTTTCGATGTTTTAGACAATTTAGAATTAAATAAATATTTTCAAACCATTACTATTTCTTCTCTGACAGGAGTCGCAAAACCTCATCCTCAAATTTTCTTAACTGCCCTAGAAAAACATAATTGTAAACCAGAAAATGCGTGGTATATTGGAGATAGTATTAAAGAAGATTATTGGGGAGGCAAATCCGTAGGAATACAATGTTTTTGGTTAAACCGATCAAGTTGAGGCGAAACTCCCCAAATTCAGTTAAGATTAAAGGAATAAAATTACTATATATATGGAGAGATCTTAAAGCATGGATGGTATTACTTATTTAGTTATCAATACAGTGAGTAACTTTATTCAATTATATTTAATCCTAATTTTTGTGCGAATATTGTTAAGCTGGTTTCAAACTACCGATTGGGCTTCTAATATCATCTCATTTTTAGCCCCTGTAACTGACCCTTATCTTAACATTTTTCGTTCTTTCATACCCCCTTTAGGAGGTATTGATTTTTCAGCAATTCTTGCTATTTTTGTTTTACAGCTAATTCCCCGAATATTGTTTTCGATCGTCAGCGTAATTTAGAAAGTAGGATAGACTTTACTGGAAAAACCAGTAGCTTTAAACTGTTTTAATTGTAAAGGAGTGGGTTGATTAGATGGTACACTAATTCTCAACTCGAACTCACTCACTCCCGGTGGTACTTCCGTTAATGCCCCTAATCGGCTACGATTTTGTAATGCAGGTTCATTATTAGCATCATAAACTCTCCCAAATACATCAGCATCATAGAGAGTTTTACCAGAAGTGTTATTAGTTTTTCCTGTGATAAGGTAACACGTTGCCGGTAAAGCACTACCTCCACTGGTGACACTTCCTTCTCCAACTCCCGCAGGACATTCTTTATAAGATATATCTGTAATTTTTATTGGTACAACCGCTTGCGCAGAAGGAATAGAAATTGTATTAAACAAAAAGAAAGAGATTGATAGGGTTAAAATAACTATAAGACGACGAAACATAAATTTTTAGCAAATCATAAGTTTATTCTTATTCTAATTGTTAAGAGGTTATTTATTAAAATATAGGTGTTATGTTGGCTATGTTTTTATTCAAATTAACCTCAGTTATATATATATATAATTATCAGTGAACAGAGACAAAAGGAAAAAAAGAACAGAGAAAAGTAATAAGAATTAATTAATTTCAATTGTTTATTAAATTTAATACAAAATTTTGTCCAGCAACAAAAAATAGCAATGAATAATCAACCTGAATTTTCAAATGATTTTTCTTGGAATGCCGAATCAATTTCATCATTTTGGGATGAAGTTTCACAAGAACAAAGGATAGCCCATCTTTATTTTACTAAACATTATGGAAAATATATTACTGATCTGGCAAAACTAGCCGGACTATCTTCTGGTTCGGTTTTAGATTACGGGGCTGGTAAAGGCTACCTCAGTGAATATCTGTTAAAAGAAGGTTATGAAGTTACAGGACTTGAGTTCAGTGAGCAGAGTAGTAAAAGATTAAACTCTGAATTTCAAGGTTTCTCAAATTGGAAAGGTTGCACCTATGCTAATGACATTCCCACTCCTCTTGAAGAAAATAGGTTTTCATTCGTGTTTAGTATAGAAACCTATGAGCATCTCTTAGAAGACTGGATAGAACCCTACTTTAATGAACTTTATCGCTTAACTAAGCCTGGAGGGAAACTCTTACTTACAACTCCCTTTAATGAAAATTTAAACAATGAATTAATAATCTGTCCTAATTGTAATTCTCGATTTCATCATTTTCAGCATCTTCGATCTGTTACTTTCGAGGAAATTATTTCTTGTGCCGAAGCGTCTGATTTTTCACCAATTTTCTGCCGAGCTATAGACTTATCAACTGTGAATCGTTTACCACATTGGCCTAATTGGCGTAATTTAAGTTTTAACTCTATAGCTCAATGGATTAAGTACAAGTATTCATCTACTAAAGATAAAGTCATAAATCGGGTTTTTCCAGACATCTATCCAGTAAAAAGTTTAGTTTCGGGAAGACATCTCGTGCTAATTGCCGAGAAGTAGTATTAATTTCAATAAAAAACATTGATTAATTAAAAAAGACTAAGATTATAGAGTTGATACAAATGAAACCAGAAACAAGGGTTGGATTAGCGATCGCTAACTTTGACGATTACTCGGATGGTAGTATTTATAGTAATGAATTGCTCATCAGTCAATTAGTTAGAGATGCTATCATTCAGGGCGGTTTAGGAAGAAATAACCCTGACAAACCCCTTGCTGATATTATTGAGCCAGGAATGACAGTTTTACTCAAACCGAACTGGGTGCTACACAATAATTTTAGTGGTGAAACAATGGATTGTATGGTGACGCATCCTAATTTTATCACTACCGTATTAAAAGAAGTTCTATTATGTCATCCCCGTAAGATAATTGTTGGTGATGCTCCTATACAACTATGTTCTTTTGATAGTTTAGTAACCTCAGAATGGAAAAAACAACTTCAAAGTTTAGCCGAACAAGTTAATACTCAACTCGAAATTATTGATTTTAGAAGAACTATTATTAAAGATACTGAGGTTAGAGATGGTTTTGTAGAAAATGCAAGAAGTGAAGAAAACTATATTTTGTTTGATCTAAAAACAGATAGTTTATTAGAACCTATTACCCCTAATGCTAAGTTTAGAATTACAAATTACGATCCCGATAAACTATCTAATACTCATAGTTCAGGAAAACATCAATACCTACTATGTAGAGAAATTTTTGAAACAGATGTAGTAATTAATTTACCAAAACTCAAATGTCATAAAAAAGCGGGAATTACAGGTGCTTTAAAAAATTTAGTAGGTATTAACGGAAATAAAGAATTTTTGCCTCATCATCGTTTAGGAGGTTCATTCTATGGTGGAGACTGTTATCCAGGGGGATCTATTGTCAAATTATTGGCAGAATTTTGTTTAGATAATGCTAATCGTCATATTGGAAAAAATAAATATTCAAAATGGTATAATATTTTTTCTAAGCTCCTAAGAATAGAGACTGAATTGGGGGGTAATACGGAACTAGAAGGATCATGGTATGGCAACGATACTGTTTGGCGAATGGTGCTTGACCTTAACCGAATCTTCTTATACGGACAATTAGATGGTACTATGGCAGATACTCCTCAAAGAAAAATTTACTCCATTACAGATGCTATCATTGCTGGAGAACGAGAAGGCCCCTTAGCACCTGCTCCTGTAAAATTAGGAATGGTAACTTTTGCAAGTTCATCAGTATATGCTGAGTTAGTTCATACAGCTTTGATGAACTTTGACTGGCAAAAAATACCTTTAGTTTATAATTCTTGGGGTGACTATATTTTTCCATTGACGACAAACAAACCTGAAGAGTGTGAAATTTACTTTCAAAACCAATCGTTTTCTTTAAAAGAAATAACAAGTAAATTCAGTCATCCCGTTATCCCACCTCAAGGTTGGAAAAATCACATAGAGATAAGCTAGGAAGCATCTAAGTTGTCTGATGAGTGTAGGGAATAGGGAATAGGCAACAGGCAACAGTTTGAGTTATTTTTTAGAATTAGGAAAAAATGTAAGTTAAATTTGTCTTAGCTTACTAAATTAATTGGTCTTCCTTATAGTTCGTCTTATATAAGAGATAAGGGAAATGGTTTAATTTTATTGCAATTTTAGAAGCTGTAACTTTTATATAAATAATACATTTCAAAAATGTTAAAAACTAGACTAAATAACTTCATTAAAAGACTCCAAAACAAGTTCAGTAAATTACTTCTATCTGCGAAAATAAAACTCAAATGGCTCACTGATAAATTATATTTACCCTTAACATCAGAACATTATGAACTTTATGATATTATTCATAGACATTATTGGAATCAACTTCATGATTTTCCTAACCTGATTAATTGTCGTGATTTTAACGATAAAATACAGTGGTTAAAATTATTTGATCAAAGTCCAGAGATTGTTAGATGTTCCGATAAAATTCTAGTGAGAGACGATGTTCGTCAAGGAGTTGGTGAAGAATATTTAGTTAAACTTTATCAAGTTCATGATCATTTTTCAGAAATAGATTTTGATAGCTTACCTCAATCCTTTGTCCTCAAAACTAATCATGATTCTGGTACAGTTATCTTAGTTCGGGATAAATCTCAACTAGATTACCAAGCTACAGCAGAAAGAATTGAAGTATCTCTGAAAAATACATACGGTTGGGCAAGTGGAGAATGGGCTTATTCATACATCGAGCCAAAAGTTTTTGTAGAAGAATTTATAGAGCCAGAAAATAATTCTCCTCCTCCTGATTTTAAGATGCAGTGTGTAGATGGAGAAATGAAGTTTTGTCGGTACACTTACGATAGAGGTATTGATACTAAAGAAATTGTTTTAGATAAGTATGCTAACAATTTTGGATTTTTAATTGATGAAAACTTCAAATTGGGCGATAAAAATGACTTTAAAAAGCCTAAACTATGGGAGAAAATGATTTTTTTGGCTGAAACTTTGAGTAAGGACTTTAAATGTGTTCGAGTTGACTTGTATTGCTCAAAAGATCAAATTTACGTTGGGGAAATGACATTTTTTCCTATGATGGGTTGTTATAAAGGCGAAGGTCAGAAAAAACTAGGAAAATATCTGGATTTCGATCGCACCACTTTTAAACCTTTTATTCTTGATCAACTCAAAAAATCATAATTGTTTTTTGCTTATCATATTTGATGAAATTTGAGCAATTTATTTATTTATTAAAATAGAGAGGAAAATAATCAAGATTCTTGGAAAAACTGATGGTGACAACAAATTTGGTAAGATTAATCTAGGAAGAAAATTATCCCAATTTTTTAGTTTAAAATTTACTTAATATGAACTTATACTTAACAAGGTCATAATTTAAGTGTTAAAAAACCCTCTTCCCTTTTCTCTACCCTCACTGAGTATATATTGGAGAGATGAATATGAAAACTTTAGTAAAATGGACTGTTCAAGATTATCATCAGATGATTAAATCTGGTATTCTCATCAAACGCAATTGTGAATTAATTAATGGAGAAATTGTCGAAATGAGTCCCGAATTACCTCATCATTATAATACAGCCAAAAAGAGTGTTAATTATTTAGAAAATCTTTTACAAGGAAAAGCCGATGTGAGATTTAATGGACCAATTACCTTGTCAAATTCCGAACCTGAACCAGATATTGCTATCGTAAAACCACCAGAATCAAAATATGATCTGCATCATCCCTATCCTGAAGATATTTTGTGGTTAATTGAAGTTGCTAATAGTAGTTTAAACAAAGATTTATCTTGGAAAAAAAAGATTTATGCTGAGGCTCAGATAAGTGAATATTGGGTAATAAGTTTACCTGCTCAGGAATTAATTGTTTTTAGACAACCAGAAAAAGATAACTATTTACAGGAAATCTCATGGCAAAAACCAGTTATTAATACATTAGCTTTTCCTGATGTTGACATTATCGTTAGTAAACTATTTAAGTCATGACAAGATGAAACATAACCTAAATTAAAATAAAAAAGAATTAGGCTTTATGGGATGATTATTGTAAAATTAGTTCGGGATTAAAATTAAAGTTTAAAACGATGCCGATCAAAGATAATAAACTTATTCAAATTGCCTACGTCCTCACTTCTAACGGTAAAGATGTCTATGCTAATATGAATTTAATATCGTTGCGATCGCTTCGTTATAGCAACTCTAATGCCAAAATAATTCTAGTTTGTGATTGTGATACAGTTCAAGCACTGGAAACTTATAATCATGCTATTTTACAAGAAGCCGATCAAATTATCTCAGTCACAACACCTGATCAACCTGCTAGTTTTCGTAACCGCTTCATCAAAACATCCCTAAGACAACATCTATCAGGAGATTTTCTATATCTTGATGGTGATACCGTTATTCGCGGCGATTTGACTCCTATTTTTGACATTAAAACCTCCTTGGCGGCAGTTCCTAATCACAGTGGTAGTGGTAATCCTGCGGAAATACCATTTGATGAAAGAGAAAATATTATCTTTTTAGGATGGACTTTACCAACACAATATTACGTTAATGGTGGGGTACTTTTTTTTGTCGATAATCCTGATACGGAAAAATTTTGTCAACTTTGGCATCAAAAATGGTTAGCTAGTGCGGAAAAAAGGGGAACTTTTCGGGATCAACCTTCTCTTAATAGTGCGATCGCAGACAGCGGAGTATCCTTTAGTTGGCTACCTCATCCATTTAATGCTCAAGTAGATGTTCGTCCTATATATGCTAAAGATGCTATAGTATGGCATTTATATAGTTCCAATGGTGAAATTGCCATGAAGACTCTTTTTCATCAATACATAGATCTTTTACAAAGTGAAAAAAATGTTTGTACAGATCAGATTGAATATTTATGTAAGCGATCGCACCCCTGGCCAATTAATAATCCCATCGATTGGTGGTTTGTCGAAAAAATGTCATCGAGTTCGCAGTTTGTCGAAAAAAATAGTTTAACAAGACTCTGGATGAGTGGCAATTATCAACGATTTAATTCATATTTTTTCACTCTTTCACACATTAAATTGTTATTAAAAAGTATGTACAAAAAATTTTTTTACTAAAATCGCTTTTCAAAACAATGACTATATAAATTTTCTTTGTCTTTCACGATGCATCTCGCACAGGTAATCAAATTCTTCTACTCAACTTTGTCAGTTGCTTATATTTTGAAATCTGACACCTCACTAAAACGATTAATTCTCTTATTGCGTAACGTTAGTTAATAATATAAATTCTTTATTTCAAATCGAGTAAACCTTCTTCTTTTAGTTTCGGATTAAATCGAATTTCCATCGTCACTTGTCGATTTTCTAATTGAGTTTTTATTTCTTCTTCTAATCTTCTCGCCACTTTTTTCAGTAACTTAATTTTTCCTAATTCATCCGTTTGCTGATATTGAGCCTTATCTTCTTCCGTCATGGTTAGTTTAGCATCGATCGGTTGAGTCCATAAACTTTCTTGTTCACCGTTACCCAAAGGTAACTCAAAATTTTCTTCTATCCAATTACGACGAATTTCCTCTAGTATAGTACGATTTGCTCGATCGATTTTGTGAAATTTAAACCAATAACACTTATCAGGCTGTCTAGCTAAATGTTGCTTTAAACTAACTAAAAGATTGCGAGAATAACCTACATATTGCAAAATTTTCTCTTGATTAAAAATTGCATAAACCCCAATGATTCCTTCTAATTCAGGATTTATAACACCATTTTCATCTATATAAGAAAGAAACTCTAAATCTTTTAGTAAAATTTGCTCAGAAGAATTAGACATTTTAAAATAATTGATAATTGATAATCGATAATTGTTAATTGTTAATTATAGCTATGATTTAAGTGGTTATAAATTAATGAAGTTATTAAATAAAAAAAGCAATGAAATTTCTATCAAAACTAATACTTAACACCTTTCAAGTTAATTATTTTCCTATTTGAGAAGCCATAGCTTTAAATTTACTTAAACTAGGCCCTGGGCGACGACGGGATTGAGGTACATTATTAGTAACGTATGTACCAGCAAAATTGTTACTGTTAGTACCTGAAGCATCACCATTACTTTGATTAGAATAATTTTTAATTGCTTTTACCCATTCAGGTACATCATAACTAACATCAACGGATTTAGATACAACAGGGGTTGATTTTACTTTTGAAACCGATTTAGAAGCAACAGGGGTTGATTCCACCTCCGAAGATGTAGTTGTTTCAACGGCAGTACTTTTTTCGCTAATTACAGTTTCTTCCGAAGCAGGGGCTGGTGTGGTTTCTTTTACTTCAAAAAAATATTCTTTAGATTGATTTTTTTTGCCAAAAAGTTTATTTAGTACCATATTTCTCCGTAATATAATTTGATGTTAAAATTTATGTTTACTCTGAAGCAGTATATCATTGTTAATATAGCCTTCCATATTGAATATATCAGAATTTGAGTAATTTTTTTGTCGATCGTTTATGATTATTTTAATTGGACTTGTCACACTTGTTAGGAAATAGACAATAATAGGAAATCAAAACTAAGTTAAATTGTCGATGTTTGCCAAGTCTAATATTCGAGGAATTAAATCTTCTCTTTTTATAGCCATTAAATGCACACCTTGACAAATATTTTTAGCTAATTGTATCTGTTCGGCGGCAATTTTTATTCCTTCTTCTAAAGGTTTTTCTGCTTTTTCTAATCTTTTAATAATACTTTCAGGTATTTGTACTCCGGGTACATTTTTATTGAGAAATAAAGCATTTTTTGCACTTTTTAACAAAAATATTCCTGCTAAAATAGGTCGATCGCAATCTACTGCAATTTGATTCATAAATAGCTCTAATTTATCAAAATCGGTTATTAATTGACTCTGAAAAAATTTAGCACCTGCGGTTATTTTGGCATCAAAACGGCGTTGTAATCCAGACCAACTTTTAGATTGTGGATCAACTGCCGCCCCAGTAAATAAGTTTAAATTACCATCAGTTAGAGGTTTATTATTAAGATCAAAACCTTGATTTAATTTATTAATTAACTTTAATAGTCTTACAGATTCTAGTTCAAAAACTGCTTTAGCTTGAGGATGATCTCCGGCTTTTAAAGGATCCCCTGTTAGGGCTAAAATATTTCTAATTCCTAAACTATAAGCACCCATTAAGTCTCCTTGTATTCCAATAGAATTTCTATCTCTACCTGTTACTTGACAAATTGGCTCAATTCCCCTTTGTAAAAGTAAATAACAACCAGCGATCGATGACATCCTTAATACAGCACGACTACCATCAGTAATATTAACGGCATGAACACGATTTTTCAATAATTCTGCTACCTCTAGCATTCGTTGAGGGTTTCCTCCCTTGGGGGGTGTCACTTCGGCAGTAATTAAAAATTCTTTATTGGCGATCGCAGTTTGAAAATTACTTATCATAATTTAGTAACAGTAAAGAGAATGGTTAATCTAGTCGCTAAGAGAGACTTTTGCTGTTAGCATTAAAATTTATTTCAATGTGGGTGATGTTAACAATTCCTAATTAATAGTCAAATATCCCAACGCATTTTTAACTCGTTGTAAGGTTATATTAGCAACACTTTCAGCTTTTTCCTTTCCCGATGTTAATACTTGATGTAAATAGCCTTTATCCGCCATAATATCGTTATATTTAACTTGAATAGGTTTTAACGCCTCGATCGTAGCATCCATTAACAAGGGTTTAAACTTACCCCAACCCATATCACTACATTCTGTGGTTACTTCTTCCTTAGTTTTACTCGTAAAAATACTGTACAATCCTAACAAGTTATTACATTCTGGTCGATCGTCAGCAAAATATAACCCCATAATAGGATCTGTTTTACATTTCTTAATCTTTTTCTTAATATCATCAGGACTGTCTAATAAATTAATTCTACTCAAGGGTGAAGGATCAGACTTAGACATTTTCTTAGTACCATCCGTCAGACTCATTATCCTAGCACCTTCTTTGCGTATTAAGGGTTCAGGTACTTTAAATATCGGCTTTTCTTCACTACCAAATTGATCATTAACTCGAATAGCAATATCTCTAGTTAACTCTAAATGCTGTTTTTGATCTTCCCCGACAGGTACTTGATCAGCATCATATAATAGTATATCCGCCGCCATCAAAACGGGATAATCTAACAAGCCAACGCTGACATTTTCCCCTTGTTTAATAGCCTTTTCCTTAAATTGGATCATTCTTTCTAACCAGTTTAAAGGGGTTACACAGTTTAACAACCATGTTAATTCACTATGAGCGGTAACATGAGATTGAACAAAAATAGTCGAATGATTTAAGTCTATACCACAAGCTAAATATAAAGCAGCGATCGTGTAGGTATTTTCTGCTAGAGTAGCAGGATTATGAGGTACAGTGATAGCGTGTAAATCAACAACACAAAAAAAGTTATCATAATTAGGTTGTAACTCTACCCAGTTACGAATCGCTCCTAAATAATTGCCGATGTGTAAATTGCCTGTAGGTTGTACTCCTGATAAAACACGCTTTTTGGTCATGATTTTTGGTGAAAGATGACAGAAAAAATTAATACCAATAGGCGATTATAACTCTTAAGGGGTACTTTTTAGAACATTAACTAAGAAAAAAGAGAATTTAGAACACAATTACAGAGAAAATTATCTCTAAATTTAAGAAACAGAAAGAGAAAAATCTTGATAAATTATGTTTTAAAAATGGAAATTTTAATATCCCAAACAATAAAGAATTGCCGTTTGAATTTCTAACATTTTCTCCTCACAAATTTTTCCGACAGGAGTATTTGAAAAACAATTTTTGTCTAAAGAACATATTTAAAAACATAAAAAAATAGTTTCTATAAAAAGTCCACTTTCATTGGGAAAAATATGAACATTAGTAGGATAATCACGGGTAATTTTTTCTCCTTTTGTTCCAAAAACAACTGTAACAACTAAAGGTAATTGGGGAGTATCCTAATTTTGCCAATGTTAAATTTGTGGGAATATAAAAACAGACAAGATTGAAATAAATTTAAAAAAGAGACTCAGGAAGAGGAGCATATTCACCCAAAGCCTGTTTTAATGGTTCTAAAAATGTTTCATAACGTCGCCATTTGCCAACAGAAGAAGTATAAATCGGTTTTCTGACTTGCTCTAAACTAGCTGTTTTAACTTTACGCTCAGTTTCATGGAAGTTAAGACAAGCATCATCCCATTCTAAACCAACAAAATCAATAATTTTTCGAGTCATTTCTTCTGTATTCTCTACCATATTTTCATAACTTACATCAAGAATAGGTATCGGTAAAACATTATGCCAGTGAGCCATTAAATCTTCATATAATTGATAATAATTACCTAAATCTTCTAATTGCCTTGTATAAACAATTACCTGTGTAAAATGTTGAGTAAAACAAGAAAAACAACTATCCATGGGATTTCTGCGACAGTGAATTAATTTCGCATGGGGTAATAATAGGGAAATTAAGCCCAAATTAGTAAAATTACCCGGCATTTTATCAGTAATACGTAAAATATTTTCTTTATCACCCGGTACCAAATCTCTAACTTTATTAACGTAACTTTCTCCTACACTACAAGAATTAATCGGATTCAACAAATTTAAACACGCTGGATACCCTGCTTGATTACTAAACTGACCCGCTAAAGTTTGTATTATTTGTGATATATATTTTAACTCTCCAGCTCCATATACTTGAGGATGACTAGACAGAATTTGCTCTACTAAAGTAGTACCCGATCGAGGCATTCCAAAAATAAAAACTGGTGTTTCGGAAGAACTACCAAAATGAGGATGAGTAGCAAAAAACTCCTTAGTAAAAAAAGATTTAAAAATCGAAAATACTTTAGTTTGGGTTTCATGATTATAAGGCTCTTTTCGACTGTCAATATCATTACCCTGTTTATAATGATTAAACGCAGTTTGGTAATCTTTCTGAGCATCATAATAACGAGCTAAAGTAAAATGTAAATTACTCCGATCTTCATCACTAATAGTAGGATCTAAAATTAACTCTTCTAATCTTTGCAATTGTTGAGGAGTGACTTCCTGAGCAAAATGCTTCGCCGATCGATTATAATAAGCGGATACGTGTTCAGGATTAGATTGAATTGCCTTTCGGACGTGTTCTTCCGCCTCTTCTAGTCTTCCTAAAGTGCGCAAAATATTACCACAATTATTATGAACTGAAGCATCATTAGGTTTTTCTTTTAGTAACTCATAATAAATCTGTAATGCTTCTTTCGTTTGAGAATCTTGTTCAAGAGCATTAGCTAAACTAAATTTTGCCTCATAATAGTCTTTTTTTAAGGCTACGGCTTTGCGCAAAATCGGAATTGCCTCTTTAGTTGCCTCTAAGGTAGTTAACATCACTCCTAAATAATGATACGCCGGAGCAAAACTGGGATCTAATTTAATCATAAATTCAAATCTAGCCCTAGCATCTTGATAACGTTTCAAATCAATGAGGGTGTTAGCAATACCTAAATGAGCTTTAAGAAAAGCAGGTTGCACTAATAAAGCACCATGAAAACAATCTAAGGCTTCTTTAAATTCTCCTTTACGACGCAAAGCCTCTGCTAAATTATTATAAAAATTAGGATTATTCGTAATTTGAGCGATCGTAATCCGAAATTTAGCGATCGCATCATCATATTTTTGACGCATATAATAAATTAATCCTAAAGCATGAGCAATAATAGGATCATTAGGTTGTTCTTTTTGTAACTCCAAACATTTATTTTCTGCCTCTTCTAATTTTTCTTCGACAATCAGCTTTTCAATAATTTGAAGTTCAGCTTTTAAGTTTTTCTCTTGTTTTGGATACATAAAAATTTTTTGATGGTTTAATACACTCAAAGAAGTAAATTGTGTGTCATTTCTTACGCACTAATAAAGGAAAAATATCATTCTGAGGGATAGCGAAAGAATCTTAATCCCCTAGTTTTTGGTAAAAATGCGTAAGTAAGCTCTATGGGTTTTATTTGCTATTCAAATGATAAAAATACCTAAAGTTTTTTTAGTTAGAATTATAATAAATTAGTTAAAATTACTTGATATTTAAAGGTAATTTCAATTTTATAATATAATATAGTTTACAGTATAATAAAAGAGATTTTTTCAAAATTCTTGATTTAATCTCCATATTTAGAAAAATAAAGAATTAAAATTATGGCGATTCAAAATATCATTGTTTCAACAAACACAGCTATATCTGTTCAGAGTTTTAGTCTTACTGGCACTACCGCAGTGGACTTATTATCTATTAGTTTAGTTACCGATGATGATATAAATACCAACACAATCAATGTAACTGGTAACTCAGGGAATGACTTAATTACTGTAAATCTTGTTGCTGAAGATAATATTAGTAACAACAATATTACTTTATCCGGTGGCGATGGCAATGATCTTATTGAACTGACTTTAGTCGCAAGTAGTTATATTAGTAATAATACAATCTTAGTCAATGGAGATGCGGGTAACGATACTATTAATATTGTTTTAGCAGGTTACTCATCGACTATCAGCAATAATTCCATTACGGCTAACGGTGGTACTGGTAACGATGTAATTACCATAAATCTTTCTCAGGCATATTCAAGTGATGTGCAATCTAACACAGTAGTAGCCGATGGTGGTATAGGCAATGATACTATTAATATTGTTCTGCAAAATGGTACTTCCAACTTAGATAATAATGATGTTACTGCCATCGGTGATGCGGGGAATGACATCATCAATGTATCCCTTCTCGGTATGGAAGGCTCCTCTGTTTCCAGTAATACGGTAACAATTAATAGTGGTACGGGAAATGATACCATTAATATCATTCTGGAAAATGGCACTAGTGATTTAGATGACAATGATGTTGCTGTTACGGGTGGTACAGGTAATGATATTATTAATGTCTCTCTTCTCGGTGCAGATGGTGATTATGTCAGTAGTAATAATGTCAATATTGATAGTGGCACAGGAAATGATAGTATTACAGTTCTTTTGACTGGTGGTACTTCAACCATGCAAAATAATGACATTACTATAACTGCTGGTGATGGTAATGATGCTATCAATGTCTCTCTTCTTGAAACCTACAGTACTGGAATTGTAAGTAATACAGTAAATATTGATGGGGGTAATGGTAATAATAATATCAAAGTTCTCATGAATTGTGGTACTGATGAACTTTCAAATAATGATGTAACCATCAATAGTGGTACTGGAGTTGATATTATTAGTGTTAAATTCATCTCCTTCACTAGCTCTATTTATTCCAATAGTGTGAATATTAATAGTGGAACCAACAATGATATTATCACCCTAGAATTTAATAACGGCTCGTATTCTATCAGTAGCAATGATATTAACATTAACGGAGGTAGTGGTAACGATTTAATCTCCGCAAAACTCTTATCTGGTTCATCGACTATTAGCAATAATAATATAACCCTTGATGGTGGTACTGGTAACGATCTCATTAATTTGGAACTGCTCTCTGGTGATTCTTCCGTAAGTTCTAATGACATAACCGTTAATGGTGATACTGGTAATGATCAAATTAGTATAACTCTTGTGGGAGCAGATGCCGATGTATATAGTAACACTATAGATGTTAATGGCGGTGCTGGAGTTGATAATATTAGCATTTCATTAAGTGGTGGTTCTGATACTGCTGTCTATAGTAATACTATAACTATTGATGGGGGAGCAGGTAAAGATACGATTAATCTCGACATTAATGGTTTATTCAGTGATTTGACACAGGTGAATGGTACAGGTACAACAGCTACTACTACTACCTTAGCTAAAAATGACATCAATTTAGTTTATAACGCTCTTGCAGACTTAGGAGATCTTATTAATGGATTACCCGATACAGCAGGAGAAGCGGTTATATTCCAATTTAATCGAGCTGTTTTCAACGGTGATGCTGATCTTGACGGTTTCTTAGATAGTAGTCCTTGCTTAAGTCCTAATTTTAGTTACGATCAGGGACAAGGTAAATTGTTTTACGATCGTAATGGTTTAGCCTCTGGCGGATCTGTCCTAGTAGCTGATTTTGATTCAAGTATCGCTATTACTGCTGATAATATAACATTCTTCTAATAACTTGAAACTTATACAGTTATCACCCCCCCTCTATACCCGGGGGATTTTCAAATTTGAGATAAAATTACATTTTTTCAAGTCGCTTTAGCAGACTTTTGCTGTTAGCTTTGTCAATTTATTGCAAAGGGGTTTATTAGTCAAAATCCTTCTCCCATAATGAAATGAGTTTCATTGCTAATAGCATAAATCTACTAAAGTCGGTTAATTAAGTGGGAAAATAATCAGATTTTTAATAATTTTTTATTTTTTTGCTATCTGCTGAGACAAAATTTCTAAGGCTTTCTTAAATTGTCCATCTTCGATCGTACCTATTTTTTCCCGATCTTTGATCAAAACTTCTTTTTCCGCTTCGCTCATTTCATAAACTACATCAGGGGTAATACCTTGTTTATTAATATCTCTGCCGTCGGGAGTTAAATATTTAGCGATCGTTACCGCCATACCTGAACCATCTCCCAATCCCCGAACCGACTGTACTAATCCTTTTCCAAAGGTTTGAGTACCTACAATAATCGCCCGTTTATGATCTTGTAACGCACCAGAAAGAATTTCACTTGCACTAGCCGATCCACCGTCAACTAATACTACAATGGGTTTATTGGTCAAAGCCGTACCATTTGCACTATGAGCATCAACTTCTCCAACTCGATCGACTGTAGTGACAATTCTACCATCATCAATGAACATCCGAGCAATTTCAACACTAGAGTATAACAAGCCTCCCGGATTCGATCGTAAATCCAGAATATAACCGCTAACGTTATTTTTTTCCCCTTCTAAGATAGCTTCTTTCATTTCGAGAGAGGCATTCCCACTAAATTGGACTAAACGGATATAATCAAATTTCCCTACATCGGCGTTACTTTCAATTTTAGTTTTAACAGGATGTATTTCGATCGTAGCTCTTGTAATCGTAAAATCGAGCATTTTGCCATTCCGTTCGATAACTAAATCAACACTGGTACCGGGTTTGCCTCTAATCATGGACACAGCATCATTTAATTCCATTCCCTCAGTACTTTTACCGTCAATTTTACGGATAATATCCTTAGACACAACCCCCGCTTCAAATGCTGGAGTATCTTCAATGGGGGAAATGACGACAATATTATTCGTTTCTTTCTCTTTAGTAATTTGAATACCGATACCTGTTAACTCTCCTGAAGTATCAATTTGCATAGTCTTGAATTCTTCAGGATTCATAAAACGAGTATAAGGATCATCTAGTTTTTTAAGCATTTCCCGAATTGCTTCGTAGGCTTGTTCCTTATCATTGTATTCTTTTCCTAAATATTCTTTTCTTATTTCTCGCCAGTCTTCCCCGTTAAAGGTAGCATCCACATATTTGCGATTTATTACTTGCCATACCTCATCTACTAATTCTTTAGGACTATCTTGAAAAAAAGCCTGACTTTGGGAAAAACGAAGCCCAAAACCAGTAATGGCGACACTAGAAACAGCTAAGGCAGTCGTACCCAGAATTAGTCCACGTTTAGTGATGTTCATATTCTCAAATGTGTATCAAAACTTATAAGGAAATGCTATTTACTCTTTCAGCCAAGATTTTACTTTATTAATTTCAACAGAGTAAAATGAGTCTTAACAAAAAAGTGCTTATTGATTTTGATATTAACACAATTCATAGTGAGTTCACCTCAGTTCGATATTAAGAAACTTGAATTGATAAAGGAAAAAGGATGTCAAGCAGCCCAAATTGGTAAAAACAAAAGGCATTAAATTTAATTAATAACTGAAATAAATCAATTCCCTATAGTTTAAAATCAATTATGATTATTTTCTTCCGTCTTTCCTTTCTATCTCAATAAGAAACTGTTTTAAAACTATTCTCTTTAGGATAATCAAAATTTATGTTAGGCCAATCTTGACCCACCTGAATTGTTATATCAGAATTCAATACACCTGTACTTTCCACAATAACCTCACCAATTCCTAAATCAGCTCTGACTTTTGCGGCAGAAAAATTATCTCCTTGTTGTGCTACTATTTTTGTTTTTAAAAAAGGTTGAGTAGTAAATTTTTGAGTTATGAAACTTTGATGGTAGCCTTGCGATCGTAAATACTCTACTATTTTTTGTGCTGATTCTTGATTATCTTCCGTAGTTTGCACGGCAATTCTTAGATTACTAAGATCTGAATTATTAGAGGCACTGTCATAATCAGATTCCATTTCCATATCAAAATGTTGTGCTACGACTTCTGAGATCTTTCTATGATTAGGCAACCAATAACTTAATTCTCCTTCTTCTGGCACATTAAAATCGCCGGGTAACATTACCATATTGATATTAGAACGATTTTTTTGTGCAGTAAAACCTGCGATCGCAATTAACTCATTAGTTGTTAAATTAGTGTCAATATGAGAACGAACCACAGAGAGAATATCAGGCATTTTCAGAATAGTTCTGGGACTTAAGGCTTGTTCAATCAAAGCTCGTATAAAAGTTTGTTGTCTTTGAACCCTACCAATATCACCATAAGCATCATAACGAAATCGTAAAAATTGTAATGCTTTATAACCGTCTAAATGTTGTTCCCCTTCTTTTAAATCAATATATAAGTGCTGACTATGATCTGTATATTTCATGTTTTGAGGTACATACAGATTTACACCTCCTAAAGCATCAATAAATTTTTCCACTCCCTGTACGTTAATTCTAATATAACGATCGATCGGAACATCATTTAATAAGCTACTCACAGATTCTGCCGCCAAAGCAGGCCCACCTAAAGCATTAGCATCATTAATTTTCGTAATTCCCTTTCCAGCCACAAAAGTTTTAGTATCCCTAGGAATAGATAATACCGTTACATAATCTTTGTCTGGATCAAATCTTAGTAATAACATACTATCTGATAACCCTTCAAAGGAATTAACCAAGGCATGATAACCCAAATTTTCATGATTCTGCTCTGGAAGATCTTCTGTTGTTACCTTAATTCCTAGTACAAGAATATTAACAGGCCTACTTAATTTGGGAATTTGTAAATTATCAAATGTCAAGGTTTCTTCTTTATTAAACACTGCCTCTTCCGCAGGAGTTAGTTTAGCTTGTCTCAAAGGAGTTTGGGATAATGATAATGCTAAAAAAGCCCCGATGGTAGCAGAAAAAACGGCGATCGCACTTAATCCGAAACCCATTAATAACCAATTAGAGGAGTTTTTCTTAGATGTAGGGATTTTTGTAGGTTTATCTTCCCTTAACGATTTTTCTGGACGGCTAAAATTTCCCTCTGACATTTGATCTCCTCACATTGATTTAATATCTATTATTTAACAATAATTTAACAATCTTAACAAGAATTAAGAATTACAAATAACCAATTATTAATATTATTTGAATTAATTAAGTTCTTTTTTTTGAAGAGCCTCTATTTATGAATGAATATAAAAAAAATAAGCCCCCACCATTAAGGCAGAGGCTTAAATTATTTAGCAAAGATTCAAAACTTGAATATTAGTCAAGATCAGGCATTGCTAAAGTAGGTTCATTTTCACGATCGATTCCTTTCTCGAAACCACCAGCAGCAGCACGAGCTCTTCCTGCATGCCATAAATGACCAACTAAGAAGAAGAAACCTAAAGTAAAATGAGAAGTTGCTAACCATGCACGAGGAGATACATAGTTAAAAGCATTTACGTCAGTAATAACTCCACCTACAGAGTTCAAAGAACCTAAAGGAGCATGAGTCATATATTCAGCCGCACGGCGTACTTGCCAAGGTTGAATATCGTTTCTGACTTTGTCTAAATCCAAACCGTTAGGACCACGGAGAGGCTCTAACCAAGGACCTCTGAAATCCCAGAAACGCATGGTTTCACCACCGAAGATGATTTCACCAGTGGGAGAACGCATCAAGTATTTACCTAAACCAGTAGGTCCCTGTGCAGAACCTACGTTAGCCCCTAATCTTTGGTCACGGATTAAGTAGGTTAAGGCTTGAGCCTGAGATGCTTCAGCACCAGTAGGCCCGTAGAATTCACTAGGATAAGCGGTGTTGTTGTACCATACCATAGTAGAAGCGATAAATCCCATTAAGGATAAAGCACCCAAACTATAGGAAAGATAAGCCTCACCAGACCAGATGAGAGCACGACGAGCCCAACCGAAAGGTTTGGTTAAGATGTGCCAAATACCACCAAAGATACAGGTTAAACCGACCCAAATATGACCACCGATGATGTCTTCCATATTGTTAACACTAACAATCCAACCTTCACCGCCAAAAGGAGCCTTGATCAAATAACCAAAGATTACTGCAGGGTTAAGAGTCGGGTTACTAATTACACGAACATCACCACCACCGGGAGCCCAAGTGTCATAAACACCGCCAAAGAACATGGCTTTGAATACGAGCAATAAAGCACCCACTCCCAAAAGGATTAAGTGATAACCAATAATGTTGGTCATTTGGTTTTTATCTTTCCAGTCATAGCCAAAGAAACTAGAATATTCTTCTAAGGTTTCAGGGCCACGCAAAGCATGATAAAGTCCACCCACACCTAAAACGGCGGAGGAGATAAGGTGAAGAACACCAACCACAAAGAAAGGGAAAACATCAGTTACTTCACCACCAGCACCTACACCCCAGCCTAAAGTAGCAACGTGGGGTAAAAGGATAAACCCTTGTTCGTACATAGGTTTTTCAGGGATAAAGTGAGCAGTTTCAAATAAGGTCATTGCTCCTGCCCAGAAGACAATTAGACCAGCATGGGCAACGTGTGCACCTAATAATTTACCGGAAAGATTAATGAGTCTAGCATTACCAGACCACCAAGCAAAGCCAGTAGATTCTAGGTCACGACCGCCAATAGGATTAGAGAGCGTTACCACGTGGAAGTACCTCCTCAGGGAATACAAATTTTTCGTGGGGTTGATCTTGAGGCGCCATCCATGCGCGCAACCCTTCGTTTAATAGGATGTTTTTGGTATAAAAAGTTTCAAATTCTGGATCTTCTGCCGCTCTCAACTCTTGAGATACGAAGTCATAAGCCCGGAGGTTAAATGCTAAACCGACAATTCCGATCGAACTCATCCATAAACCAGTGACAGGTACAAACAACATAAAGAAGTGTAACCAACGTTTGTTGGAGAATGCGATACCGAAAATCTGAGACCAGAAACGGTTAGCAGTCACCATAGAATAAGTTTCTTCAGCTTGAGTAGGTTCAAAAGCACGGAAAGTGTTAGCTTGTTCACCATCTTGGAATAAGGTATTTTCTACTGTTGCACCATGAATAGCACAAAGTAAAGCACCACCTAAAATTCCCGCAACACCCATCATGTGGAAGGGGTTGAGAGTCCAGTTATGAAAACCTTGTAAAAATAGGATAAAGCGGAAAATTCCTGCTACACCGAAGGAGGGAGCAAAGAACCAGCTAGATTGTCCTAAAGGATACATTAAGAAAACACTTACAAATACAGCGATAGGCCCAGAGAATGCGATCGCATTGTAAGGACGAATCCCCACAAGACGAGAAATCTCAAATTGACGTAACATGAAGCCAATTAAACCAAAAGCTCCGTGTAATGCTACGAAAGGCCACAAACCACCGATTTGAAACCAGCGAGTTAAACTTCCTTGAGCTTCAGGCCCCCACAAAAACAGTAAGGAATGCCCAAAAACATCCGCAGGGGAGGACACAGCTACGGTTAAAAAGTTAGCACCTTCTAAGTAAGAACTGGCTAAACCGTGAGTGTACCAAGAAGTAACGAAGGTAGTACCAGTCAACCATCCCCCTAATGCAAGATATGCACAAGGGAATAGAAGGATACCAGACCAGCCTACAAATACAAAGCGGTCTCTTTTGAGCCAGTCATCAAGGGCATCAAACCACCCTCTTTCCGGCGCCCGGCCGACTGCAATGGTCATAATCTTTCTTTTTTTAACTTGTCAAGTTTTACTTTTTTTGTCTCTATTACTATTATCGGAGACGATTTGCTACTCAGCAATATCACTGATATGCAATTAACTTTTCTTAATATAGCATGAGTTTGTAATGATCCAAACCCCGTTTTAAGATACTGTTTTAGTATGCTTTAAAACTTGCTGTTTCTATTTTTAACAAATTTTTTAACAAATTGTCACAATTTTCTCAGAATCTTTAAATTTCTTTTTAAGGACATGGGTTACTAAATATATATATCTTTAGAATCCTAACCAACGACGAAAAGCAAAAAAATTATTTAATAAGTTTTGTAATGTTTGATTTTTAGCATATTTTTGTTTAGTAAAAAGTAATGCTGTTTTGCTATTAATTTCACTTAAAGTTGGGTAAATATGAATACTTGTTAAATTAGTAACTTTAAGATTATTTTTCATTGCTAATACAATTTCATGGATTAATTCCCCTGATGATTCTCCTACAATAGTCGCTCCTAAAATATCACCTTTTAAAGTTGTAATAATTTTAGCAAATCCCTTTACTTTTCCTTCAGTTTGATTTCGATCGACTCCTTTTATATCCTGTTTTAAAATAGCAATATTCTCACCATAAAAACTTTTAGCTTGATGTTCAATTAAGCCAACCCTAGCTAATTCAGGAAAAGTAAAAATAGCATAGGGAATAACCCGATAATCGACCTTTTTAGTAGGAAAGAAAAGAGCATTTTGTAAAATGATTGTCGCTTCATATCCTGCTACATGGGTGAATTGATAACCACCGATAACATCCCCGCAACTATAGATTTTTTTATTGGTAGTTTGCAGTTTATTATTAACTTTAATTCCTTGTTGATTATATTCAACATTTGCCTTTTCTAAATCCAGAGATTTGATATTCGGAGTACGTCCAATACAAACTAAAATTTCCTCAGCAATTAATTTTTCTCCTTGTACAGAAACAACTTTTTTCCCTTCAATTAATTCTACTTTTTCAGCTTTCGCAGACTTAATAAGTCTTATACCTTCTTCTTTGAACTGATTTTCGATGATTTCTGATGCTTCTGGGTCTTCTTTGGGTAAAAGTTGATTTCTACTAGCTATAATAGTTATTTCTGAGCCTAATCTCTTTAATGCTTGTCCTAGCTCACAAGCGATCGCTCCTCCTCCCATAATAACTATAGATTTTGGTAATTCTGTTAAAGAAAAAACTTGCTCATTGGTAATAAAACCCACTTCCTTTAAACCTTCAATCTCAGGAATTTTAGGACTTGATCCTGTTGAAATAACAAAATTACGGGGTTTTAATTGTCGTCCATTTACCTCAAATGTGTTTTCGTCAATAAATTTACCATCTCCAAAAATAACCTCAACTCCCAATCCCCTAAATCTATCAGGAGAATCATGGGGTTCGATCGTGCTGATTACATTATTAACATGATTGATAACTTCATTAAATTTAACCTCAAAATTATTGCTATAAACCCCAAAATCAGAGCTATTTCGCACTTGATAAGCGATTCTACTACCATGAATCAAAGATTTACTAGGTACACAACCATACCAGAGACAATCTCCTCCTAAACGATGTTTTTCGATAAGGGCAACTTTCGCTTTTAATTGTGCTGCCGCACTAGCGACAACTAAACCACCTGAACCTCCTCCGATAATGACTAAGTCATATTCTTTCATTTTGAGAGTACCTTTTTTGCTGTTTCTATAATTTTCACTCAAAAACTTAAATACGAAAAAATTTTATAGAACCGATTTAGTCTCTTTTTTAGAATGATTACACAATAATGATTTCAAGAAAAATATATTAATCTTGTCAAAGCCTTTTGTCATTAAGGTTACAGGTGTAAATATTAAATAGGTTCGATAGTAAAGTCATTGAATTAAACCTAAATTATACCAATGCTTATAACAATCTTGATTTTGCTTATTATAATTTAAAAAAGTATGAAAAAGCGATCGCTGACTATCGTCAAACCATTGAATTAGATCGAAGAAAATATAACTGTTATTGAGAATCGAGAAACTGCTGAAGAATTTGCATGTAAATTTATAAATCTAAAAAAGTATAGACATTAATTATTTGTTTAAACATAAACATCACCCTTGAAATCAATTTATTGCTAGTGCAAGATTCACAGTTAAATATTTTAAATCCCGACTATTTTAGTCTGGTATATTTGCCAACTAATTTGCTAACTGTTATACTTTTTACACAAGCAATCATTTAAAGATTATTTTCAGATTCGTAGATTATCGACTAACACAGGAGAAGATAAAATGACCCAAGCACTCGATCGTCCCACCACTAAATTTAAACCTACCTTCACCAAATTAGTTTCTAAAGAAGGAAGTACAGAATATCCTCTTAAAGCAATCCATATTTGCGAAGAAACCTTTGCACCTTTAGAAGTTGCCTATGATTACGATGCTATCAAAGCTCAAGTAAGCCGTGAAAGCATTGCCAAAGGGCCTAATTCTATCTGGCGCTATAAAGCCTTTTTGCCCGTTGAAAGTGAAAATCCCATCGATGTGGGTACAGGGATGACTCCCCTTGTTAAATCAAATCGCTTGGCTCGTCGTTTGGGTCTGAAAAATCTTTATATTAAAAATGATGCTGTTAATATGCCTACCCTTAGTTTTAAGGATAGAGTTGTTTCTGTTGCTTTAACCCGTGCTAAAGAGCTAGGTTTTACCACCGTCTCCTGTGCTAGTACTGGTAATCTGGCAAACTCCACTGCGGCGATCGCAGCCCATGCAGGTTTAGACTGTTGTGTTTTCATTCCTTCGGACTTAGAAGCTGGAAAAGTTTTAGGTACATTAATCTACAATCCTACAGTAATGGCTGTTAAAGGCAACTATGACCAAGTTAACCGCCTTTGTTGTGAAGTTGGTAATACCTACGGTTGGGGTTTTGTTAACATTAACTTACGTCCTTACTACTCCGAAGGTTCTAAAACTTTGGGGTTTGAAGTAGCCGAACAATTAGGCTGGAAATTACCTGATCATATCGTTGCACCTTTGGCTTCTGGCTCTTTGTTTACCAAAATTCATAAAGGTTTTCAAGAGTTCGTTAAAGTTGGTTTAGTGGATGATAAACCTGTGCGTTTCAGTGGTGCGCAAGCAGAAGGTTGTTCTCCTATTGCCCAAGCATTCAAAGAAGGGAGAGACTTTGTTATCCCTGTTAAGCCTAACACGATCGCCAAGTCGATCGCTATTGGTAATCCTGCTGACGGAATGTATGCTTTAGATCTCGCTCGTAAAACTAACGGTAATATCGAATCTGTTACTGATGCAGAAATTATTGAAGGTATCAAACTTTTAGCGGAAACTGAAGGCATCTTTACCGAAACAGCAGGAGGTACAACTGTTGCCGTGTTGAAGAAATTAGTAGAAGCAGGAAAAATTGATCCTGAAGAAACTACCGTTGTTTATATCACTGGTAACGGTTTAAAAACCCAAGAAGCAGTACAAGGTTATATTAGTGAGCCTTTCCTCATCGAGCCTAAATTAGATAGCTTTGAACGTGCCTTAGAACGCTCTCGTACTCTCGATCGTTTAGAATGGCAACAAGTCTTAGTGTAATGAAGAATGAGGAATAACGAATTAAATTTTTTCTTTATTCCTGTCGTCCTTTTCTCTTAATGTAAACAATATTAAAATTTATCTAAATATGTCCGTAAAAGTATTAATTCCTACCCCTTTACAAAAATTTACAAAAGAACAAGCTACGATCGAATGTAGTGCAACCAATATTCAAGAGTTGCTTGATGCTTTAGAAACAAATTGCCCCGGTATCAAAGCTCGTTTATGTGACGAACAAGGCGCACCTCGTCGTTTCCTCAATTTCTATGTTAATAGTGAAGATATTCGCTTCTTAGATAATGTAGCTACTCCTTTAACTGATGGCGATGAAGTAAGTATTGTACCTGCGGTTGCCGGAGGCTAAACTTTAATAAACGATTAACAATTAACTTTTTTTGAGATGAAATTTATAGCTCATGATATTGGTGATCGCTTTATATTAAGGAATGCACAAACGGGTTTTATTGATGGCATCATGATTCAAGGATTACCAACAGAAACCCCTCGATCTTTTGGTTATGACTTTGGTTCAGTTTATTTTACCACCGATATTGTTAATCGAGAAAATTTACCGAGATTAGCTGAAGTTCCTTTTTTTGCGATCGAGTATTCAGATGTTACCTATTTATTTCAATCTTTGAATAACTCATCCCATGATGATCTTAAGAATTTTTGGCTTATAGAAAACAAAATTCATGGTAGATGTTTCACTCGTCCACAAGATACAGAGAATAATGTACATTGTACTTGGGAATACACCCCCGAAAATCCCAAAGGTTCATACAAAATTCCTGCTTCTGTCTTAGAAATCGATCGAGAATATTGTTATGTTGGTAATAGAGATGGTTTATTGTCGGTTTTAAATCATCAAGGAGAACTTTTTTATACCCTTCAATTACCTAGTAAAATCTCCTCTATAATTACATCTCAAGAAAAAATTTATATAGCTTGTAATGACGGTAAAATTTATCACTTAAAAAATCAAGCATTAGAGTCTATTTATAACGCCCGTCCCGAAAATAACTATGACTATCAATATATTATACTTGCATTGTGTCATAGTAAAGAAAATCTAGTTCTTGTGGATATATACGGTAATCTTACTTTTTTAGATAAAGATTATCAAAAACAATGGCAACTATCTACTTCTTTATCTCATTCGATCTCTTTATGTAGTGATGGAGAAAGAATTTTTCTGGGTCATAGTAAAGGTATAAATTGTTATAGTTGCAAAGATGGTCAATTATTGTGGAAACATGATTTAACTTGGGGTGTGATGTGGCAATATTTAACCTCGGAAGAATTAGTTTTTGGTTGTAGTGATGGTACTATTTCTAAAATAACTCCTCGTTTTCAATGGTCAACGAATTATGTTAAGTTTTCAAGCATAGCTCAATGTCAAGGCTCAAGTTATAGTGGATTTGTTAATATCGACACCCAATTAATTTTTAGTTGTGATCACTATGGTTATTTTTATTGTTTTCAAATCAACGGCAATTTAATCTTAAAGGAATATTCTCCCTTTGGGGCAATTTTAAACTTAAAAAGTTTCAATAATACTTTATACTCAACAACAAATAAAGGCACTATCTACAACTTTTCACCTAAAACCTAAAATCTTTATTTTGAAATTTACATTGTTGGTTAAAGGTTTAATGGTTTGTTGTCGAAAATACAAAAATTGTTACTTTTTCATTATCATAGTGTAATATTTTATTGATAGGATATAAAACTACTAAATTAGAAAGAATTATGAGTACCCCTGAATTGATCACTGAAGATTTACAAGCTAATTTTAATGAGTTAGATTTACCGAAAAATAGCCACAAAGAGGAAATTGAAACGGTAATCTCTAGCTTGGAAGAAAATGATAGCGCAATGGTACAAGGTACTGAAGATGGCTATGTTTGGAAATTTCAATATGGCACGGTAGAAGTTTTTGTTCAATTAACTGGAGAAAGTGACGATGATTTATTAACTGTTTGGGCAACGGTTTTATCTTTACCCGCAAAAAACGAGCCTCAGTTATTGCGTCAACTGATGGAATTGAATTGGAGTGGAACTTTTGAAACTTGTTTCTCTATTTTTAATAATCAAGTAGTCGTTTCTTGTCAAAGAACTGTAGATGACTTGTCTCCTGCTGAAATTTCTCGTACAATAACCTTAGTTGCTACGATCGCAGATGAATATGATGAAGTATTACAAGGTGAGTATGCTTAAAAAAATTGACAATAGACAATGAACGATCGAAAATAAAAAGAGTGAAACACCAAAACTAAATTCATTATTCGCTGTTAATTGTCTGTCGTGACTAATTCATTTTCGCAAACGCAATTTGAACAGAATTACCGAAAAGGTAAATTAGCCTTTGACACAGGGCGTTATCGTGTTAGTATTGACCACTTAGAACAAGCCTCTCAATTAATCTCACCTTATTCTTCTTTAGCAGGGGAGGTTAAAATCTGGTTAGTGAATGCCTATGAGGCTGCCGGGGAAACAGAAAAAGCGATCGCACTTTGTCAGGAGTTATCAAGTCATTCTGATAAGGAAACAAAAAAACAAGCCCTTCAATTACTTTATATCATTAAAGCACCAAAATTACAGCGTCCTAAAGAATGGATGACAGAAATTCCCGATCTCCTTAATAATACTTCCCCTAGTAATCAGTATAGACAAGCTAGTAGTCCTAATCGTAAAATAAAGCCTAAACGTCAAATTGAATTGATAGATTTAAGCAAAGTTAACACTAAGGATAATCAATTTATTTGGTTAAGTCTTGGAGTTACGAGTATTACTATTGTTGGTTTATTTATCTTTTGACTATTTCACGAAAAACTTTTGATTGTAAACCTCCTCTATTAATTAATGATTATTCCTCCAAAATATCTACCTCGTTTATTAACAGAAGATGACAAAGAAGGTTACTTAAGTTGGTCATTAGATTTCTTTACTAAAACAGATATTTTACAAAATCCTACAATAGATATTACTTTGCAATTAGAAGTAACAGAAGCCTATAAAATTTATGAAACTATCAGAAATGAAAAATCAACTTTTTTTGCGTTTTTGGTGTGGAATTTAGTTAAAGTATTACCGAATCACTTTTGTTTTAATTTGAGATTACTACAACATGATTGGTATATTCTTGATAATCCCCCTATTGTTATTCCTGTTGCTGTGGAAGGTAAACAAAGATTCTCGGAAATGTTATTGGAAAATATTTCTCAGTTATCATTGAATGATTTTTTCGATCGATATCGATCGACTTTAGATAATATTAGAGGAGGAAAAGGAACAAGAGTAGAAGAGATAAACTATTTACTATCTTGTTTTATTGGTAATTTGCCTAATCTAAGGTTTACAGGATTAACTTTACATTGGCAAAAGAACTTTATTGAAGGACAACCATTGTTTTATTTTGGTCAAAGATATTGGGAAAATGACAAACTTTATATTCCTTTAGCGGTTAAATTACATCATAGTATTACAGATCCCTTTGTTTATAATTTATTAATCCAAGATTTTCAAAATCATCTCATTTCAATAAACTAAAACCTATATAAAATACAATTTGTTACTAAAGATTTGATTTATTTATTATTATGACTATTTTAGTGACTGGTGGTGCCGGTTATATTGGTTCGCACACGGTTAAACTTTTACAAAGTAAGGGTTATGATTTGTTAGTTTTGGATAACTTAGTCTATGGTCATCAATATATCATCGATCGACTAAAAGTTAATTTTGTTCATGGTGATTTGTGCGATCGAGCCTTATTAGATAAAATATTTCAGGAATATAAAATAGATGCCGTGATTCATTTTGCCGCTTATGCCTATGTTGGGGAATCTATGGAAAATCCTGCTAAATATTACCGTAATAATGTTGTTTCTACTCTCAACTTACTTGAAACAATGGAATCGGCAGGAGTCAGAAATATGGTATTTTCTTCTACTTGTGCCACTTACGGCATTCCCACAGAAATCCCCATTACCGAAAGTCATTCTCAAAATCCCATTAATACCTATGGCTATACCAAATTAGTCGTAGAAAAAATGTTAGCTGATTTTCAAAGAGCTTATGGTTGGGAATATGTTGCTTTTCGTTATTTTAATGCGGCAGGGGCTTCTGTTGATGCTTTAATAGGAGAGGATCATAATCCCGAACCTCATTTAATCCCTCTTATCCTTTATACGGCGTTAGGGAAAAGAGATTTTGTCTCCATTTTAGGAAATGATTATCCGACTCCTGACGGTACTTGTATTCGTGATTATATTCATGTCGAAGATTTAGCCCAAGCTCATTTATTAGGCTTAGAATATCTGTTAAAAGGTGGTAAAAGTGAGATTTTTAATCTTGGAAATGGTAATGGTTTTTCTGTGAAAGAAGTTATCGAAGCAACAAAAAAAGTTACTCAACAAAATTTTACAGTAAAAATTGACGATCGTCGTCCCGGAGATCCACCCATATTAGTCGGAAGTTCTGAAAAAGCTCGTAAAATTCTTCGTTGGCAACCTCAATACCCCGAAATTGAAACTATTATCCGTCATGCTTGGCAATGGCATCAATTAAGACATAACTCTTAAGGTTCATTTTTTTACTAAAGCCTTTAGTTTGTAAACTGTCAATAAATGCCAAAATCCGCTAAATTAGAGAAAAGTGCATACATAATTAGAGCGAAAAATCATGGCATCTTCTTCCATTGCAGTTAGAGAATTACCCTTGTTTCCCCTCCCTGAAGTAGTTTTATTTCCGGGGCGCCCTTTACCGTTGCATATCTTTGAATTTCGTTATCGCATGATGATGAATACTATTTTAGAATACGATCGACGTTTTGGAGTACTTATGATCGATCCCACTAATGGAGAAATAGCGAAAGTAGGTTGTTGTGCAGAAATTATCCATTTTGAAAGATTGCCAGACGATCGAATGAAAGTGTTAACATTAGGACAGCAGAGATTTCGAGTGTTAGAATATGTTAGAGAAAAACCTTACCGAGTTGCCCTAGTCGAATGGTTTGAAGATAACTCTACCCAGCATAATCTATATGAAAAAGCTAAAGAAGTCACAATTTTGTTACATGATGTCGTAAAACTGTCGGCAAAATTAACAGATCAAAAAATAGAGTTACCAGAAAATTTGCCCACCCTACCAAGAGAATTATCTTACTGGGTTGCTAGTAATCTCTATGGAGTGGCGATCGAACAGCAATCTCTCCTTGAAATGCAAGATACTCAAGAAAGGTTGCAAAGAGAAGCAGACATTTTAGCAACTACAAGAGGTAATTTAGCCGCTCGTACAGCTTTAAAAGATGCTTTTAATTAAATAAAATTAACTGGCAAAACTAAATCAATCATCTTTCAGAATTAGAACTCTGTTTTAATAATATGCTCTAAAGCAGGTTTTATACTGGAAAAACGAAAGTTATAATTCATCACCTCTGTGGTTTTTTGTGGTAAAACTTTTTGGCCTTCTAAAACTACTTTTGCTCCATCTCCTAATAGCAATTCTAAAGCGAAACCCGGTACAGGAAGCCATGATGGCCGATTTAATACATCCCCTAGAGTTTCACACAGTTGATTCATAGTAACAGGATAAGGAGTAGTAGCATTAAAAGTACCATTTAAGTTACTATCTTTTAGAGCTTGAATAATCATATCGACTATATCTTCTCTATATATCCATGAAAACCATTGTTTTCCTGCTCCGATGGGGCCTCCTGCAAAAATTTTAAAAGGTGGTATCATTTTAGCTAAAGCCCCTCCATTTCCTAAAACTATCCCCAAACGAAAAATTACTAATCTAACACCTTTTTCTTTTACTTTTTCTGCCTCTGCTTCCCATGCCTGACAAACTTGGGCTAAAAAATCTTTTCCTGACGGGCTAATTTCTGTATAAGTTTCTGTTTCACTTGTACCATAAAAACCAATAGCAGAAGCATTAATTAATACTTTAGGTTTTTGATTGCATTGATCGATCGCCTGTACAATAGTTCTAGTGCCTAACTGCCTACTCTCAAGAATTTCTTGTTTATAACTATCATTCCATCTTTCCGCAATAGGTGCACCAGCAAGATTAATTACAGCATCACAACCATCTATTTTACTTTGCCAATCTCCCAATTGCTTAGGAGTGTAATGTACAAATTCTAAATTAGGTAAAATGGCCGGAGAAAATATTGATTTTACCTTGTCTAAGTGACGAGTTAAGATAATAATTTGATTTTCTGGGGCTAGTTTTTCTACTAACTTTGTACCAACAAAACCTGTCGCGCCCGTAATGACTATTTTCATTAATTTTAATTCTTTACTTTATTAATATTAATAATTAATAATAGCTCTGACTGTTGACATTTGCTTATTATATAGCAAACCCAAATTGAGTCAAAAAAATAATAACTGGACTTAAACATTAATGGAAATAATAGTTCTTTCTTATTGACAAGAGTAGGTAATTTCTAGTGGAGGTGATGGTGTACTCAAATCCTTAAAAGTTACTTTTCAATACCTAATTCTGGTATTCTCGCAAAATTTTTGATTGAATGTCAAGGGAATTTACATATATATTCCTTCAGAAGAAATAAAAAAATCCGGATTGAGTTTACAAAATTCAACCAATAAATTAATTAGATAAAATGGCGGAGACTACATCATTAGGTTTTTCCAAATGTAAATTATGCCCTCCTTTAATAATTATTTTATTAGCTTGAGCCATGGCTAATTGTTGTGCCTCCAAGTCTTCTTCACGGTTAAAGTTACTTCGATCGCCATATATAATAGTTAACGGTAGAGTGAGATTAGAGAGCATTTGTAAATACTGTTGACGTTGGATACTATTAACAATACCGGCACGAGTAGTTAAGAGAGGAGAGTAAGTAAAAGTTACTCCATTTTCTACTGGTTTAGTGATACGTTGGGCTAATTTTAAAGCAAAATCTGCTGTTAAATCAGGGGTTGCAGTTTGCAAACGTTGCCCCACCGTCTCCACATCCCCATAAATAGGAGAAGCCGGAGGTGACACCAGATAGTCTAATTGACTGGTAAGGTTACTCAACTGAAAGGATGTCGTTTCTACGGGTAAAATTGGCTCAAGTAACACCAATTTACTCACCTTTTGAGGGCGCATACTGGTAAAAATACTGGTTATCATTGTGCCGAGGGAATGCCCGACTAATACAAAAGGCTTATCAGTTAATTGATTCGTAAGGCTATCTAAATCCGCAACAAAATCTAGTAAATTATAAGAACAACCTTTCGCTACATGATCAGACTTACCATGTCCTCTTAAATCAGGGGCTACTATATAATAGCCTTTTTTTGCTATCGATCGAGCTACCATATCCCAACCATAACCTTGATCAAGGATACCATGAACTAAAACTATTAAAGGATGATCGGGATTACCCCAAGTGCAAACACATAAGTTTAAATCTCCCACTTTGATAAATTTTTCCGACATCTCGATCGTGATTTTTTCATCAGGGAGGGTATAGTTAAAATCATGAGCCAAATTTGTCGAGAGGGGATTAAGCTGGAGGGGTAAGTTTATTTTACGCCAATGATTTGCTAGGCTAGCATCTATTGTAGAACGAGAGTGGAAATTAGGATCACCTACCGCCATAGAAGTATTACGCACCCCGTCAGTCATTCTCTTCCCTTGATACGGATTCAATACAGACTCCGAGAAAGGCACTTCCAAAAACTCGCACATTTCCCTCATAATCATTTCAGGATTTGTCACCAAGTCTTCATAAAACACTCGATAAACCTTAGATGATTCTAGGTGTGATGTAAAATCAACAATATTTTCATTACTTTTACGCCAAATTTTCTCCCCCACCTCATAGGGGTTACCATGATGACTTAATCCTAACAGTTTATCCATGCGTAAACGAGCAAAAGATTCGATAACGGAGTAAGGATGACGAATTAAATGGATATATTTAGCATTAGAAAACATTTTTTGTGCATGAAGCAGGGTAGCCATTTCTATCCCATAGGTAGGTGACTTATCGACTAAGAGACAATTGCCACTCAATTCCTGCAAAATTCTGTATAAGTCAGGGATAGATAGATTTTCTTTTACCCATTGATTGATTAATGCCTCGCTTTCCTCGGCGGTGATACCTTTTAAATCCATCAAAGTGCGAATCAAACCCTCGTCAAGATGAGAGGTTTCCAGTTGTTGTTGTCTTTCTTTGAGAGTAGTAAAGGGTAGTAAATGTAATTCTGGAGGCGAAACCAGATTAGGGTGCCCTGCTAACATTACCCTTAATAGTGTAGAACCCGATCGAGGACTTGATAAAATAAATGCTATAGGCTGGGGGTTTACTATCTCTAAGGGATAGGTGATATTTTCCACCGAAGAAGCATAACTTGATAAGACTAAATCTTCTTTTTTAGGAAGGATTAAAGGAGGTTTTCCTTCTGCCTTCTGGTGAGTAACTGCAAATTCTTGGCTTAAATAAGAAGCCAAAGCCGAGATAGTCGGGCGCTCATAAAATTCACGGGGATATAACATTAACTGTAAGTCAGTCTTTAAGTTATTAATTGCCTCCATTACCATTAATGAATCCATCCCCAAGTCAATTAAATTATCATCGGGGTTGATATGTCCGTTAGGGTTTAAAATAAGTTCGATCGATTTAGTTAGATAGTCAACTAATAATATCTCTCTTTCTTCTTTGTCAGCTTGGGTTAACTCCACAAAAAGATTGTTAAGCGTTTCTTCATCCACCGGAAGAGTATCTTTTACATAAGGAGAATTAAACAAACTAGGGAATTTTTTCCCAATTTTTTCCCAATTAATTTTCATTACCCCTAATTGTGACAGGGGATAGTTAATTAACTCTCCTAATAATCCTATTCCTTCATGGACATTAATTAACTCCATACCCGAAGCAGTTAAAGAATGTTGTTTTGATTCTGCCATCCCTACATCAAACGCACCCCAGTTGATAGTTAAACAGGGAAGATTTAAACTGTGACGGAAACTCGCAAAGCTATCTAAATAACCGTTACCTGCACTATAATTTCCTTGTCCTGCAGAGCCTAACAAAGAAGCGACAGAAGAAAAGTTGACAAAAAATTCAATGGGTAAATCAAGGGAGAGTCGATGTAAATTCCAAGCCCCCAAAACTTTAGGAGACATTACCATCTCTAACTTATCAACAGAAAGAGTAGTTAAAATACCATCAGCTAAAACTCCGGCACTGTGAATGATACCTTTAAGGGGAGGTAGATTAATTTTGATATATTCAAAAACTGTCTTTAATTCTTCATAATTAGTGACATCGACTTGAGGCAGATAAAGATTAACTCCTTGCTTTTGCCATGCCTCTAATTGTTTTCGTGTCGTTGCCGAAGGTTGACGACGAGACAGAAGTATTAAATTTTTTGCTCCTTGACGAATTAACCAATTTGCGCACTGAATCCCTAACGCACCCAATCCACCACTAATTAGATAACTAGTCGAAGATTCGATGCCAATGGCACGCAGCGTGCAGGAAATGTTTTGGAAAGAGATATTATTAGTTAGACTCTCTTTTTGTTTTTGTCGTAAACGAGGGCAGTAGATATTTTTACCTCGAATAGCTAACATCTTTTCATCTCCCCTCCTTAATCCCCCTTTAGTAAGGAGGGATTCCTCATCAATTTCGTTTTTAGTGAGTAGAATTTTTTGCAGGATAGGCGAAGAGGAAGCAAGGTTATCCATTTCAATATCAATGATACCTCCCCAGTATTCGGGATGTTCTAAGGCGATAACTTTTCCTAACCCCCAAAGGCTTCCCCCTTGAGGATTAATTTTTTCTTGATGAGTCACCCATTGACTTTGATTCGTTAGTAACCATAATTGAGGTTGAGAGGAAGTCATCACTAAACTTTGCAAAAGATTGATAACGGGAAGACACCCTAAATAGTTACTATCTCTCAAATTGATGGTTTCTTTTTCCTCTTGGTTACTTAAACCCCAACCATAGATAATAACTTCGATGCCAAAGGCTCGGGGTTCGATCGAGATGTTATCGTTAACAGTAGAATCAGTATATTTGATCAAGTTATCCAGACTTTGCCATAATAATTGATAGTCTTCCTGCTTATTGCCTAACCAAAAACAGTTATTTTGTTGACGATATTCTTTTCCTTGATATACCAAATAAACATTATGTCCTTGTTTGCTTAAATCTTGAGCTAATTTTTCCGTTAAGTAACTTTCCACAAAAATTAAATAACTTTTCGGCAAAGAAGAAATAAGAGGAAAAGTTTCCCCTTCAATCCACTCAATTTGATATAAGGCTTGTGTTAATAAAGAATTATCTTTTTTAATATCATCTCCTAACCAATAACGACTATTTTGCCAAGGATAATTAGGCAACCGTATCTTATTCAATAAGGGTTTATCTTGATGAAAATTAGCCCAATTAATTTTAAAACCTAACTCGTATAAAGTGGCTAAACTATTTAATAAAGTTTGTTGATTCGGATAGTCTTTTTTGATACTAGGTAAATATATATATTCTCCATCTTTTAATAAATATTTTGCCATGCCTAAAAGAGTAGGCTTTGCTCCAATTTCTAAGAGAATTTGATAACCATTGTTTTTTAAATAGGCGATACTATCAGCAAAGTTGACAGGTTTCATCACGTGATTAACCCAATAATCAGCTGTTGCTATTTCTTCACTATTTACCCTCCCAGTGACATTAGAAATAATTGGTAGTTGAGGTAGATTATAATCAATAGTTTCTGCGATTTCCTTAAATTCAGCTAAGATAGGTTGCATCAAGAAAGAGTGAAAACCATGAGATACGGCTAACTTACTCGATTTAATATTTTGTTTTTCTGCTGATATTATGATTTCTTTTAAAAGATGCTTATAACCAGAAATGACAATATTGTTATCGCCATTAATAGCGGAAATTTCTACTTGATTATTATATTGATTGATTAAATTTTTTACATTATCTAAAGATGTAAATAAACATAACATTCCACCATCGAGGGGTAATTTTTGCATTAACTTTCCTCGATAAGCAATCAATTTTAAACCATCGTCTAAACTGAAAACCCCCGCCAACGTTGCTGCGACATATTCTCCCACACTATGCCCCATAACAATAGATGGTTGAATACCATACCTTAACCATAATTTAGCTAAAGCATATTCAATAACAAATAAAGCTGGTTGAGTATAGATAGTTTGATTTAATAATGATTCATTTTTTTCCTCAAATAAAACTTCGGTGAGGGGTTTTTCTAAGTAGTTATTTAAAACTTGTTCACAATAATCGACTATGTTTTTAAAGTAGGAAGAAGCTTGATATAATTCCTCTCCCATCTTACTATATTGTGATCCTTGCCCTGTGCATAAAAAGGCAATTTGACTATTTTCTAGTGTCTTGTTTTCTTTTACCTTTAACCTCGATAAAATTTCTTCTTTATTCTTGCCAACAACAGCCAATTTATATTTTAAGCTCGATCGAGCTATATTGGAGGTATAACAGATATTAGCAAAATCTTCATCTTTTGCTGTTTCTAAGAAGTCACGATAACGAGTCACTAAATCCGACAACGCCGACTCACTTTGTGCCGAGATAGTTAATAGTTGAGGAGGGAATAGGGAGAGAGGAAGAGATGATAAAGTTTCACCCTCATTAATTTTTTCTTGTTTTCGTGTGTTTACATCTTCTATTGCCTCAGTATCATTGTCAATCACAGCATCCCCGATAATAACGTGAGCATTTGTACCACCAAAACCAAATGAGCTAATACCAGCATAACGAGGTTGCGAAGATTTTTGCCAAGTAATCGATTCTGTCGGAATTTTGATACGACTATTATTGATATTGATATAGGGATTAAGTTGAGTAAAGTTGACTAAGGGAGGGATAACTTCATGATGCAAGGCTAATACAGTTTTGATTAATCCTGCTATTCCCGCCGCCGCTTCCAGATGTCCGATATTTGTTTTCGTTGAGCCTATCCAAACAGGAGATAATTCTTCATCCTGACGAGATAATAATAACTCACCTAGAGAATTTAATTCTATCGGATCGCCTAATGCAGTTCCCGTGCCGTGAGCTTCGATATAATTAATTTTATCCCCCGTAATCCTCGCTTTTTGCCAAGCTGTTTTTACTACCCTTTGTTGCGCTTTACCTGAAGGTGCGGTTAATCCGTTACTTTTTCCATCTTGGTTGACAGCAGTACCGTGAATTACGGCTAATATATTATCTCGATCGATTATAGCTTGATTAAGGGGTTTAAGGATAACAACGCCACAACCTTCTCCTCTGACATAACCATCGGCTTCGGCGCTAAAGGTTTTACATTTACCATCTTGCGCCATCATTCCGGCTTTTTCAAAGGTTTCCGTTAACTCAGGAGAAAGGATAAGATTCACCCCTCCGACAATGGCTTGACTACATTCACCATTTTTCAAGCTATTAACTGCTAAGTCTATCGCAACCAATGAAGAAGAACAAGCGGTATCCACACTCAAAGATGGCCCTAATAGATTATAACTATAGGATATGCGATTAGATGCGATCGATCCTGCGTTACCTGTGCCGGTATAAACGTTAACCTCCCAACCATTTTTTACTTGAAGTTGGGCATAATCACTGCTACTGATACCAATAAAAACCCCCGTATTGCTACCAGAAAGCATATCAAGGGAAATATTTGCATTTTCTAAGGCTTCATGGGTAACTTGTAATAAGATTCTTTGTTGTGGATCAATGTTAACAGCTTCTCTAAGAGAAATATCGAAAAATTGTGGATCAAATTGATCATAATTATCGATATAACCTCCAACATAGTCTATATTAACTCTATTGCTTGATCTGGCAGTTCCACCTCGTAATCCAATAGCCGATTTTCCTTCCTGTAACAATTGCCAAAATTCATCACAATTATTCGCTTGAGGAAAACGACAAGCCATGCCAACAATAGCAATTTTTTCTCCTAGGGTATGGTGAAAGTTATCCAGTGTAGGAGTCATATTTGTTTTTTCTTCTACTAGATATTGTGACAATTGGGCAATATTTGGATAATCATAGGCAAGGGTAGGAGAAAGACGACAATCTAACCACTCTTCTAATTCTCCTGTAAGTCTAACCGCCTGTAACGAATCCAACCCATAATTAATAAAAGGTTGATAAATGTCTATTTGTTTAGGTTTCACCCCAATTCTTTGGGCGATGTTTTCTTTCAACCAACTTTGAATAGTAAATAGTGAGTAGTTGATAGTTGAGACTGGAGAATTATCATCAAATAATAGATTGTTAACCTGATTTCCTTCCCTTCTATTATTTTCTGGGTTACCTCCTCCATTTCTAGAAAGTTGTGTTTCTTCTTCTCCTGTTTTCCACTCCGCAACGACTTGTAAAGTACCGTCTAAAAACCCTTGCCGACAAGCATAACGAGTAATTTTACCACTAGAAGTTTTAGGGATACTGCCAGTTTTTAACAATACTATACTATAAACTTGCAATTCATGATTGAGTGCGATCGAGTTGCGAATATTAGTAAAAATTTCTTGGTTTAAAACTTTGTCTTGACTAATTTTCATCAAAAAAGTGCGTTTTATTTCAAAAACTACTACCAATTGCTCATCTTGAGTCGTTTCTATGGCAAAAGCGGCACCACTCTCAGAATTAAGTGCCTCATGACAGAAAGCAACACTTTCCTCTATATCTTGAGGATAATGATTGCGCCCTCGAATAATAATTAAATCCTTGAGTCTGCCAGTGACAAATAATTCTCCCTGACTAATAAATCCTAAATCTCCCGTGCGTAAAAAAGAGCCTTTTCCATCTTTTGTATAGGCATGAAAAATATTTTTAGTGGCTTCTTCCTTTTGCCAATAACCTTGTGCTACTGATGCACCTTTTACCCAAATTTCTCCGACTTCATTCTCAGCACATTCGGTGAAAGTATCAGGATTTACAATTAAACTTTCTAATTCATCAGCTACTCTACCACTACTAACCAATACCTGACTATCCGTATTTGTTTCTTCGACAGGAATAATCTGATTTTGTGTCAAAGCCTCTGCTGACAAAGTTTTGACGATAGGAAGTTGATGTTTATTGGCACCAGAAACAATTAAAGTCGTTTCCGCCATACCATAACAAGGATAAAAAGCCTCCCGTTTAAAGCCACAATCAGCGAAATATTCGCTAAATCGGGCAATAGTCTCCGCCCTAACGGGCTCTGCACCACTAAAAGCTAATTTCCAACTACTTAAGTCTAAATCCGCTTTTTGTTTCTCCGTGATAGAATTAACACACATTTCGTAAGCAAAATTAGGGCCTCCCGTAGTCGTTATCTTATACTTAGAAATAGCTTTAAGCCAACGAATTGGTCGCTGTAAAAAGCTCACAGGAGGCATTATAATAGTGCTAATTGCGGCATAAATAGGCTGTAAAATCCCCCCTATTAAACCCATGTCATGATAAGGAGGAAGCCATGAACAACCTATACTATCACTATCATTTTCAAAACAACTACTAATCAAATATGAATTATGGATTAAGTTACCATGACTTACCATAACTCCTTTCGGTGTTCCCGTTGAACCACTGGTATATTGTAAAAAAGCAAGATTATCTTTTTGAATATAAGGGGATTGTTGCCAATTTTTTGCTAAATCAAGAGGAATATTATCTGTAGGGATACAAATGATGTTGCTATGTTTGGTTAATTTCTGTTCAATTTTTTGCTTTAAAGATTCTGTCGTTAGAGCAAATACGGCTCCAGCATCCTTAATAATAGTGTCCAATCGTGCAAACGATCGATTCTGACGAGGAGGATAAGCAGGGGTAGCAATGATTCCTGCATATAAACATCCCAAAAAGGCAGTTATGAATTCTAATCCGGGTTGATATAATAATAAAGCTCTTTGTCCTTCTCCTTTGTCACCGAATAAACTATGGGCAACATTGGATAAGTTTTTAGCTATCGCTTTGGCTTGGTTATCTAATTGCTGATAGGTTAAACTTTCCGTCTCTGCTTCACCGTCGCCTAAGAAGGTAAATATAACTTTATCGGGTTGCGAAACCGCACGTTCTTGAAGTAGATTAACGAAATTAGAATGTTTAACGTATCCCATGTATATAGAATTAACCAGATTATTAAGTATTTTTATAATTATTAAGCAATCGTTAACAATTAACAACAATCAATCTTATCATCTTACCATAGTTCATAGATCAGAGTGAATAGCGAATAGTTTCAGGTTATAAGAAAAATATACTCTAAAAAGAAATAATTTGAATTTAATTATGACAGGCAAGAATAGTTTAGACATCTACGGAAAATATACCTCATCTCATCTTTTTTTTTCATAAGGGCTGAAGCCTTAATTTTTTAAAATTGTGGGAGATGTCTTTTGTAAACTAGCAAACCCATTGATATTTACTGAGGAAGATAAAACTGGGAAAAGGAGGAGAATATTAATATTATTTTCCTGAATATTTAATAAAAATGGGTCTTAATGCAACACAAAACATTGCATAATTAAGTATAACTAAAATACATTATCTAATTAGTTTGCTTATATTTAACTATTCACGATTAATTATTCATTATCACATTTGCCCGATAATAGCTTGTAATTTTTGTTTGACAGTTGGATTTTGTTTTATTTGTTGAGTTATTTGGTTAAATTGATTAATTGTTAAACCATATTTTTTGACGATTTCTTCCGATTGTTGACAATAGCTAAGTGCCATAGTCCTAGCATTATTTGGTAATTGATTTAAACTATCTTCTTGATAACAATTCAGTTGACTGGGTTTTGATTTTCCTACTATACTTTCAATATTTTCAAAAGTAGTTTTTCTTATCCTTTCAATTTCCATAGCGGCTTGAGCATATTTTTTTAAATCAGCATCACTTATATTTTCTGCCATCGCATGGTTACTAAATGTAACTGTTTGAGTGTGAATATTTATTTCTGGAATTATACCAGACACGATCGCAGTGGTGCTGAATCCAAATACAATTAATCCCTGATAAGCAATTTTTAAGAAGTTATAATGATTTACTAACATAATCTCAATTAAAATAAAAATATATCTACATCTAGTATGAAGAATTTTGAACCTAATTAGTTCCTTATTTTCCAGTAATGAAAGAAGTTAATGTGCCTCCACCTATAGCTAATAAAGCTAACATAAAAAATACTATACGCAATCCGAAATAAGTTTCGGCTATCCCAGCTAAGGCTAAAGGTAAAGACAAAGCAATATTAACGGCGTTATTCTGCAATCCAAACACTTTTCCTCGCATATCAGGAGGGGTTTCTCCTTGGATAGTGGTTTGCATAGGAATCCCGACAAAAGCGGCAAAAATCCCTAAAATCACCGTCATTATTAAAGCAAAAAAGAGGCTATTAGTAGATATAGATAACCCCATTAAAGCACCAGACATACCCATAGATCCCCAAAAACTTAGTTTAGTATGAGAAATTTTGGTATCTTGATGTGTTATAATTGTTGCTCCGATCGCCATACCAACTCCAGTTGAGGCTAAAAGATAACCGAATTGAGATGCTTCCATGCCAGGAATCGTCTCTGCTAAACGTACTGCTAATACAGCTAAAGCGGCAAAAATTGAGAACAAAATTACTAACTGATAAAGAGCATTACGGACTCGATGATTTTTTTGTAAATAGCGTAATCCTTCTTTTATATCCTCTAAAGGATGTTTTTCTTCCGTTTGTTTATCCTTTTCTTTTTCTTTTGTATTTAAAATGATTAAAATTAATCCGGCAATACCATAAGACATTCCGACTAATAATTCTTGTCCATAATTAAAATTAAATTTCTCCCCCCAATTACCTACTAATTCTAAGATGGGATCACCAATAGCAAAACCAATAATTAACATTGCCATCATAGTAGTAGTATAAACAGAATTAGCGGCTAATAAATCTTTTTTCTTGACGATTAAAGGTATCGTAGCTTGTTCTGCTGGAGAGAAAAATTGGGTAGCGGTAGAAACTAAAAAAGTTATCAATAAAATTAGCCAAAATCCCCAAGGTAAATGTAAAAATTCTTGTTTATTATTATTACTTAATAAGCAAAAAGGGATAGTAAAAACTAAAATTCCTCTCAATAAATTAGAGGTAACTAAAACTACTTTTTTTGACCATCGATCGACATAGACTCCTGCCAAAGAGCCAAATAGTACTGCTGGAATTGTAAAAGATATCATAACTAAAGATACCCAACGACTAATACTTTCTCCTTCCGTTTTAAAATGACTACTAATAATAGCGATGATTAAAACCAGATAAATTTTATCAGCTAATTGAGAAAAAACTTGTCCCAACCAAAGTATAAGAAAACTTAAATTTTTCAATACACTCATAAATCCTGTGCCAAGCTGAGTTTTCTCTGATTTTATCTCTATTTTTATGCTATTTAAAGAGGGTGATTTTAGCTTAGATTGTTCTTCTTTTTCTGTGTCTGATACTGGCATTTTTTTAGTAATTTTAAAGCTATTATTAATTCTAATTAACTTATATTTAATCTTTTTAATTAGTATAAAATAAGTTATGATATTAATCTTCTATTTTTAGGAGAAAAAATCATTAAACTCTGAGGATATTTTCAAGAAAATATGCTATATAAATCATTCTAAAGTCTCATTGACTCACATCGAAATAAATTTCGATGCTAATAGCACAAGTCTGCTAAAGCGACTGAAAAAAGAAATTTTATCAAATGTTTATGACAATGGGACAAGAGTTTTTCCCAGAATCTCGGTCATAATCTGTGCTGATTTTAGCGCATGACCTAAGTAAAACTCAAGATAGTCTTTCAAGATTTTCTCGACTCTAATCCATGCTTTTTCAATGTGAGAATGAGAATAAAAAGAAGGGATATTTTCAGGAATCGCAAATATGGTTTTATCGGAAAGACTTTGTAATAATGCCAATTCGAGAGCGTTGAGATTGAGATCGATCGAAGTAGATGATATATTACTATGATGATTAATAATACCTCCTCCTTCAAAGCTAAAACCGACTTTCCAATCTTTTTGATCGAAATTGGGATTAATGGGCTGTTGGGTTTTTACACAGTAATAGGCATTAGGAGCAATTCCTGTGACGGCTAAAAAGTGAAATACTGCTTGAGATAGATAAGGAAATAGACTTTCATTGATAGATAGCTTTTCTATACGGTGTAGATGTTCATTGAAAAGAGTATATAATTCCGATTGTGATTGTTCGATCATCCCTAAATTTAAAATCAACTCGGCAAGATATTGAGTAACCATTAATTTCTCGATCGATTGGGTTAATTTAGGATAAGATTTTATAGTGTCAATTTCTATAATTCGATCGAGATTTTTGCCTTTAAGGATAGAAAAATGATTAACTATCAATAATTCTGTTTTTCCTCTCAAGGTTGATTTATGATTTCTTGCTTTTGGGGCAATGACTTTAACTAATCCATTATCAGAGGAAAGAAAAGTAATTAAGAGATCATTCTCTCCAAAAGGTTGCTTTTTGACGATAATTCCAATTATTTTATATGTGTTGCTCATTAAAGCAAATAGGACTCCTACAAAAGTGTTTTTATCTATTAGCAAGTAGATTATATATAGCTAGAATCAATTTAAGTATCGAAATCATTAAATTTATATAGTTTATAGTTCTTTTTGCTCACAGAATGAGAAATGATGCTACTCTTTAGAAAAAAGTGTTCCCGAAGCTTCTCTTATAATCATAATTGTTAAACAAGTCTATTGCGATCGACCAAAAGTAACAATTTCCGTAGAAATGGGCAGAGTATTTGAACCCGTATAACCATACAAAAATATTCTCACGAGACGATTAGAAGAAGTATTATTATTTAAACAAAAACGAAAGCCACCATTCCCAGAACTCATTCCACCATAAACAGTAACCGTTGCTGAAGTCGCCAATCCGACACCCTGCCAAGTACAAACAGTATTGGAATTGGTATTAATTAACCCATCAGCTATGGTTGTATCCAGATCATTCCAAGCATTACTTTGAGTTGCTAATACAACATTATTAAAGTCTACAGCTGAACCACTAGCATTATATCGCTGTCTTTTCAAAATGCCGGGCTTTAAAAATGGTTGATTAGTTGTGCCACTAATGTCTTTAAAACCATAATAAATAGCACTACCATCAGCTAAGATTATTTTCAGACATCTTTGAGAGTTTACCGCAGAAGTTGAACCTACTGCCCCAGAGTCACATTTTGTATCATCTGTCTGTAATACAGCTTGAACAGATTTAGCCTGTTTTACATCTTCCTGCATAAAAGCTAAAGCCCGTGCCAAACCATTACTTCTGACGCTTTTTGATTCCACATCTTGATTCGCTCTTAAAAGATTAATGAAACCACTAGCAGCCGCCGTCAAAACAATGCCACTAATCACTAAAGCGACTAATAATTCAGTTAAGGAAATACCCAAATTATTCTGTTTCCGTAGCTGTAGTAATAGTTTGATTAATTTAGTTTTATTCATATTTTCTCTTTCCTGATTTAATTTTTGCCACTTCATTTCATTCTCTTTTTATAGGAGTGGTTGGGAGAATTTAATTCTGTTGAATAATTGGAGATTGCTATATTCATCAATGAAAAATTTTGATGTTGCAAAAGAAACTTTTGACTTTTACTCAAATTCACTAAATTTTAAATTATTCTTTTTTAAAATATATATTTTAATTATATACTGGTGAAGATCATAATTTGATATTACATACTGATCTAGCCTCTAGGGCATAAATCCGTGGTTAAGATGAAAAATTCAAAATATTCTACTCTTGTTTATAGTATCTTGTCTTTAATTTCTACAACTAAACTTTATCGAACACACAAGTTATATTATCTCTTGAGGGAAATTCGATCGATAATCACTACCTTTTAAAATAGAGTTTTTGTTTTTCCGTACCAATTTTTTTTATAATTTCTTAATATTAGTATATAAAACTTAACATTTTAGAGGAGTTAACGAACAATTATGCCGACAATCACGTTTATAAACGAAAATAAGGACGCAGTAGCCGCTGATGGTGTAAATCTCCGAGAAAAAGCCTTACAAAATGGGATTGATATTTATAGATTGCGAGGTAAGCTAATCAATTGTGGTGGTTATGGACAATGTGCCACTTGTATTGTCGAGATTGTCTCTGGCATAGAAAATTTGTCTCCGAAAACGAATTTTGAAGAAAAAAAACTACGCAGAAAACCAGAAAGTTATCGTTTAGCTTGCCAAACTTTAGTTAATGGAGATGTAACGGTAAAAACTAAACCCGCTTAATTTTTTGCACTTTTCTTCTTAAAAAAGTTTAGAGTAACCTCAGTTCGATCCAAAATGTATGGGTAATAAGAAGGTATTAGGTATTAGGTAACTAATTGATGGAAAACTGTTAACAATTGATTTTACTTAGATTAATTTAATTAAATAATTCAATCAGATTTGGTATTTTTATAACCTAAAACCTAAACCCTAAAGCCTAAAACCTACCTACATCAAGGATTTTTTCTCGAACTCAGGTAAACCTTATGATTAATAAGGGTTTAATCAGAAAAAATTTATACAAATAAAAAGTATTAAAAATAATAAATAGTTGAAATAAATCAATTCTTATTATTTATTTTTCTCTTTCTCCATACCCTATTTTAGTCGTTGATAAGCAGTAACTAAACCTTGATCATCTCCTACATTTCCGGGGAATAAAACCACTGGTAGATTAGGAAAAAGATAATGATTTTCTGGTGTGATTATAACAGAACATCCTGCTAAAATTTGTCCTAACAATCTAGCTTCTTTTAAGGCTAAACCATCACTTAAAACATCATTGGAAGTAATGCCACCTTTACTGATTAAAAACCCAATATCATGGGGTAAACCTCGCACAATATCCATTAATACTTTTGATACTTCTTTGCCAAATTCTAGTCTAGTTTCGATGTTAGAGAAATTCAATTCTTGACGACTGGTATAAATTACAGGAGTTTTATTATTATTAAATGTTTGTACTACTTTATCTAAGGCTGATTTAATAATCTCCTCTCGTCTAACTAAATTATCTCTTAATATGGTTACATCAATTTCAACACCCACAATATCAGGCTGTTGTAATAATTGATTTAGTTGAGAAGTAGTTTTTTTGACATGAGAACCAACTATAACAACTCCAGAGTTAGCATGAGGTTTATATTTTGCCATATTTTCAGCCTCGATCGGTTGTTTACCTAATCTTGCCAAAGAAGTTAAAATACTGGCGGCACTACGAAAGAGAAATTTTTTACCCTCACTGGCAACTTGTAGCAAATCTTGAGCAAATTTATCTAAATCCTCTTGTGTTTCTCCATCAACCACAACACATTGATTATTTTTTAATTCTCGCAGACGATTTTGAGTGTTATTTCTAATATCGTTAAGTAAAAATCTTTCTACTTTATTGGCGGTAATTCTACTTTTAGTTTTTTCTTCTACATAATCAGGAAGATAACTATATTTATAACCAAATACGGAGTCTTGAGCAAATTCTGTTTTATGTACTGGGGTTTCCACACCATTGACTAAAAGATAATGAATAGAGTTACGGGTGATTCTTCCTCCTTCAAAAAAAGCAGGTATCAGAAAATGGGCATCAAATTCTCCTAATTCTTCAGCAATAACATCTGTTTCTAGGGGATAATGTCCCCTTAGAGTCGAATCCGATCGACTTACAACTAAATACTCTTTTATTTCTTCAAGTTCGATCGCTTTTTTTAGATTACAACATACTTCTTTTGTAACTTCTTTTGCATCATTAGGAGTTAATGCCCTTGTATTAGTTAAAATGAAAAAAATTGGTGCTTGATCACGTAAACCATCTCTTAAAGTATCAATATCCCATTGCATTAATAATAAACAACTATGGACTGTTTGAGAACCGGTGGGATCATCATCTAAAACGATTATTTTCGGCTGGTGATTCATGATAATTAGGTGTTTGGGTGTTTGGATGTTGGTGTTAGATGTTAGATATTCATCACCGTGTAATAAATCGAGCAGTGTTGCGAGGCATAAAGCAATCTACGGCTAAAGCGAGTCAATAACTATCATCACTAATTGCTAACTGCTGACTGCTAATTGCTAATTTTTCACTATTCACGATCAACTGTCAACTACTCTTTTAAGACATAACCAACTCCTCTGACGGTTTGAATAATTCTTTTTTCTTTGTTAGACTCTAGTTTTAGCCGTAGATAACGGACATAAACTTCAATAATATTAGAATCACCGCCAAAGTCATAACCCCAGACTCTTTCTAAAATTTGATCTCTCGTTAATACCTGTCGAGGATGAGAAAGAAGATACTCCATCAAATCATATTCTGTAGCAGTTAATTCGATCGAACGATCTCCCCTTTTTACTTCACGGGTACGACGATTAAGGGTAAGATCCAGAAATTGTAGTTGATCAGGATCTTCTTCGTTACTACGGCGCAAATGAGCACGGAATCTCGCCAATAATTCTTCGATGCTGAAGGGTTTGACAATATAATCATCGGCACCGGCATCTAATCCCGCCACTCGATCGCTAATTTCATCCTTAGCAGTTAATAATATAATAGGGATTTTACTGCCAGAAGTGCGCAGACGACGACAAACTTCTAAACCGGAAATACCGGGTAACATCCAGTCTAGTAAAATTAAGTCTGGATTAATCTCTCTTGCACAAGTTAACCCTGTGATACCATCATTGGCAACAATTACTTCATAACCCTCATATTGCAATTCTAACTCCAAAAATTTTGCTAATTTTTGCTCATCTTCTACTACTAAAATTTTATTCATAAAATCCTCTAAATAATTCAGAATCAGTAATTAGCACTTAATCATTCTCAATTTTACAACGGTGCTAAAATACTATTCAAAGACCTTAATTGTTCTGCTGTCCCCATACAAATTAAAGAATCGTCTATTTCTAATATACTATCTCCCGTTGGACCTGCGATAATATTTCCGTCACGACGACGAATAGCGACTACTAAAGCACCTGATTTCGATCGTAATCCTGTTTCACTTAAACTTTGGCCTAAATAGGGGCAAGTTTCTTGTAACAAAAATTCTTCCAAGTAAAAGGCTTTTTCTCCCCCTGTTAAAATACCATCGACAAAATCCATTATTTGTGGACGTAATGCGGCGGCGGCTAATCTTTTTCCTCCTGTAATATATGGAGATACAACTGCATCTGCTCCTGCTCGTTCTAATTTTTTCACAGCTTCTTCAGTACTTGCCCTAGCAATAGCTCGAATTTTAGGGTTAAGAGCTTTTGCTGACATAACTGTATATAAATTATCAGCATCAGAACTCAAAGCGGCGACAATACAAATAGCTTTATCAACTTTGGCTAGATACAGAGATTCATCAAGAGTAGCATCTCCTTGAAGTCCCAAATATCCTTGTTGTTGTGCTTTTTCTATTTCTTCTAACTCTGAGTCAATAATAATGAAAGGAATACCCTCTATAGCAAACTCCTTCGCTACATAATTTCCTGTACGTCCAAAACCGCATAATATATAATGATTCGATAATTTGTCAATCACATTCCTTTTCTGTCTTAAACGAATACTTTCCCGAAAATAACCTTGTAAAAATGCCTCTGTAACTCGATTAACTAAGTAACCGATAACGAGAATACCCATTAAGATTAATACCATCGTAAACAATCGGGATCGATCGTCTAATGGGTTTACTTCCCCAAAACCGACACTAGATAAGGTGATCATAGTCATATAAGCAGAGTCTATCAATGACCATTCTTCTATCAACCAAAACCATAAAGTACCAATCAGAAAGACTATTCCTAAAAGTACAGATCCCGCTATGAGTTCTCTTTTTAGTCTTACATAACTTTTTTCTAAGGCATATTTAGTTCTTTTCCGCTTTCTAAAGAATATATTATCTCACTCCTAAAATGATTAATTAATCAAAAACAGTTCACTACTTATTATTATCAACTATTAACTATCAATTCTTCCATCTATAGGATTTTGACAAAGTTAGTTGTAAAATGTAGATGTAAATTTACTATACTTTTATGGTTACATCCCAACAAGTACCTTCAGAAATTCTTGAACAAGTTGCAGAATATTTTAATATTTTGAGTAATCCGATGCGTCTGCAAATTCTGAATCTTTTAGGGGATGGAGAAAAATGTGTGCAAGAATTAGTCGATTTAACTAAAACAAGTCAAGCTAACGTTTCTAAACATTTAAAGATTATGCTGCAGGCTGGAATTATTAACCGTCGTCCAGAAGGAACATCTGCATATTATTATGTAGAAGATTCTCTAATTTTTGAGTTATCTCATCTTGTATGTAATCGTTTGGCAGAAAAAATTGAACAACAAGCCCTTCAATTTCGTAATTTAACTCTTGCAAATAAGTTATGAGTTACACTTATACAGTGCATTTTTATAGAGGTTTTTGTAACAAAGTTTGTAAGGGTATATCCTCATCATAAAAAATACCTAAAAGATTATCAATGGCAAGTTTATTTTCCGTGGAAGGAAATAATAACCAACGACTATGGGGGGAAAGTAATGATAAGGTATTGGGATTTTGAGATAACCAAATAACAGAGGATAAGGGTATGTCTTCAGTTTTTGTCACTCCAAAATCAATTCCTGCGAGAGTTTCTAACATAACTTGACTTCCTCTGATTAAGCCTTTATCTGCCGTCCATAATCTTACTTCTAATTGTTGACGACTAGCATAAAAATACATTGATGCGGCTGCAATAACGGCTGTTTCAAAATATTCTGGTTGCCACTGACTGGAGTTGTCTAAACAAATAATAATTTCTTCTCCTCCAGTAATAGTTTCTAATTCTCTTACTTGTAAATCTCCAAATCTAGCACTACTGCGCCAATGTATTAAACGAATAGGATCTCCATAACGATATTGTCGTAGAGCTTTAGTCACACCTTCTGTAGCATTTTGATAAAGTCTTTCACTTTGTTGTTGCTTAGTTTCTTGACTGCCAATAGTATCGATTAAAGGACAGGTTTGCAAAGGCAATACTTGAGGATATACGATCGCTTTACTTTCTACTAATTTTTGACGAGTACTATAAAATAATCCAAAAGGAGCGGCAGTTTTCAGTTGAAGATTATACCAATGATAAATTCCTCTTTTTTTGGTGTGGGCGTAGGATATTAATTTTAAAGTAGTTTGTGGGGGTAAACTTTCTATTCTGTGGGTAATTTTTCCTGACAATTCTAGGGGTAATTCATCTATAATCTCTATCAGTGTTTTTGTTTTTTTGGTAGGATTACTGACAACTAATTCGATCGTTAATTCATTTCCGGCACTAATAGCTTCTATCATCGATCTTTTTACTTGCAGTTGTTTAAGAGTATTGATTGCTACAAATAAATTTAAAGCCAATAAAGATAATAATATTCCGCTTAACACGTATAGCCAACCGGCCATAGTATTGGTAGCGGCACCAAAAAAACTTAAGGCAATACCAATTAAAATCCATCCGCTGTAAGCAGGAGTTGCCCAACGATTTTCTAACCAGTGAAAAAAGAAAATAATAAAATTGTTACGGGAAGAAGAATGATTTTTCATTATAAGGTTTTAGGGATTCGGTTATAGTTGATGAATGACTTGGAAGACAAAAAGACAGAGAGATAGGAAGACACTTATCAATAATAAATCAATTTTTTTCGTGATTTTGAAATTATTTACATTTTATTTCTACCTGTCTAATTGTCCAATTGTCCACCCCGTCTAGTTTTCACTAACTTTATTCCATCAAACTAAGGTTAAACCTAATACTTTTATACTCTATCTTCGATTACCTTATCAATCAATCCATATTCAAGTGCTTCTTGTGCTGACATAAAGTAGTCTCGATCGGTATCTTTGGCAATTTTTTCAATAGGTTGTCCTGTATGAAATGCCATCATTCCATTTAAGTCATCCCGAATACGCAGGATTTCCTTTGCTTCGATTTCAATATCGGTAGCTTGTCTTCTTCCTTGAACTCCTCCTAATGGTTGGTGTATCATAATCCGAGAGTGGGGTAAAGCTAAACGCTTTCCTTTTGTTCCAGCTGTTAGTAAAAATGCACCCATAGAAGCGGCTAAACCAACACAAATAGTGACAACTTCCGATTTGATATGTTGCATGGTGTCATAAATCGCTAATCCTGCCGTTACAGAACCACCCGGAGAGTTAATATAAAGATAAATAGGCTTATTATTATCTTCAGAATCGAGATAGAGCATTACCGCAATAATTTGATTGGCTAAACTATCATTAACTCCTCTACCTAAAAAGATAATTCGTTCTCGATAAAGACGATCGTAAATATTAACCCAGTCGCTGTAAGGTTGTCCGGGTGCTTGGTATGGAACTCTAGGTACTCCTATAGGCATATTTTTTCCTCTTGATTTTCTGATGGTGAATAGATAAAAGGTTCGTGGCAGAATGGCGAATTTAGAATGAAAAAGGATAATTCACAAGAATTTTAAACTCTCATTTCATTGAAGCAATTTATACCCTTAACATTAACCGACGGCGGATAAAGGTACTGGTAATTGTTTTGTGCTTTCTAAAACTCGATCGATAATGCCGTATTCTTTCGCCTGTTGTGGATTCATATAGAGCATTCTATCAGTGTCTTTTTCGATCTTTTCAGGGGGTTGTCCTGTTTTGTCTGAGAAGATATTGATCATCACTCTTTTATTCACAATAACCTCCCTTGCCCGAATTTGAATATCCGTAGCTTGTCCTTGCGCTCCTTGTCTAGCTTGATGCAAAATAATAGTAGCATGGGGAAGACTCGATCGACAGCCTTTTGTCCCAGATGCTAAAATCATGGCAGCCGTACCCATAGCTTGACCTAAACAGATAGTATGAACAGGAGGCTTAATATAGCTAATCGTGTCACAAATGGCGAAGGCTTCCGTTTCAAATCCGATGGAATCTCCACCATACCATGATGTACCCGTAGAATTAATATACAGGTAAATAGGCTTATCTGGATCGTCAAATTGTAAGAACAACAGTTGGGCGATAATTAACTCTGTTACATCTACCCCTAATTGATCTTTATATTCATCGGGAGAGACTAAAGGCAAACCTAAATAAACGATTCTTTCCTTTAACAATAAAGAAGGTAAATCTGGCGGAGGGGTGCGATAATAAGCATCTCCTCTATAAGGCGCACTTACAGCTTGAATTGGTGAATTCATCTTATTTTTTTTGTCCTAACTCAGCTTAAATAATACTTCTTTTGATTTTGACATAATCTCGTTACTCTGCGCGTTGGGTAATTACGAAATTCAGTAGATGAAAAAATCATCCTTGATGACGACTGGTGTTTGACATTAATATCACAACTTACCTTTAAATAAATTTCAAGAAAACCAACAGCAAAAGTTTCACAAGAGCGACTAACCTGATCATTACTTTGTTTCCAAATTTTCAGAATTATTTTAAAAATATTGGGATGTGATCCCTGACTCTGATAGACTTTTTCTTAATGACTTTTTATTAATTTAGATACCAATAAAATTAATTACATATCTTTGGAGGATATAAATGTTAGAAACAACTCTCGGTTTAGAAATTATTGAAGTAGTAGAACAAGCTGCGATCGCATCTTCAAAATGGATGGGAAAAGGGGAAAAAGATATTGCTGACGAAGTAGCAGTAGAAGCTATGCGCGAAAGAATGAATAAAATCAGAATGCGTGGCAGAATCGTGATCGGGGAAGGAGAAAGAGATGATGCACCTATGCTTTATATTGGAGAAGAAGTAGGTATTTGTACTCGTCCTGATGCCGCTCAAGTATGTAATCTTGATGAATTAATAGAGATTGATATTGCAGTCGATCCCTGTGAAGGTACTAATCTTGTAGCATATGGTCAAAACGGTTCTATGGCAGTGTTAGCCATCTCCGAAAAAGGCGGATTATTTGCCGCACCTGATTTCTACATGAAAAAATTGGCTGCTCCTCCTGCCGCTAAAGGTCACGTTGACATCAACAAATCTGCTACAGAAAACCTCAAAATTATTGCCGAGTGTATGAATCGTAGCATTGATGAGTTAGTTGTTGTTGTAATGGATCGTTCACGTCATAACGACTTAGTTAAAGAAATTCGTGAAGCCGGTGCAAGAGTGCGTTTAATTAGTGATGGTGACGTTTCTGCCGCAATTTCTTGTGCTTTTTCTGGTAGTAATATTCATGCCTTAATGGGTATTGGAGCAGCCCCTGAAGGTGTTATTTCTGCGGCGGCAATGCGTTGTTTAGGTGGTCACTTCCAAGGACAATTAATTTATGATCCTGAAATCGTTAAAACCGGTTTAATCGGCGAAAGTAAAGAAAGCAACCTTGAGCGTTTACGCAGTATGGGTATTACTGATCCTGATAAAGTTTACAACGCTGAAGAATTAGCCTCTGGCGAAACCGTACTGTTTGCAGCTTGTGGTATTACTCCCGGTACTTTAATGCAAGGTGTACGCTTCTTCCATGGTGGTGCGAGAACTCAAAGTTTGGTAATCTCTAGCCAGTCTAGTACTGCTCGTTTTGTCGATACTGTTCATATGTTTGATAAACCTAAAACTATCCAATTAAAATAATTAGGTATTGGGTGTTAGGTGTTAGGGATGAGGAATTAGAAAGGAACAAATTTTATTGCTGTGGCTATTTCATAAAGCAATTCCATTCTCCCAGTCTTCTTCCTTACCTTAATTAGTTTTTTGTTCATAGTAAGCAATTTCTGGGGCTTTGATTTTGGTATTGTCTTTGAGTAGTTGGGTTATGATAGCAAATACTGTCTTAAAATAAGCACAGATTCATCAATCCAATTCTTACTCCGAATCTTGTACATTGATTCCTCAATACTTAAACATGACTTCTCCTAGCACCCCCAAATTTTACCCCACGATTCGACCTATTGTAGCTACTTATCTTGACGGTATTTGTTTTAAAAATCAAAAATTATTTGCGATCGATTCCCATAAGGGTTATTTACTGTCTATTAATCCTGAAAATAGTGTCACAAAAATAATTAATAGTTCTTATTGGCAAGATTTCATCGGTGCGAAAGGCTTATGTATCACTGACGATAAATTATGGTTTACTAATAGGGGAGAAATTTATGTTTGTACGATCGTATGGGAAGAAGATGAATTAAAAATAGTAACTCCTCCTCAATTTTCTTTTTCTATTTCTTACTCTGCCAATGGTATCGCTATTTGGGAAAATACTCTCTACATTACCACCCAAAAAACCGGTCATATTTTGGTTTATTCCATCAGTGGAGATGCCATTACTAAGTTTTACTCTCCCGGTATTGGTTACGAAAATATCACCATTAAAGACGAAGAAATCTGGCTCTGTGATAATTTAGAACAAACGGTCTATTGTTTGGATAAGGTAACGGGAAAACTCAAATATAGTATGTTGACTCCCTTTGAATATCCTACTGCCTTAAGTTTTTATCACGATGACAGTGAGGATAGAGATATTTTATATGTTGCCTATAGTGATCAAGAACCTTATATTAGGGATAATCCCAACGCCGAGCCTAATCATGAATTACTCTATCGAGATCGAACTTTTGTTCATCCACTCTATTTCAAATATGATGAAGAAAAAAAACAAACCTTATCTAATGGTTTTCTCTTAGAAGTAACTTATTTAGAGGAAATTTCTCCCCTGGACTCGATCGAATTTAAAGATTTAGAGTGGCGCATTGCACTACCCACTGAAAGCGATCGACAAAAAATCAAAAGTGTTGAAGCCGTGGGTTTACCCTATGTCGAAGAAGACTATAATGGTCAAAAAGTAGCCTTATTTCAATTTCCTAAATTTCAATCCGATGAGCGTTTTGTTTTTGGTTGGCGTGCCGTTTTAGAAGTTTGGAGTATCAAATATCAAATTAAACCAAGAGATTGTGAAAGTTTACCCCCCTTACCCACCGAATTTGAAGGGAAATATTTAATCGATGACGATGATTTATCTATGAGTACCGATGTTATCTTAAGAGGTGCAGAAGAAGCTAGAGGCTCAGAAACTAATATTTTAAGAAAAATGTATAACATTCGTAACTATGTTTATGATCATCTTACTTACGGCATCAAACCCCATATAGATACTCCTGACATTGTTTTGAAAAGAGGTACTGGTTCTTGCGGAGAATATTTAGGATTATTATTAGCATTATCTCGGTTAAATGGTATTGCCTGTCGTACTGTAGGCCGTTATAAATGTCCCATGAAAGTTTTACAATTTGGAGTGCCTTTAGTTCCTGACTTTAATCATGTTTGGATGGAATTTTATATTCCGACTCTTGGTTGGTTGCCGATGGAGTCTAATCCCGACGATTTAGATGATGGTGGTCCTTATCCTACTCGCTTTTTTATGGGTTTATCATGGTATCATGTGGAGATGGCAAAAGACGTACCTTTTGAAACCCTTATAAGTCAAGGACTACCAGTTAGCAAAGAGAAAGCATCCATCGGGCAGTTAGCCATTAATCATGTTTGCTTTACTATTTTGCAAGAGTTACAGCCATGATAAATTAAAATACTTTTTAAATTAATGTTTAGCTCGTAATACATTAACAAAAAAATAGCGGTACTTAGACAAAAATTATGCCCAAATAAACCCTAAACTTGCTTTATATAAGCTAAATACTTCCACATTATCTTTTAACCATTGAAAGAAACGAAAAGATACTGCCGTCCGAAACGCTTCCAATGCCTCTGCAAAAGTATTTAAGGGTTTATTTCCCCATTGCCTTCTCAATCCCCCTGTCAAACGATGCCATTGAATAAAAGTATCGGCGCAAAATACCAATATAAAATGTCTCATTAAACTTCTTTTATTTCTCACTTGGTATTCTGATAAGCCTAACCATCCCTTAATTTCACGGTAAAATACTTCTATCCAATTTCTTGATGTATAAGTTTCTACTATCCAATTTGCACAGACTTTTTCTCCTGTTTCATTGGTCATTAAATAATCAATATCTGTGGACTTTTCAAAACTGGGAGCATTCATGACGATAGCTACGGTTTTTATTCCTGATAAGGCTGATAATTTAATTTTTATGGTTGCTACCCAAAGAGTTTTTTCTCTATTTTTACCTGTTTTTATTTCTTCAAAACTCTCTTGAGGTAATAATTTAGCTATTTCATCTATTCTTTTTTCAGACTCTCTCAAATCTTCTTTTACTACTTGTACTAATCTATTTTTTGCAATAATTCCTATATATTTTAAATTTTTTTGTTCTAATTTTTCTAATAAATTAGTATTGTTCCCATAACCCCCATCCATTAAAATTATTTGAGGATGGTAATTTCGGTTTAAACATTTTTCAATTAAATTAAAGGCAATATCGGGTTTTTTTTGAAATTGTGGGTCATCTTTTCCCAAGGGGAAATTTTCCGCTTTTTCATATAATTCAACGTCTAAGGGAAAACTTCTGACCCCATCATAAATGTGGGTGGTGACTGCGGATATTACCATTATCAGTTTTGCCAATTTCACCAATATATTGTCGTCCCACACAGTCAGTAAAATTGCCACTTTTACGATGACCTGAATCATCGATAATTAAAGAGAAAGAGCGACTTATTTTAGTTTGACGACATGAGGCAATAATTTCTAGTCTTTTATTATTTACCTCATCATAATTCCAAGTGGATTCTGTTAGGAAATGATGTAACTTATGATAAGTAATATCAAGATTATTATGGGCAATTTGAGTGAGATTTTTTCTTTGAGAATCACCTAATAAACCGCCCAAATAATTTCTAAACTCTCGTTTTTGTGCTTTTGTTTTTAATACAGGGTCTATTTTTTGGCACCAACGCTCGAAACAGGGTGGCATTGATGAAGATGTGATTTCTTTCATTTTGACCTAAAAACAATATAATGTAAATATTATAGCTTAATTGTTGTTATTGTTTTGTCTAAGTACCGATAGGCAAAATTCAATGTAAAAAAAAAACTCGTATGTTACCTACATGAAGTTTAATAATCTTTAAGAAACAAGTAATTTAGGAATTAGTAAACAAAAAAAACAAGAGTCTGGAATCCAAAGTATAGTAATAAAAATCAAATGAAATATCCTTAGGAGATCGAAGGAGGTTAAGTCGATTCCTGTTTTGTAATTACTCCTGATTAACAAATGACTAATTACCGGTGACAAATTACACGAAATATGTGATATTAGAATAATTAGTACAACATTAGAGTTACCGAAAAATTTATTATTGATTCTCAATTGACAAGGGATGATCAACCATAGACAATGGACTATAAACCATTAAAAAATAACATAAAAATATAAAATTATGAGATTATTACGTCCCATTCTTTCTTTAGTTTTAGTTTTAGTCACAACTTTACTAGTTAGTTGTAGTAGTCCTACTCAAGCTAAAATTCCTACGGTTTATACTCCTGAAAAAATTGCCCAATTAGAGTCTTTTCTTAGTCCGATTGCATCTGCAAGGGAAAAAATGGATACCCTCAAAGGCTTTATTGAAGCTCAAAATTGGACCGATACAAGAACTTTCATTCATGGTCCTTTAGGGGAATTACGTCAAGATATGACCATTATGTCAAGAAAATTATTACCTAAAGATCAACAACCAGCTCAAAATTTAGCTAAAGAATTATTCTCTCATTTTGATAGAATTGATGCGGCGGCGAAAGATCGGAATAGTGCGTTTGCTCAAGCTCAATATTTAGAAGCAATTAAAGACTTTGATGCTTATCTAAATCTTATCCCCACGAATAGTTAAACTTAGGATCAGAATGTAGAATGTAGAATTAAAAACTTTTAATTTTCGTGATTTAAGAGAATTTTCAACTCTCATTTTACTTAAACACTCCATCACTGCCTGACAAAAAAAGTAGAGAAATTATTTACTATTCATTATCCATTATTCACTATTAATTATCATGATCTTTCCGGATTTCTCCGCATTTTCTGCTTTAACTCAAAAAGGTAATTTTATCCCTGTCTATCGAGAATTAGTCGCAGACTTAGAAACTCCCGTCTCTGCATGGTATAAAGTTTGTGCCGATGAACCCTATAGTTTTTTGTTAGAGTCCGTAGAAGGAGGAGAATATTTGGGAAGATACAGTTTTTTAGGTTGTGATCCTGTTTGGGTATTGGAGACAAAAAGCGATCGCACTAAGCAATACCATCGAGATGGTCGAGTGGACATTTTCACCGGCAATCCTTTTGATATTGTCAGCAACTGTTTAGAGTCTATTAAACCTGTTAATTTATCACAACTACCTGTTGGAATTGGAGGTTTATTTGGTTATTGGGGATACGAGTTAATTTCGTGGATTGAACCTAAAGTAAAAACTTATCCTCCCCAAGAAGGTGATTTACCTGATGGTATATGGATGCAAGTTGATAACTTATTAATCTTTGACCAAGTTAAAAGAAAAATTTGGGCGATCGCCTATGCTGATTTGAGACAAAAAGATCTTACTTTAGAAGATATTTATCAACAGGCTTGTGAAAGAATTAGTAAATTAGTACTAAAATTGCAACTTCCTTTGCCCGTTTTAGCTAAACCCTTAGAATTTAACCCACAAAATTTTTCTGATTCCCAAACTAATTATAAAAGCAACACGACAAAAGAAAAATTCTGTCAGAATGTAGAAAAAGCAAAAGAATATATTAAAGCAGGAGATATATTTCAAGTTGTTGTCTCTCAAAAGTTACAGGCGAACTATCACGGAAATCCTTTTGAGTTATATCGATCGTTGCGTTTAATTAATCCTTCTCCTTATATGGCTTACTACAATTTTAACGGATGGCAGATTATTGGTTCTTCCCCAGAAGTTATGGTAAAAGCCCAGAAACATCCTAATGGCACAACCACAGCAACTCTACGCCCCATCGCTGGAACTCGTCCTAGAGGGCAAAATCATCAAGAAGATGAAGCCTTGGCTCAAGATTTACTAAATGATCCCAAAGAACTTGCTGAACACGTTATGTTAGTTGATTTAGGACGAAATGATTTAGGTAGAGTCTGTCTTAAGGGAAGCGTGAAAGTCAATGAACTTATGGTAATTGAACGATACTCTCATGTAATGCACATTGTTAGTAATGTAATTGGAGAATTAGATCCCCAATATTCCGCATGGGACTTATTAAAAGCGGCTTTTCCGGCTGGAACAGTTAGTGGTGCTCCTAAAATTCGATCAATGGAAATAATCAATGAATTAGAGTCTGAAAGGAGAGGCCCTTATTCGGGAGTCTATGGATATTACGATTTTGAAGGTCAACTTAACACGGCTATTACTATTAGAACTATGATCGTGGAAAGAATATCCAATACAGAAAATAATAGAGTATCTGTACAGGCCGGGGCTGGATTAGTGGCGGATTCCGACCCAGAAAAAGAATATCAAGAAACTTTAAACAAAGCAAAAGGCTTATTAGAGGCGATTCGTAGTCTTAGTTGAATTAAACTCGTTGCTATTAAATATGTTTAATCATTATTGTTTATACGATCGGAATGATCTACTTTGTGACTAGATACTAAAATTATCAACAGATGGGGAATTTTTTAGGTTGTTCGAGCAGAACACTAGCAGATTGGAAGGTTCATGGAAATGCTATCTTAGAAGCTGTTTGAAAAGTTTAGAAGTCGATTAGACATTTTGAGATTGACGTTCTAATCTTCTCACCATAATATGAATCATACTGGCAAAAATCATCATTTTACTCGTAGTTGGTAAAAATTCATAATCCTTACTCAATCTTCGGTAATGACCAAACGATGAATATGTCTTCTACCCATCTTTTGGGGATCACACTGAAACTTGGTTCTTCATCTGTCCTTTTTAAATGTTCTAGTTTCCAGCCAAATTCTTTTTCTATTTTGGCGATAAATTCTTTCCTCGCAAAAGTACTATCTACCCAAATTATTTTTAAACAAGTCCAAAACTGTGAGGCAAAAGTGGCTAACAATTAATTTCATTGGCAAGAAGATAAAAGATGGCATTGAGTACTTCTGGGGGATTCACACAACGATTTCTTCCACCAGTTTTGGCAGGAGGAATTAATGGTTCTAAAATTTGCCACTGGAATATTATATTTTACCTCAATACTTTTCAAACAGTTTCTAAAGCCTAAAACCTACATCAAGGATTTTTTCTCGAACTCAGGTAAGTAATAAATCAGTCTTGCCCTTTCCTTCCAGAGGCGGTTTCATTTTATGTGTCTTGCTTCATCAATAACTTTTATAAAGTTTTTATTAAGAGTAATTACAATACCCACACTTTCGTTCTTTGTTTAGTATTAGAATACTTATAGATAAAATGATCTAATTATGTCCAATTTTATTTAGTTGATCTCATTTCCTGAATTTTTTGCTTGTCAAAGAAAAATCGGATTTCAAAAAATATGGTTAAAACAGTATTTTTCTTTACAGAAAGTCTAATGATAATAGTTTAAGTATTGATGAGATAAATTGAGGTAAAAAAATGAAAGTTTCCCAGTTTTTACGCCAATATGAACAAGGAATTCGTGAATTTAAGGGGATTAAGTTGCAATCTATCGACTTAGCTCGATCGGTTTTAGTTGAGTTAAATTTACAGGATGGAAAACTAATTGGAGTTAATTTTAATCATACCTTTCTTACTAAGTCTAATTTTAGTTATAGTCAGCTTAATTGGTCTGATTTTAGTTGCGCCAAGTTAAGTGAAGCTATTTTCAATGGTGCTGATTTAACGAAAGTAAATTTTAGTGGAGCTTTTATGGTACGATCGCAATTTATCAAAAGTCAATTAAGTGGTGCTAATCTGAGTCATGGAAATATCGCCAAAGGAGATTTAACGGAAGCTAATTTATGTGGTGCAGTTTTATATCGTGTAAACTTACGCAGTGCAACCGTAGCAAAAACAAATCTGAATTGGAGTAATTTTCAAGAAGCGAGATTAAGTGGGGCTAATATGAAACAATGCTCTGGTTATCAAGCTAATTTTACTCGATCGTTCATGAAAGAAGTCGATTTAAGTGAAAGTAATTTAGTCGAAGCTAACTTAGATGGTGCTAGATTAAGTGGGGCAAATTTACAAGGGGCAAATTTACAAGGAGCAAACTTAAAAGAAGCACGATTGTCTAAAGTCAACTTTAAAGATGCAGATTTAAGGGGAGCAAATTTACACGGTGCTGACTTAGAAATGGCTAATTTAAACGGTGCGATTTTGGAAAACACTAACTTATCTCAAGCTAATTTAAACGGTGCAATTTTATCAAATACAAACCTTGCCAATACTTTTTTAGATAAAACTGCTTTACCAGATACCTTACAAAGAATTATATCTTTTGAACATAATAGTAATGTCAATTATTATGGTTTTAATATTGGTTTAGAAGCCTGTTAATTAATTTTATTTTGAATCAAAATTGCGATCGATTGGGAAATATAATGAGCTAAAGTAATCCCATCAACTCCTAACTCTGTTAAATCTTCTACCGCTAAAATTCCCCCTTGTTGATGTAACCATCCGGCTGAAGCTACCACATCTTGAATAGAATGTTTAATAAAATCTGTTTGTGCCAATAATCCCCCCAGAAAACCACTCAATACATCCCCACTACCTCCCCTTGCTAATGCAGTCGTACCTTCTTTTATAATCCAGTTGTATTGCCCTTGATGACTAATCATCGTTTTTGAGCCTTTTAGTAAAATTGTTCCATTAATTTTTTTAGCCGCCTCTTGCAATCCTTCTAGTCGATTTTTATTTAAGTTAATATTGGGAAATAAACGTTTAAATTCTCCTTCATGGGGAGTTAAGATTGTTGGTGCAAGACGCTGTGATAAGATATGCAAATTGTCTTCTGTGAGATAGTTAAAACCATCAGCATCGATAACTAATATTGCAGAAGTTGTCAAAATTTCTTGCAGAGGAAGATAAGGTATTTTTTCTCTGGTTATGCCCATGCCAAAAAGGATCGTATTATATTTAGATAAATCGACATCAGATAAAGAAGTAAAATCCATTACTCCTGTTTTCGTTTCCTTCGTAGCCACCACTAAAGCCGAAGGAATATGACTATTAATCAAAGGTTGCAAAGATTGAGGTATAATCATCGTTAACATTCCTACTCCACTAACATTAGCACCATAAGCGGAGAATAGAGCCGCCCCGGCATATTGACGAGAGCCACAGATTAATAGTAAATTACCTTGACGATATTTGTGGGTATTCACTGCACGAGGAAGTGGTAAAACCGTTTTAACTTTTTCCCTAGTGATAAGTTGTGTCAGAGGAGATTGATGAATAACTTCTTTAACAAGATTATCGGGAATACCTAGATCAATTTTTTCTAATTTTCCTGTATACTCCCAAGCTGGAGACTGAAAGAGTCCTAATTTCCACAAGCCCAAGCATAAAGTAAGGTGGGCTTTTACTGCAACTCCTAAAACTTCTCCCGTGTCGGTGTGTATACCTGAAGGGATGTCAATACTAATAACAGGTTTTTGCCACTGATTGAGTAAAATAATGTCATGGGCTAAAGAGTTAGTAATTTGACGATTTAAACCAAAACCAAAAAGACAATCAATAATCACATCACCATTAATTAAACCTTCAATATCTGTGACAAAATCAATATTTAAAAATCTAGCGTATTGTAAATGTTGTGCCGTTAAATCTTTAGAATTATTAGCTAGGGGTGTATATAACTTAACCTGATAACCTTTTAAAAACAATTCTCTAGCAATAACTAACCCATCACCACCATTATGTCCACTACCGATAATAAATCCCACTGTTGTAGATTGAATTAGGGGATATTCCTGATAAATTCTTTGACTACATAATAAGGCGGCTTTTTCCATTAAACTAGCTACAGGCATTCCTTCCGTAAACATTCGGTTTTCAATTTCCTGCATCTGTTTAGCCGTTACGATCGTACAATGGTCATTAATAATTGAATTTTCTTTATTTTTTATAATCATGATAAATCCTTTGCGTCTTTGCGCCTTGATGAGAGATTTTTCATACTTTAATAAGATAATTGTAACTAATTACAAACAAGTTTTATTGTATAAATACAAAAAAAAATAAAAGTAATATATTTTATTAAGAAAACCAACAAATTAATTTTTTAAGTTCTATGTGTCTTAAAATATCAGAAATATAGCACTATCAGATTCACTCACAGACAAAAGAAAATATAAAGTCAGATTATTAAGGGAAAGAAATGATTAGTTCAGGAGTACTAAGACAAAAACTGCAATCCCTCCAAGGAAAAAAGTTTACAGGCAGAATAGACATCAAGAATAGTCAAGGTAAAGAATGGCGATTATATTTTTGCCTAAGTCGTTTAATTTGGGCTGATGGTGGTTATCATCCTTATAGGGCATGGGAAAGGTTATTAAACAAATATTGTCCTCATTTAGATCATCATTTTATTGATATTAATAAAGCTAAGGAATTTGAGTGCTGGAATTATTACTTAATCGTTTCTTTATTACAAAGATTTTTAATTACGAAAGAACAAGCATTATTTTTAGTTAATGAGAGAGTTAAACAAATATTATTTGATATTTATCAAGCCGAAAATAAGGACAAATTAAATTATGATTTAGTCTTAGTAGAAGATAATTTTCCTGAAGAATCTGGCTTAAGAGTTTCTATTACTATGTTAAAAATAGAGACAGTATTAACATCTGTAGAATCTCAATGGCGACAATGGGAAAATTTAGGTATAGCATCATTTAGCCCTAATTATGCCCCCGTGGTAAAAAATCCTGTATTATTGCAACAAAAATTTAAAGGAAAAGAAAATACTTACAGAAAATTAGTATCATTATTAAACGGAAAATTTCCTTTAATAGAATTAGCAGATAAGTTAAATTTAACAATTACAAAAGTTACTCTGTGGCTAAAACCTTATTTTGAACAGGGTTTAATTTCGTTGGTAGAAATAAAAGATCAACCAGTACAAGTAACGTTAATTGGAATCAGTAATCATGATTATAAAATAACTAAAACTACTCATCAACAATTAATAATATGTGTCGATGACAGTTTACAAATTTGCGAAATTATGGAACATATTGTTACTGAAGCTGGTTATCAATATTTTTCAATTCAAAATCCTTTAAAAGCCCTATCAGAAATATTGAAAAGAAAACCAGATTTAATTTTTTTAGACTTAATAATGCCTATTGTTAATGGTTATGAAATTTGTTCTCAAATTCGTCGGGTTTCAGCGTTAAAAGATACTCCAATTATTATTTTAACCAGTAATGATGGTATGGTCGATCGAGTTAGAAGTAAACTTGTCGGTGCTAGTGGTTTTTTAGGCAAACCCATCGATCAAGAGAAAGTTTTAGCTAAAATAAAATCTAGTTTACGATCGAATAATTCCTTAAAATCGAATAATCCTTCCCAAACTCTCGAATTGTCAACGGAAACAGGTAGTTAATAGAAAATAAACACTTTTAATTTTCTGGTTTAGAAAGATTTTACACAACCATTTTATTTAAAAATCCTAACTGTAGGATAAACCCCTTGTTTTGTTCATTTTCTACGGCTAATTGTTTATTACTTAGGACTATTGTCAGCACCTATTAAATAAGGTTAAAATAGTAAAATTGTCCAATAATCAAATTATTATATAAAAATTCATGGCAGTACCTAAGAAGAAAACATCTAAATCTAAACGTAATCAACGTAAAGCTCATTGGATTAAAAAAGCTGAATTACAGGCTCAAAAAGCCTTAGCTTTGGGTAAATCGGTATTAAGTGGTAAATCTAACAGTTTTGTTTACCCTACTGATGAAGAAGAAACAGAAGAGTAGTCAATCCTGAATTATGGGCTTAATAGTATTAAGCCCCGTCTTGGCTAGAAAGAATGAAATATATTGTGATCAAAAGCAATATTAGTAACAGCGATCGTGCTTCCACTGGTAGCTATTTCAATAATACTATCTTTTGCTGGATCAAATCCGCTTCCACCATTATCGATCGCTAAGAAGTATTTTGTAGTAGTACCTAATCTTAATAATGCGGCGGTATCTTGAGCAAAAGCTGTACCATTTAAAGCATTAGTAATACCAGAAGCAGTCAAAGTTGTCCCACTCATAACTAATTGTGTATATTGATTAAATTTGATGAGACTACCAATTATGTTAGTTGTAAGAATTTTATCTCCTTGAGTAACATTAAAGTCAGGTATAACATCATACATCGGTTGGGATGTACTAGGCCCTAATAAAGAATCTTGATAATTACGATAATCAGATTGATCGGCACCTGTACCACCAGTGAGGGTATCTCGTCCTAAACCACCGCTCATGTAATCATTTCCAGCTCCTCCATTTAGTTTATCAGAGCCATCTCCACCGAATAATAGATCATTATCATTGCCACCATTTAACAAATCATCACCATTACTACCAAGTAATACATCATTGCCATCACTAGCATCAACGGTATCATTATTATCACCACCACCCATCAAATCGTTTCCTTTATAGCCGTACAGAATATCATTAGCACCTTTACCATAAATAATGTCATTTCCGTTAACAGTTGACCCATTAATTACCTGCCCCGGATTTGTACCTTTGAGAATATCACTGCGTACTTGACCATTTATATCGCCTTCTATGGTGTAATCATAACTTACAGTATTCCCTACATGAACAAAAGCGATCGCAGTGTTAGAACTAAGATTAGGGGAATCAAGGGTATCTCCGTCAGTCACGTTAAAGGAAATACTACGGAGTCCCGGATTACTATTAGCTGTAAAATTGACATTCTTAATGAGAGTATCTGCTTCCGTGTCATCAAGATCTTTGGTAAGGGTAATCACTAAAGGTTTTCCATCTTGTCCATTATTGACAGGATCGATCGATCCTATATTTACTCCACCAATGGAAATAGTACTACTTGACACATCAACACCTGATGCAAAGGACAGAGTATCACCGACACCGACTCCTATTCCTCCCAGAGAAACGGTAAAAATTCCCCCAGATTTCAAGCCTTGACGATCGAACATAGAGCCATTTGCACCTTGATCTATGATAGTTGTACCACCAGGACCAGGTAAAATGCTAACGGTATCACCTTCTAAATTATTAATAACTGGAGCAGTGTTAACTTCCATCACCATCGTTGAAATTTCGATCGTGTCAACAGACCAAATACTACTACCACCTACAGTACCAATATTTTTGAGATCACTAGCATTGGCACTAAGAGGAATAGATTGAGAAGTGTCTGCCAGATGAACTTCTAAAGGTGCTGGACTACCCATAAAATCAGTATTAGGTTTAAAACGAATTTTGGAATTACGACTTAATACTAAAGCAGAAGTATTACTTAAACTGGTTGGAATATTATACCAAACAGTGCTAGTACTTGCGATCGCATATTGCCATACACCATCAGCCGAATTTGCCGTATTACCAACAATAGCAATCCCCGCCAACGGAGTCGAAGAACTACCCCCCAATACTTGATCTGCCGAGTCATTGTAGCTAGGATCTGACAGAGTACCAATCATCGCCCCTACAGGATTAGTATTAGTTTGTAAAACAGGCGCTATGGTCGGATTTCCAAGGGCGATCGGAGCATCATTAACAGCATTAACATTTAAAATTAAGGTTGATGTAGCCGTTCCACCATTACCATCACTAATATTATAAGTTACAGTAGGTAAAGATGTAGTACTGTTAAAATTAGAAGAAGGAGTAAAGGTATAACTACCATTAGTGTTGATAATTAATTGACCGATATTAACAGTGGTTGTACCAACAATCTTTGTCAGAGTAACTGTATTACCAAATCCTGTATTATCAGCTTGATAAACGGTAGAATCTCCCGCTACGATAAATGTGGTGACAGATAAGACATTGCCCACATCAGTGTCAGTATCATTAGACAAAAGTCCATTTGCCGAATTAACCGTTAACACCCCATCTTCATTAACATTATTCGTGTCAGGATTTGCGATCGGATTAACATTAGTGGGAATAATAGTAATAACAGAGTTATCCGTATCGGTCAGAGAACCTCCAGAGCCTGTGTTACCATTATCATTAGTCAACATCGTTAAAGTAACATTTCCCGTACTACCCGTTAAAGGGGTGAAAACAGGAGAATTATTAGTTAAAAATTGATTGATGTCACTTAAAGTTCCCGATAAAGCGATCGAACTGCCACCAGAACCACTAACCGTTACACCATTAGCACTCACAGCACTTAGACTTCCAGAAGTAACAGATAATTGAACCGAGATAGTTCCCGAATTAGCATCAATATCCGCTACAGATAAACTAGTTAAAGTTAAATTGGTATTTTGATTAGTGCTATAAGTAGGAGGTAATGTATTTACAGGGGCATCATTTACAGGATTAACATCTACAGTGAAAGTTGCCGTATTACTGTTTAAGACTCCATCATTGACCTGTAGGTTAAAGACACGGTTGGCATCCGTCGGATTTTCACTCGTGTTGTTGTAACGGAGAGCATCTAAAAGGATTTCTGCTTCTGCCTTCGTTACTATTCCTCCTCCGACTTTTGTAAAGACTAGGGTTGAGGTTCCACTCCCTACGGATTGGGTGACGAGATAATCTACTCCACCAACGGAGACATTCGCTGTTCCTACTCCACTGAAGTTCAGGTCAAGGCTATCTACATTTCCCCCTGTGATTAAACCTCCTGCTATCTGGAGTTTTTCACTCGTCCCATCGCTAATTTGGCTGGTGGTGAAACTAATGGTCAAAGACGCAATGGCATCTCCATCTACATCGGCAATAGATATTCCACTGGCAGTAAAGGCAACTGCTGCTCCATTTTCGGTAAAGACTACACTGTTATCGTCTGTTGTCCCATAGTTCGGGAAGGTTCCACTTAAGGCGGTAGAAGGGTCTAAATCTAATGTTGGTGGGTCATTGACTGGATTAACGTCAACAGTGAAAGTTGCCGTATTACTGTTTAAGACTCCATCATTGACCTGTAGGTTAAAGACACGGTTGGCATCCGTCGGATTTTCACTCGTGTTGTTGTAACGGAGAGCATCTAAAAGGATTTCTGCTTCTGCCTTCGTTACTATTCCTCCTCCGACTTTTGTAAAGACTAGGGTTGAGGTTCCACTCCCTACGGATTGGGTGACGAGATAATCTACTCCACCAACGGAGACATTCGCTGTTCCTACTCCACTGAAGTTTAGGTCAAGGCTATCTACATTTCCCCCTGTGATTAAACCTCCTGCTATCTGGAGTTTTTCACTCGTCCCATCGCTAATTTGGCTGGTGGTGAAACTGATGGTCAAAGACGCAATGGCATCTCCATCTACATCGGCAATAGATATTCCACTGGCAGTAAAGGCAACTGCTGCTCCATTTTCGGTAAAGACTACACTGTTATCGTCTGTTGTCCCATAGTTCGGGAAGGTTCCACTTAAGGCGGTAGAAGGGTCTAAATCTAATGTTGGTGGGTCATTGACTGGATTAACGTCAACAGTGAAAGTTGCCGTATTACTGTTTAAGACTCCATCATTGACCTGTAGGTTAAAGACACGGTTGGCATCCGTCGGATTTTCACTCGTGTTGTTGTAACGGAGAGCATCTAAAAGGATTTCTGCTTCTGCCTTCGTTACTATTCCTCCTCCGACTTTTGTAAAGACTAGGGTTGAGGTTCCACTCCCTACGGATTGGGTGACGAGATAATCTACTCCACCAACGGAGACATTCGCTGTTCCTACTCCACTGAAGTTTAGGTCAAGGCTATCTACATTTCCCCCTGTGATTAAACCTCCTGCTATCTGGAGTTTTTCACTCGTCCCATCGCTAATTTGGCTGGTGGTGAAACTAATGGTCAAAGACGCAATGGCATCTCCATCTACATCGGCAATAGATATTCCACTGGCAGTAAAGGCAACTGCTGCTCCATTTTCGGTAAAGACTACACTGTTATCGTCTGTTGTCCCATAGTTCGGGAAGGTTCCACTTAAGGCGGTAGAAGGGTCTAAATCTAATGTTGGTGGGTCATTGACTGGATTAACGTCAACAGTGAAAGTTGCCGTATTACTGTTTAAGACTCCATCATTGACCTGTAGGTTAAAGACACGGTTGGCATCCGTCGGATTTTCACTCGTGTTGTTGTAACGGAGAGCATCTAAAAGGATTTCTGCTTCTGCCTTCGTTACTATTCCTCCTCCGACTTTTGTAAAGACTAGGGTTGAGGTTCCACTCCCTACGGATTGGGTGACGAGATAATCTACTCCACCAACGGAGACATTCGCTGTTCCTACTCCACTGAAGTTTAGGTCAAGGCTATCTACATTTCCCCCTGTGATTAAACCTCCTGCTATCTGGAGTTTTTCACTCGTCCCATCGCTAATTTGGCTGGTGGTGAAACTAATGGTCAAAGACGCAATGGCATCTCCATCTACATCGGCAATAGATATTCCACTGGCAGTAAAGGCAACTGCTACTCCATTTTCGGTAAAGACTACACTGTTATCGTCTGTTGTCCCATAGTTCGGGAAGGTTCCACTTAAGGCGGTAGAAGGGTCTAAATCTAATGTTGGTGGGTCATTGACTGGATTAACGTCAACAGTGAAAGTTGCCGTATTACTGTTTAAGACTCCATCATTGACCTGTAGGTTAAAGACACGGTTGGCATCCGTCGGATTTTCACTCGTGTTGTTGTAACGGAGAGCATCTAAAAGGATTTCTGCTTCTGCCTTCGTTACTATTCCTCCTCCGACTTTTGTAAAGACTAGGGTTGAGGTTCCACTCCCTACGGATTGGGTGACGAGATAATCTACTCCACCAACGGAGACATTCGCTGTTCCTACTCCACTGAAGTTCAGGTCAAGGCTATCTACATTTCCCCCTGTGATTAAACCTCCTGCTATCTGGAGTTTTTCACTCGTCCCATCGCTAATTTGGCTGGTGGTGAAACTAATGGTCAAAGACGCAATGGCATCTCCATCTACATCGGCAATAGATATTCCACTGGCAGTAAAGGCAACTGCTGCTCCATTTTCGGTAAAGACTACACTGTTATCGTCTGTTGTCCCATAGTTCGGGAAGGTTCCACTTAAGGCGGTAGAAGGGTCTAAATCTAATGTTGGTGGGTCATTGACTGGATTAACGTCAACAGTGAAAGTTGCCGTATTACTGTTTAAGACTCCATCATTGACCTGTAGGTTAAAGACACGGTTGGCATCCGTCGGATTTTCACTCGTGTTGTTGTAACGGAGAGCATCTAAAAGGATTTCTGCTTCTGCCTTCGTTACTATTCCTCCTCCGACTTTTGTAAAGACTAGGGTTGAGGTTCCACTCCCTACGGATTGGGTGACGAGATAATCTACTCCACCAACGGAGACATTCGCTGTTCCTACTCCACTGAAGTTCAGGTCAAGGCTATCTACATTTCCCCCTGTGATTAAACCTCCTGCTATCTGGAGTTTTTCACTCGTCCCATCGCTAATTTGGCTGGTGGTGAAACTGATGGTCAAAGACGCAATGGCATCTCCATCTACATCGGCAATAGATATTCCACTGGCAGTAAAGGCAACTGCTGCTCCATTTTCGGTAAAGACTACACTGTTATCGTCTGTTGTCCCATAGTTCGGGAAGGTTCCACTTAAGGCGGTAGAAGGGTCTAAATCTAATGTTGGTGGGTCATTTACGGGAACTATATTTACCGTAAAATTAGCAGGGTTTGAGGTCTGAGCCGTTGTACTATCATCTGTTACTGTCACCGCAAAACCACGGGAACCACTGGGATTCTCTGAAGTGCTGTTAAAATTCAGTTGATCGAGTAGGGCTTCATACTCTGCTTTTGTGCCAGTATTGCTAAAGGTATAAGTACGAGTATTACCAACATCAGCAACGGTATAGGCAAAGGTTTTTAGTCCGATCGTTACAGTGCCACTTCCAATGGAATTAATGTCTGTCGTACCGATCCTGACTTGATCGCCCGTTTGTAAAGTGGTGTTGTCAATACTGATCGTGAGCTTAGTCAGGTTATCGCTATCAACATCACTGAGGTTTGTGCCACTGTTGTTAGAGCCAGAAACGTTTGCATCTTTGGCAAAGTAAACCGCAGAACCATTTTCGGTAAAAGTAGCTGAGTTATCTAGGGTTCCCGTTCCCGTCGCAACGGTGTTGTCTAAGTCAATGACAGGAGGGAAGTCAATGGCATTTACATCAACGCTAAAGGTTGCTTGATTACTGTTGAACGCTCCATCATTAACAACTAGGGTAAAGACTCGATCGCGGTTATTTGGATCAACGCCAGTAGGGTTAGGACTAATATTTTGATACTTGAGGGCTTCGAGTAGAGCTTCGGCATTGGCAATACTGGTGCTAGAACCACCTGGAACCGAGAAGGTTAGGACTTGGTTGCCCCCCGTGACGATACTACTTACGGTATAAGTAACCCCGCCCAGGATAACGCTAGTGAGGGATTGGCTAGTGGTATTGGTAAAGTTAAGGGCGATCGTTCCTCCTTGAGTCGCACCAGTAATGACCAGTTGTTCCGAAGCTCCGTTACCATTAGTCGTAATTTGGGTGGTAGGGATGCTGATCGTGAGACTAGCAATGGTATTGGCATCATCTGCAACAGGTTTTAGGGTTGTGGTTGCATCTTTGACGAAGGAAACCGCCGAATCACCCTCATTGAAGACCGCCGTATTGTTAACGGTACTGGTGCTGGTGGTGTCGAGATCGAGGGATGGGGGCAGATTAGGCGAAGGAACATAGATGGTATCGCTACTGACATCCGTTGGATCATTGCTGTCAACATAGTTAGCTGACAGTACCGTTCCAGCCGTTAAATTGCTAAAATTAGGGGACAGTTGGACTTCAAAAACTCCTGTGTTGTTCCCCGTTTCTGTCAGAGTAAAGGTAATACCGTTAACAACTGCTGTAATTGTTTGTTGGCTACCACCATTGGTATTTTCATCTAAGTCAGTGATTCGCAAAAAGGCATTAGCATTAACCGCATAGGTTAAACCCGCATCTGCACCATTGAGGGCTGTAATAAATTGAGTAACAGAAGGAGTTCCTGTGTCTGTGGCGTCCACACGGAAAGTGGTAGAAGCAGTATCAAATACTGTCCCCTCGTAACCTTCATGGGCTTTGACGTTAATGGTATAGTTGCCCGTATTTAAAACGGTATTCCAAACATACTCATAGATTTTATAGGGATCGGTCGGGCCTGCGGGAGTGTTGTCGTTGGTGTCAACAACATAGGTATTGGTTAGGGTGAGAGGAGTGCCGACCCCAATATCCCCAAAAGTACCACCAGGGGCATCAATGGTCAGATCGAGCTTGGTGATGTCGTAATCGCCGAAGGGATCTTTTACTTTAATCCGCACATAAACGGTTTGCCCTGCATTGGCTACGGTGATTAGGTTGCCGTTGTTATTGTTATTAAGATCATTGGTAAAGCCACTATCAAAGAAGCCGATTAGTTGCGTACCATTGCCGTTATCGCCTTCACTGGCATCGGTAATGTCGCCATCACTGTTGAGGTCAATACCATCTACATCAACGATTTTGATAACAGTGCTGGTGGGGAAGTTAATTTGCGAGGGTTTAGTGTTGGAATCGTAATCAATCTGGAAGCTAGGAACACCAGAGGTACTGGTAATCTCCAAGCTGACTGTATTGCCTTTATCAAGGGTTACACCACTACCCGAAGAAATACTCCAAGTTAATGTACCAGTTGTTGCATTAATCGCTGTATAGGTGGCGGTGGTATTTGTTCCCCAAGAGGTGCCACTTTCCTTGAGGTTCGCAGTGATGTTGTAGGAACCGTTGACAAAAACTCCACTGGTGTGGGTGATATAAGTAGTGACGCTGGTATTTGTTCCTGCAGGCAGGACAAAATCCGTCGCCATGGGGATGGCTTGGGTGAAGGTAGCAGGTACAGCGGGGGTTGCGGGGGTTCCCGTTTTAGTAAAAGAAACTTGGAAAGTATCAACTGCGAAAAGGGGGTCGTTAGCATTTGTTCGGCTTAGGTTTGTACCATCAAACTGAATAATAATGTTGTTTTTATCAGTTGCACTAGCAATTAGGTTTTTGATGTCAACTGTATAAGTTCCCGCACCATCAGCGTCCCCAGTAAATACACCATTAGCGTGAGTGATTGTTGTGCCACTGCCCGAGGTTTTTGTAAAAGTTCCTCCAGTGATAGCATTAAAACTAGAACCTCCGTTTGTTGAGATTTTTAAGGTAACATTCTCTCCTGTACCATCTAAACTATCAACAGACGTAACTGTGAAACTCAAAGTAATAGCTTGTGATGTATCAGCCGCACTCAAGTTTAAGGAGCGTTGAACATCAGCATTCAGAGGGTTAGTAGATCCTATTCGCTCAAAAACCAATCCTGCAGGTGCTGACGTATTGATCTGAATAATACCTGATGTTGCATTTGTGTCGGAGTTGGTGCCAGACTCTGTCCAAGAAGTTGACCAAGTTTCTGTTCCATTGGAATTGTTATAGGCTGCTGTGGAGAAATTATCGAGGTAAGTACCTACTCCCCCACCAGTTCCAGGCACAGAAGGAGTAATAGACGTTGTGGTTTGAGTGTTGGTATCTTGAGGAGTCACTTGGACTGGGCTGATCCGATCTAAATCCCCTGTTGTATCTCCACTGTTGCCATCATCAGATAAATACAGAACCTTATTCTGGGTTGGTACCGAAACCGTTGCATTGGCAGTATTAGCATTACCTGTAGTGATGTCATTGTCATCCCCATTGGGAATACCTGGGGAAAGAGGATTATCAAATACCCCACCAAAGATTGGATCAATATACTCAACCTTTAGCCCATCACCTCCTACCATATAGAGGGTATTGGTATTATTACCATTATCAGAACTATTAATGGATGTAGCTACTTGACCAACAAAAACTCCTGTGCCAACCCCTGTTTCCGTGAGGGTAACGGTTTCCTGTTCGCCCGTTGTAGTATTAGTAACGATAACCGTGAACATATCGGCAACATCGGGGGTAGTATCACTACCCGTTTTTAAATCACGGTAGGTATTAATATCATTGTCCGTAACCCGAATGAAAATTGTACCCCCCTCCTGATAGCCTGTGGTTGCAGTGCCATTTGAAGTGCTGGTAAATTCCACTAGACCGTCCACATTCGGGACAGAGATTACTGTTTCTTCATCTTTTTTCTTGGGATCAGTCTGATCGCCTTTTAGGGTGACAGAGTTCGTAACCGTCAAATCTGCATCCGCTAAGGCTTTGTTGACATCATTGCGAACCGTTGCCCGATAGGTATAAACTGCTTGGTAGCCCCTCGGCAAACCCTGAACCCCAGGGGTATTGGGGTCAGAATCCACTAAAGTGTAGCCGTCCAAAATCCCGTCTTGGTTCCCGATATTACCCCCTACGTCTTTCCAATCACCAAAGGGAAATAATCCCCCCGTCTCATTGTCTAGATCAGCTTTTTGTAAATAGATAGAACCATCTGGGCGGTAAATGGTTAATGTGGCACTATTCGGAACATAGACGGCACTATCCGACGGCGTAAACTCATCCGTAATATTGGTGTTTAATAACTCAATTACCGCTCGGTTTGTTACTGTAATCGTGTATTGGATTTGCTCGTTTAATTGAACCAATCCGTCTTCATTATTTATGGGAGCTAGGACTTTGGCGGCTTCCTGAGAAGTTTTATTAAGAACATAATCAGGATAAGGAATAACCGTCGTTCCCATATCCAGAAATGGGTTGCCAGGCCCTGCAATACTTGGGTCTTCCCCCCAGGCCGCCGTAATTAACGTCCCGTCAAGAGTAAAAACATTGATGCCACTCTGATTGTTGTCTAAAGTGTCGAAAATGCGATAGGACTGTAATTTTGAAATGGGGACAATAAGGTTACGGCTATTGCTCTTGGTGTAATCAGGATTAAGACCAGTACCATCAACTGACGAAGAATTGAGCCATCCATTGCCGTCAAGATCAATATAAAGGGTCGTTGCGCTGGGAGCCGTTACCCAAACAGGACTACCATTAATAGCTGTTAGTGGATCAGCATTGCTATTACCTGGAGCCCAAGCAACAGCAAAACGAGTGGTTAGGTAGGTCTCGGGAATGAGGTTATAACTCCAGTCACGGGTTGCATTGTTGGTTCCATCGGAGTCAATGGTGCTAACGGCAAAAAAGACCGGAGCTTGGGCGCCCACCGTCGCAGGTTTGGTATAGAAATGAGCCGCCGAACTACCCATTGGCACATAGTTCGTGCTATTAGCCGCAATATCAATGAAACTGCCTATAGTGGTTTGAGTATCGTAATAAACCCGAATGGAACTCGTGGTACTAGGATTATATAAAAAGACGTGGGTTGGGTCAGCAGCCAGAGTTGTACTAACTGGTGCAAAATAGCTATTACTCCACTGTTCCTTGGGCGAGATGGCCAACCAACGGTTTTCGTAGGCAGACCCCACATCCCCTGCAATGGAATAAACCATAATTGGCTTTTTAGTAGTGGTTCCTAGAGCATCCTCCGCCGTCACGGTTGCCCCTTGCAATACGCCACCACTGACTAGATAGGTGTCTCCCTGATTGAGGGTTACGGTTAGGTCAACAGTGCCATTACCGTCTTTATCTATTTTGACCCGGGTATTGTTAGCACTAGCCACAATATGAAGAGACGTATATTCAAATAAGCGATTTGCTGTATCGTTTGGATTCGCAATATTGGTTATGGTATTCTGACCAATAGGAATTGTGTAGGTACTCCCCGAATTTTCTATATCAAAAACGTTGACAGCCCCCGCCAGTACGGTACCGGGGCTAAGAGCCCAGCCTGCTTTGGTTACGGTTAGAGCCTTGGTTGCTCCAATTTTGTCTCGTCCATCCCAGTAGGGTTTCCCTGCATTGGCCGTTAGACTACCGACACTAGAAAGAACAACATCATTGTTTAAAACAATTACCTGCCCTGCCCGCAGAATATCATCGGCGGCCCCTGGAGCTTGACCGTTGCTGGAATCACCATCTCCCCAAACCTGAGTTGTACTTTGGATTGGATTGTTGATGTCTGCCTCATAACCATCTTCCCAATGGTCATAAACAATGATGGTGCCGTTACTGGTAATGGCTGTGGAAATAATGGTTTTCAGAGTTGTTCCCACCGCCGTATTAATGGCATATAGGGATGTGCGAACATCCGATTCCTTGAAAGGCATGATGAAGGTTTGGGCAACACCAATATTGGTGGGAAATGCTGCTTCGATCGCCACCTGTTGACCATCAATAGTCACTATGTTGTGATCATTTTGTTGTAATAAGCCTGATGTATTTGCGTCCGTATTTAAAACCAGATTGCCGAAAATTTCTCCTTCATCCCCTTGGGAATCAGCACCATTATTGATAAAGTTATCAAAATCGTGACCTAATTCTTCTAATAAAACGGCTTGGATTTCTTCAATTGATGCTGTTTGTAGCCAATCGTTGTTTAAGTAAATAGTACGCTGTCCTGTGGTACCCGTAGCACTATAAGCCCCCAATGCTCCTTCTAATTCACTACTGCTACGAATTTCAAGACGAATATTATAACTACCATTGAGGATAGATTGCTGAAGTGTTTGAGCATTTTCTGTCCATGTTGTTGTAGAGAGATTAGCACTGAAAGGAATTGCTAGTGAGATTAAGTAATCTTCTTTGCTAAACCAATTTAAAAGTTGATCTTGAATTAGGGACTGAATAGGAGTTAAGAATTCTGCTGAGTCCGAAGAAATAGCTTCATTGTTGAAAATGGGGGAAAGAGTATATTGGCTAGATTGAGTGTCCATAATTTAAAATCAAATATTTTCAGTGTTTTTACGGATATTTATATTATCTTTATAAAGTTTGTATAAAGTTTAAGTATATTAATTTATAAGATATTTTATTTGACAGCAAACAGTATATTTTTCGTCACTATCAGTTAAATTTAGATTTTATTTATTATAGTATTTAGATTTATTTTATCATAACAAAAAAACTTTTTTTAAGTAAAAATATTAATAATTAACTTATGTTAAGTTTTAAGAACAGTATATTCACTTAAGGATGAAAAGGGATATTTCCTCACAGTACTTTAGTATTATCGCACAAGTTGTAACCTAAACAAAATCGATCGAATAGCTACCATAAAGCAAAATTTTAAAAGTTTTTAGCTTAAAAGAAAATACAGATTTTATAAGCAAATACTTTTTAATACATTAATAAATACTATTGATTAGAAAGAGAAAAAACTCTATTTATCAAGGTTTATTTTAAGAAAAAATTACACTAATTTTAGATATTTAATATCACTAATTACCATTTTATAACTTTAATTTATCTATTTATAAGAAATGAAAATTTTGTTAGGTATTTGTCGATAAATTTTATTAAATTTTTATCTGAAATAATTTTTGGAAACTTATTTTTAAGATGTTATATGCTGTCATTTTTTTTATTTATTAATTAGAGGAAAGAGTAAAGGATTTAGCTACAGTTTTAAATAAATTTTGAACACTTTGCCAACGAGATTCTGTGGTAGATATATTAAAAGTGTATAATTTGCCATTTCGTGTGACGATACTGATTAGAGACTAATTTTACTTGATACTCTAATAGATAATAGTTTTGCAAATTTTGTTCTCTTTTCTCGGCAAAAATTAACTCTGCTTCTCTTTCATTGTTAGAATCTTCATTAACCATCTGCATAAATCCATAACCCACTTCTGTGGGTGTACCTAAATCTGCTAAACTTTTTTGAGGATCTACTTTACTTATAATTACACTAAGATTCTCTCCTTTCTCTATAAAATCAGTAAATATCACATCGACTTCTTCCTTTTTTACTTCTACTTTTATCCAGCCGTTGGGATAAAGAAATTGATAACCATCACTGATGTCAACATAACTTTGTAAACCATTTAGAGAAGATATACAACTTGAAAGAGTTAAAGTAAGAAAAATTAACACAATAGATAAAAAAGACTTTGTCATAACAACTAATAGCAAAATTGTTTCTTTGTCAATAATTATCTCATCAATCATCTATTTGTTAATTAATCTTTTTATCTTTTTCTAAGAAGTTTTATCAATATATTATTTACTTGTATCCGAAATACTACTGGTTGATCGAAAATTCTGAGTATATTTGTTTTTAGAATAAAATTCTCTATCAACGTACTATTTCAACAAATAATAAAATGAATAATTAATTTGAAAAATAATAAAACTAGATATATAGTTTCGTTAAAAATCTAACACTTCTCTAAAATGATTGGTTGTAAAATTATCGACAGAAATGATTTAAACTTACCATAACAGTCCTAAAATATTCATAAACAAGAAGAAACTTAAAAAAATAATTAATAATTGATACGCAATAATAAAATTATAAAACTAAATGAAGATAACTTTACTTAAGTAATTGATTTGGAATAGAATTTTCTTATTTAAAAAAAAGATTATGAGAGTTTAATATGATATATTTATTCTTAAAATTTTCTTCTTCTGATAAATTTTTATTTGATTTCTTTATTATTAAAGAAGTATAGCAATCCTATATAAGTCGTAAGAAATAATTATATTTAATTAGCACTCAGCAATTAGCAATTAGTTATCAGCTATTGTGAAGTTAAATTTCTGGCGAGGCCAACATTAGTAATTAATTACTTATTCTTTAACCGAAAAAATGCTAAAAGCTAACAGATCAAAGCTAATCGCTTTAATTAAAAGTATCTAAACTTCTCATAAATGATTTAGAAATGATTTAGAATTTTTGTATAATTTAATTCTTACAATTCATATTAGGATATTTTCAAATAGAACATTACTATTTATTTTTATATACTACATTTAACTTGCATACACACTTATGAATCATAAATATTGTCTTAGTATCAGCAGTAATTTACGCAAAAAAATTAATTTACTTAGTCAAAATAACCAAACAATATTTTTATCAAATCTTGAGAGTATTGTTAATCATAATTCTTTACTATCAGATATAGAAAAAAGAGTAAATGAAAAAGTAATTTATAGAATTAATTTTGGCTATAAATTAGAAATATTAGCAACTTATTATCTTCATAATCAACAAAATATTATTAAAATTTTAAATATTTTTGATAAAAGTAAACTTAAAAAAGTTATCGTTTTTAAAGATAATCTATCTATTAAGATTATTGATATTGACATAAATATTAAATCAGAGAATGAATTTATAAATAATGAAGTAATTAATTGTTTTAAAACCAAAGAAAACCTAAAAATAAGTGAAGAAGATTTAGTTAATCAACTAGATGAATTTTTATATTATTCTTTAGATAGTTTTAGTCATATTCATGAGAATTACCCCAAAATTTTATTGTCTGTAGAAGAAATTAATAATATTCATCAACCTTTACCATTATTAATAGATGGAATACATAATAGTGGAAAAACAACAGTATCTTTAATTAAGGCTATTCAAGAAAGTGTTAAAAATCCTCAACAAAAAATTCTTTATCTTACTGATAATTTAAGTAATAAATATCAAACAAAATTTTTATCTCAATCTTTATTAAAAGGAGAAGTAAAAGATAATTTAATTATTGATGATTTCATCCATTTCTGTATTCAATTTAGTAGAAAGAATAATTTATTAAACACCAATAAATTTATTAGAAGTAAAGAAGTTAACTATCATAAATTTAAAGAAAAATTTTTAGCAAAGTATAATATAGAAGATGTTGAGTCATGGTATTTATGGCAAGAAATTTATTATTTAATTAAAGGTAATGATAATTATCCTCAAGAAGATAATCATTTAATATCTTTAGAAAATTATGAAAAGCAAATTCAAAAATATAGTTTTTTACCTCATGATATTAAATCATCAAAAATTTATCAATTAGCTTTAAAATATCAACAATGGTTAGTTGATAATAATTATTGGGATGATACTGATTTAGTTACGTCTATTTTATCAAATCTTTCTCCTCAATTTAATGGATTTTCTGAACAGCTTTACTGTGATAATATCCATAAATTTAATGATTTATCCCTAAAATTATTAATTCGTTTTCTAAAAAAAGATCAAAAAACTAACTTAAATAATAACTGTTGTTTTACTTTCGATCGAACTCTATCACTTTATGATCAAGTTAACATTAGTTATAGTATCGAAGATTGGAAAAGAAAAATTAATCAATTAGTTTACCCTAATAATGAAGGAAAAATTAATCAAGGAAAACTAATTACAAATCTCATTTGTAACGAAAATTTAGCTAACTTTAATCGAGGAGTTTTAAATAATGATTTGTGGAAAAAACAAGATAATCAGGAAATAGTAAAAACAAACCATTTTCTTCAACAAAATAGTAACTGTTTGTGGATTAATACTCCCGAATCAAAAATTTTAAGTATTAGTAAAAACTTTGGGATGGATAAATGTATAGTTGTTACCAACAGTCAAGAAAAAGAAAAATTATTAAATCATTTTCAAAATAATCAAGAAATCATCAATAGTCGCATTCTTACTCTTCAAGAAATAGAAGGTTTAAAATTTAATGAAATCATCCTTTGGAATTTTTTCAGCTATTTTTATCATATAAAATATCAAGATATTGCCCATAATCTATTGAGAAAATATTTATATGTTTGTCTTGGTAGTGTGAAAAACAAAATTTATTGTTATGAAACCACTTTTAACCTTGAACAAACATACCCCTTTTTGAGAGATTATTTAGGTAAAGGTACTTTTGAAGATTTAGAAAACTTTTTCTCCTTTTCTCCTATTGATAATATAATCCCTATCGTACAATCCTATCATAATAATGGAGCATGGAAACAGGCTTATGAATGTTATTGGCAAACGAAAAACTATAAACAAGCTAAATTAATTCAACCTTACATTGCACAAAGTGATGGTGACTGGGGAAAAGCAGGAGATTTATGGAATATATTAGAAAATTGGGAAAAAGCCATTAACTGTTGGCAAGAGATAGATAATAACTTATGGTTAAAAAAATGGGGAAACTTAACTCCTTTACAATGGCAAGAAAAAGGTAGATATTTTCAACAAAATAACTCTTATTATTTAGCGGGTATTTGTTATCAACAGGCAGAAGATAATGATAACTATTTACAATGTCTAAAACTCAACCAAGAATGGGAAAAAGCAGGAGATGAATATCAAAAACAAAATAATTCCTTAGAAGCCCAAAAATGTTATTCTAAAGCCGAGAAAATTTATCGTCAAAAAGGAGACTTATCCCGTTGTGCCTTGATGTGGGAAAAACTAAAAGCATGGGAAAAAACCGCTTTAATTAGAGAAGAAGAAAACCAATGGGAAAAAGCCGCTAAAGAATGGGAAAAAATTGATAAATGGGAAAAAGCCGGTATTTGTTATGAAAAAATATCTCAGTGGGAAAAAGCAGAAAATTGTTGGCGAAAATTAAACCAATGGGAAAAAATTGCCTTGTGTTGTCAAGCACAGGAAAAATGGCAAGAGTCTGCCAAAATTTGGCAAAAATTACAACAATGGCAAAAAGCCGCCCAATGTTATCTCAAAATCTCTCAACTTTCCCAAGCTGCCCAATGTTATCAACGGGGGATGTGTTGGCAAAAAGCAGAAGCCTGTTGGCGTAAACTAAATTATTTACCGAATGTAGCTTCCTGTTGTGAATCTCAACATAAATGGCAAGAAGCGGCAGAAATTTGGCAAAAATTGAAACAATGGGAAAAAGCCGGTTTTGCTTGGGAAATGGCAAAAGAAACCAAAAAAGCTGGATTATGCTATGAAAAAGGTCAAATTTGGTTAAAAACAGAGTCTTGTTGGTTAAAATTAGAAAACTGGGAAAAACTGGCTATTACCTATCAACAACAAAAACAATGGGAAAAAGCCGCTTGGGCATGGTTGAAGATAGACAAGAAAGAGTCTGCCGCTAAATGTTATTGTCAAGGAGAATTATGGCAGTTAGCAGAAAATCTTTGGCGGGAATTGGAAAATTGGGATATGGTGGCGTTATCTTGTTTTGAAAAAGGAGATTATGAATCTTCAGCTAAATTATGGCAGGAATTAAAACAGTTTTCTCAAGCTGGAAAGGCATGGGAAAAATTACGGCAATTTTCTCAAGCTGGATGGTGTTATGAAAAAATAGACGCATGGGAAGAAGCAGAAGTTTGTTTTCGTCATCTTCAAGATTGGCAAAAAGTAGCTATCCTTTGTCGAAAACAATCCAAATGGCAAGAATCAGCAGACATCTGGTTTCGTCTAGGAGACTTATCGAAGGCTTCTCTCGATTACGAATTGGCAAGAAACTGGGAAAAAGCAGAAGATTGTTGGCGAGATTTACAACAATGGGTAAATGTGGCGTTGATGTGTGAAAGACAAGAAAAATGGTTAGAAGCGGCACAAAATTGGCAAAAAGTTAACCCCCAAGAAAAATCTGCTTTTTGTTATGAAAAAATAGAAGCATGGCAAGAAGCAGAAAATTGTTATCGTCAATTGGAAGATTGGGAAAGAGTTGCCTTGATGTGTGAGAGACAAGAAAAATGGGAAGATTCTGCAAAAATTTGGCAAAATTTAGGAAACTGGGAAAAGTCTGCAACTCTATGGGAAAAAATTCAACGATGGGATTATGCTGCAATTTGCTACGAAAATGAAGAATTATGGGCAAAAGCAGAAGAATGTTGGCAAAAAATAGAAAATTGGACAAAATTAGGTGAGGTTTATCAAAAACAAGGTAAATGGGAAATGGCTTCCCAATTATGGGAAAATCAACAACAATGGGATAAAGCTGCATCTGCATGGTTAAAAATAGAAGAAGTAGAAAAAGCTGGTATTTGTTACGAAAAAAGTGAAGACTGGCAAAATGCAGAAACTTGTTATCGTCAACTGCAAAATTGGCAAAAAGTTGCCTTAATCTGTGAGACTCAACAAAAATGGCAATTCGCTTCACAAGCATGGTTAAAAATAGGAGAAATAGAAAAAGCTGGTATTTGCTATGAAAAAGATAAAGATTGGCAAAACGCAGAGACTTGTTATCGTCAACTGCAAAATTGGCAAAAAGTCGCCTTAATCTGTGAGACTCAACAAAAATGGCAATTCGCTTCACAAGCATGGCTAACAATAGGAGAAATAGAAAAAGCTGGTATTTGCTATGAAAAAGATAAAGATTGGCAAAACGCAGAGACTTGTTATCGTCAACTGCAAAATTGGCAAAAAGTTGCTTTAACCTGTGAGAAACAAGAGGAATGGGAAAAATCTGCCCAGGCTTGGTTAGCCATAGATGACATGGAAAATGCTGGAAGATGTTATGAGATGTTAGAAAACTGGAGTAAAGCTGAGTCTTGTTGGCTAGTTATCGGTGATTGGCAAAAAGCGGCGATTGCCTGTGAAAAACAAGATAAATGGGAGTTTGCTGCGGATATTTGGCAAAGACAACAACAATGGGAGAAGGCTGCGTCTGCTTGGTTGCAAATTTCTCATTTAGAGAATGCGGCTGTTTGTTATCAACAAGGGGAGTTTTGGGATTTAGCTGAAAACCTCTGGCGACAATTGGAAAACTGGTTAATGGTTGCTTTAATGTGTGAAAAACAAAACCAACTAGATAAGGCGGGGGAGGCTTATACCTTGGCAAAAGAATGGGAAAAAGCAGGAGAAGTCTATCAAACTATCCAATTCTTTTCTCAAGCTGAAGAATGTTGGCGTAAGTTAGAGGCGTGGGATAAAGTTGCGATGATGGTTGAGAAACAACAGAAGTGGGAATCTGCTGGAGAAGTGTGGGAATTAATTTCTGAATGGGAAAAAGCGGCTACTTGCTATCAAAAGGCGAAATTATGGCAAAAAAATGCAGATTGTTGGCAAAATTTACAACAGTATGATATGGTAGCGATCGCTTATCAACAATTGAAAGAGTGGGAAAAAGCGGCACAATGTTGGTTAGAGAGTGAAGATAAAGATAAAATCATGAAAGCGGGATTATGTTATGAACAAGGTTTATACTGGTCATTAGCTGAAGAATGTTGGCGTAAAATATCTCAGTGGGATAAAGTGGCTTATACTTGTGAGCAACAAGGTGAAAGTAAATGGGATGAAGCGATAAAAGCATGGCAACTTTCTGGAAACAAACTCAAGGCGGCTAATCTTCTGCTCAAAATGGGTAAATGGAAGGAAGCGGCTTTAGTTTTAACGAAAAGAAAGTAAGAATGAGGAATTAGGAATGAAGAATTTTTATCATAACCCAATTTGAAATAAATTGTAAAGAGTAGGACAAAAGTAGACTAAAGCGACTATCTAAGACTTAATTCAACCTAATACCTACTCCCTATCAAAAGACTTTTTCATCATCTTCTACTTAATACAAGTCTCCAGTTTCCTGAAGGGAGTGTAGCCTTTGATAAATACCTTGTCTAGCTAATAACTCCTCATGGTTGCCTATTTCTGCGATCGTACCTTGATCTAAGACTATAATTTTATCAGCAGAACGCACAGTACTCAAGCGGTGGGCAATAATAATTGTAGTACGAGTGCCAAAAATTGATCGCATGGCTAACTGAATCTCTCTTTCTGACTCATAATCAAGACTAGAAGTTGCCTCATCAAAAATAAGTATATCAGGATTCATAATCAATGCCCTAGCAATACCTAACCGTTGTTTTTGCCCCCCCGATAATCTCACTCCTCGCTCTCCCACTACGGTATAATATTTATGGGGTAAGTCTTTGATAAATTCATCAACTCTAGCAATAGCACAAGCTTGTTTTACTTCCTCGATCGAAACTTCCGAGTTACCATAGATGAGATTATCCAAAATAGTACCATTAAACATATCCACTTCTTGATGTACAATGGCTAAACGACGACGATAACCACCAATATCAAGGCTACGAATATTAATTCCATCTAATAAAATTTCACCAGTTAAAGGTTCAAAATACCTTAATAACAGTTTAACTAAAGTTGATTTTCCAGATCCAGATCTTCCTACTAATGCGACAGTTTCATAGGGATTAATTAAGATATTAATATTATTTAATACCCCTCGATCGAGATGATAACCAAAAGAAATATTTTTCAACTCTAATTTACCACTAAATTGATAATTAATATTAGAAATATTTTTGGGAATTAAAGTAGAAGCATCCTCTCCGATGGGAAGATTCATAAACTCGTGAAAACGAATCATCGAAGCGTAACGACGAGCAAAAGTTTCAGCTAAAATACTAATAGGTTCTATTTCTGCATAAGCCATACTTGCTACAGTATAAATAGTAATAAAATGTCCTAACGAAACTTCTTTATTAAGTGTAGGAATAAGAATAAATAAAAATACTAAAAATAACGATAACTGTACCACTGTTTTTGACCAAGTAGCAAGTTTTACATACCCTAAATGAATACGATTAATAACTACTTGATACTCTCTATTTAGTCTTTTATTTTGTCTAATTAATTCTTGAGATTCTGTTGCAAAAGCCTTAACAGTTTTAATATTAGTAATAATTTCTGATGTTCGACTTTCTGTATTTTCTTGATGTTTGTCTAATAATTCCTCTTGTTGAATTAATTTTTTCAGATTAATTAAGGTAAATAATAAAATCAGAGAAAAAGAGATAATAAAACCAAAAGCAATCCATTTTTCTAGTAATAAAATAATCAAAAAAATTCCTAACACTCTAATTAGTTTAGGTAATAATTGTCCTGCAATTTCTGGATAAGTCCATGTATGATTTGCAATACCTCTAGCTACTCTTCCTGCAATTCTTCCGGGGTTATTTTCCTCATAAAAACTCAGAGGTAAACTTAGTATTTTTTCAATTACTTTTTGAGAATAATCTCGCCTAGATTTAAGAGTAATTTCCCAGTGATACCATGAACTAATCCAAGGTTGAATAGGTGCTCTAGCTACAGTAATAAAAAAAATCATGGTAATTAAAATTGTTAAAGATAGAGTTTTTTCATCAGGATTAGTATTAACAAAGTTCGCAATGTTATTTACGATATTTTGTAAAAAATTATCTAAGGATTCTCCGGAAAGAACATTTAAAATTTGACCAATTAAATAAGGTATAATTAAATCAATTAATTCAAATAAACCGGACGCCCCTATACTAAAAATGACGGTTAATTTATATCGATCGTAATATCTAATTAAATCTTTAAAAGAAGCCATGATAAATATATTAAGAATTGAAAATCGACAATTAATAACGAATTAGGATTATTTACTAATATTTAATTTCTCACTAATAATTTAGGATCGCTATATAATGATTATACAATTATAAAAATGCCATTGTTATAAATTAACAGTTTTAATTTCACCTAAAACCTACTACCTAAAACCTACTACCTAAAACCTAATACCTTTTTATTTATCGATCGTAATTATCGAAGGAAAAGTAAGATTATTTTCTAATTGATGATTAATTAATTTTTCGTAAAAATCCTTGACAGAATGTGGATTAATCTGTTGTAAAGTAATTAATAATTCATAGGTATTTGTTGTTAAATCAGTAACATTAATTGATAAATAATCAGGCTCATATGAGACTAATTTTCTTAACCCTTCTCCTAATAAAATCACTGCCCCTCGCCAATTACTATTGCTTAAATGATAGCAACCTACTGCTATTTGTAAAATTCCTTGATAAAATGTTTTGTCAGGTTCGATCGAATCCATCCACATTTCTTCTAAAGTATCATGACAGGCATAAAATTGTTGTAGGTTAAATTCTTCAATTCCTTTCTTTAAAAATTCATTCATTATTTTCGATGATGATAAAACTTTGATAATATAAAAAGGTTATTTGATTTTAACGAAGTAATTTAGCTTACTTATTTATCACTTACCCCACTCCCCACTAAGATATGATCAAGCAGTGGCAAGAATGGTTTAAATCTCAACATTTCGCCAGAGGATCGATTTCCACTCGTTATGCTTTAATAGAAGCCTGTTTAATCGGTATTTTCTCAGGTTTAGCCGCCCTATTTCTCAAAGAAGGAATTAATTTTCTAGGAAGTTACCGCTTACAATTAGTCGATAAATGGGGTGCTATTGCTGTTTTACCTCTATTTGGTCTTATTTTGGGCAGTATGGCGGGATTATTAGTAGAAAATGTCTCCCCAGAAGCCGCAGGAGGCGGTATTCCCCAAATTAAAGCCGCTTTAGCTAGATATAAAATACCTTTGTCTTTGAAAGTTGCTGTTGTTAAATTAATTGGTACAATTTTAGTACTAGGTGCCGGATTAACCCTAGGGCGTAGAGCCCCCACAGTCCACATTGGTGCCGCTTTAGCAGGAGAATTAACCCGTTTTGTACCCACATCCCCCGAGCATCGAAGACAGATGATAGCGGCGGGTGCGGCGGCAGGATTGGCGGCTGGGTTTAATACTCCCATTGCTGGAGTGATGTTTGTAGTTGAGGAATTATTAAGAGATGTTTCTAACTTGACTCTGGAAACGGCGATCGTCGCATCTTTTACAGGAGCAGTAGTATCCCTCATTTTACAATCTCCCTTATCCTTATCTGAAGGCATATTATCCTCAGAAAATCTTTACTTTATACCCCAAGATATTCCTTCCTATTTATTACTAGGGGTAATTGCAGGAGTTTTAGGGGCAATCTTTAACCGTAGTGTTTTATTTAGCCTAGAGTGGAATCAAAAATTAAAAATACCTCTTTTTGTGCGTATAGGAGTCGCTGGATTAGTTTCTGGACTAATTATCTCTTTTTTACCCTCATTTTTTCGAGATAACGCCGGATTAAAAGATTTTTTGATTAAAGGAGAGCTAACTTGGGAAGAAACAGCCTTAGCATTTTTAGCTCACTATATCTTAACTATTATTGCCGCAGGATCGGGTGCTCCGGGGGGATTATTTGCCCCTGCTTTAATTATGGGCTCAGCTTTAGGGTATTTAGTTGGAGATGTAGAGGGTTATTTGTCGGGAAGTAGTGCCGTTGCAACCTTTTCTTTAGTGGGTATGGGTGCATTATTCACCGGAGTCGTCAGAGTCCCTATTACGGCAATTATCATTGTTTTTGAGTTGAATGGTAACTTTAACCTTGTTTTACCTTTAATGATTAGTTGTGCTGTAGCTTATATCAGTGCAGAAACTTTTGAAAAAGGCTCAGTTTATCAACATTTACTGCGAGCGATGGGCATGGAATTACAAGAAGAAAATAACGATGCTCAAGATCATTTTTTAAGTCATTTAACAGCTTCTGATGTGATGCAATCTCAAGTGGAAACTATTTCATCAGATTTAACTATTCCTAAAGTACTAGAGTTAATGACAGTTTCTCATCATCGGGGTTTTCCAGTAGTTGATGATACAGACTTAGTTGGTATTATTACTCAGTCAGATTTGGTGAAGGTAGATTCTACTAACACTCGGTTGAAGGTAGATGAAATAATGACAAGAAATCCGATTACGGTGATGGCAAATGCTTCTTTAACTGATGTCATGTATTTGCTTAGTCGTTATCAATTATCCCGCTTACCCGTTTTACAAGATAGCCGTTTAGTAGGGATTATTACCCGTACTGATATTATTCGTGCCGAGGTAAATGAATTAAAGGGAGATAGGGGTTTTAAACCTCAACCTGCTTATACTATCTATCAAACTTGTTCTCCTGCGGTGGGTAAAGGATGTATGTTAGTACCAGTAGCAAAAGAAGATGACTTTCGAGGTTTATTTAAAATTGCTCGTGCGATCGCAACATATTATCATTACGAAATAGAGTTTGTGAGAGTAATAAAAATACCAAAGCATCAAGATCCTCGAACTACAAAAGTAGATACAAGAGAAGCCCGTCATCTAATGCACAATTTAGAAAGAATGGGAAGAAAAGCGAAAATCTCTGTTCACACAAAAATTATTGTGGGGCATCATCGCAGTAAAATTGTCATGGACATCATCAAAACTCAACATATTAACTTATTGTTGATGGGCTGGAAACAAAATGGAGAGTCCGATGAATTTATCTTTTCTCGTCTTATCGATAGCCTTATTAATCAAGCTCCTTGCGAGTTAATTTTGGTGAAGTTGGGTGATGGGCAATCTTATCCCAATGGTGGCAGTGGTAGTTTTTTAGTACCAACGGCCGGGGGCCCTAATGCAGAAGAAGGATTAAAACTATTACCTGCTTTTCTTAGCATCTATCCTGAAAACAAATTTCCTCCAGTTTATTTAACCAAAGTGCATTCCCCTGAAGAAACCAATATTGACTTTAGAAATCTTCACCTAGAAGTCAAAAAATTAAGAAATTTAGTCAAAACGGAAGTTAATCCTCTTATCATCTCCTCACCTTCGGTTATTTCTGCTATTTTACATCTTTCTCAATCACAAAATGCGGAGCTAGTTATATTAGGAGCATCCAGAGAAAGTTTATTACAACAAGCATGGTATGGTAATATTCCAGAATCGATCGCTTCAAAACTAGCTACCACTGTAATTATTATTCGTCTTCCCAGTTAAATAAGTTAAGGGTGAAGGGCTGAAAAAAATAGGTTAACTTATCCCCTGACAAATGACTTTTATTTTTTAGTTTTATTTTTTAATTTTTTAATATCATAAAATATTAATAGACTGAAATATAGGAAAAAGTAAAATATTATGAGAGGTGAAATTGAATTTAGATCAGATAAATTGGCGGTGTTAATTGATGCTGATAATACTAGCACTAAAATAATGGAATCCTTATTAAGAGAAATCACCAAATTTGGTACAGCTTATGTAAAAAGAGTTTATGGTGATTGGACAAGTCCTCAAATGAATACATGGAAAAAAATACTCAATGAATTTGCACTTTTACCCATACAACAATTTTTCTATACATCAGGTAAAAATTCTACAGATAACGCACTAATTATCGATGCGATGGATTTACTTTACACAGAAAAATTTGATGGTTTTTGTATTGTTTCTAGTGATAGTGATTTTACTAGATTAGTTAATCGTATTCGACAAAATGGCTTACTCGTTTATGGTTTTGGAAAAAAAACTACTCCTATTCCTTTTGTTTCTGCTTGCGATCGATTTATTTGTACTGATTTTTTAGATAATGATAACGAAAGTTCTAGTGAAGAAATTGTCGAGAATATAGCAGTTAATAGTGAAAAAAATACCACTTTAAAAAAAGAAAAAAAACTCAATAAATTATTAAAAAATGCTTTCGATTCAGTCATGGTCGATGAAAGTAAAACAGTTAATTTAGGAACATTAAATCAACAGTTATTAAAACTAGATTCTTCTTTTGATCCTAGGGCTTATAATTATAAAAAATTAGGAGAGTTACTCAAATCAACCGGATTATTTATTGTTGATGGTAATAATGTGAGTTTGAAATAATTGTATTTTTAGGGTGGGCAATGCCCACCAAAATCTTTATTGTAAAGGTAGTAAATAAACCAAAATAAACAGAATAATCCACACAACATCGACAAAGTGCCAATATAACTCGGATGCTTCCACTCCAAAATGTTTACTACTAGAATAATGTCCTTCTTTTCTCGATCGCCACAATACCGCTAAAATAAACAGTAAACCAGCAGTAACGTGTAAACCGTGAAAACCAGTCAACACATAAAAACAACTGGCAAAGAGATTATCTGTTAAACCAAAACCAGTATGGGCGTATTCATAAAGCTGTCCACCTAAGAAGATAGCCCCCATAATAGCAGTGATACCAAACCATAACTGTAACCCTTTAACATCGTTATTTCTAATGCAACTTTGCCCCTTGTGCATGACAAAACTACTAGAAATCAGGATAATACTGTTGACACCCGGTAAGAGTAACTCTAATTCTATGTCACCCATAGGCCATTCAGGCAGAGTAGCATAGTAAATCATATAAGCACTGAAAAGACCAAAAAAGATCATACTTTCAGAGATAAGAAACAATACTAAACCAAACATCCGATGATCTGGGTGTCCATGATGAACAGATTCGGCTTCCTTTTCGTAACCAAGGGTAACTTGGGAATCAATAGCTGAACTTTGCATGATTACTCAATAAATAATTAGTAGTTAAAAGTCGGAATATCGAAAAATAATTAGTAGTGCTTAAAGTCAATAATGAATATTGAATAGCTAAATCAAAGAAATTGCTACATAACTTATTCACTATCAACTATTCACTACTTAGCGGAAACTTCCGCTAACATATCCGCCACGGTTTCTTCTTCCTCTAGTTCATCGTCAATACCGTAGTCATAAGGGCCACTCCATAAAACTGGCTCTTCTTCAAAGTTTTCGATGATAGGAGGTGAAGCGGTTTGCCATTCAAGGGTTAAAGCCCTCCAAGGGTTTCTTTCTGCCTGAGTACCTTTAAAAACACTCCAGACTACATTAATGATGAAAGGAATAGTTGACACTGCCATAACGTAAGCACCAGCAGTACTGAGTAAGTTCAATGGTTGAAATTCCACATCATATAAAGCGACACGGCGATTCATTCCCATTAAACCTAATTGGTGCATGGGCATAAAAGTAATATTTAAACCAATAAAAGTGAGGATAAAATGTAACTGTCCTAAACCTTCATTGTAATTTTTACCTGTCATCTTTGGAAACCAGTGATAGAAGCCCGAAAATAGTGCTAATGCAGATCCGCCAAATAGTACATAGTGAAAATGTCCTACAATAAAATAAGTGTCATGGACATGAATATCAAAGGGTACAGATGCTACCATCACTCCTGTTAAGCCACCAATAAGAAAAGATGACACAAAACCCATGGCAAACAACATAGGGCTATTTAGCTCAATTTTGCCTCCCCACATTGTCGCACACCAACTAAAAATTTTAATCCCTGTTGGTACAGCAATTAACATTGTTGTTGCCATAAAAAACATCCGCAACCATCCGGGAGTACCACTGGTAAACATATGGTGAGCCCATACGATTAATCCTAAAAAACTAATAGCTAAACTAGAATATGCGATCGCACGATAACCAAAAATAGGCTTACGAGAGTGTACAGGAATTACTTCAGAAACTACTCCAAAAAACGGCAAAATCATGATATAAACCGCAGGATGAGAGTAAAACCAGAATAGATGCTGATAGACAACAGGATCACCACCACCAGTAGGATTAAAGAAACTTGTACCTGCAATTAAGTCAAAGGAGAGTAAAATTAATGCACCTGCTAATACAGGGGTTGAAAGTACACTTAAAGCAGAAGTTGCTAACATCGCCCAACAAAATAAAGGCATACTGTGCAAATCCATGTCTTTAATGCGCATTTTAAGGATAGTGGTAGCGAAGTTGAGCCCTCCTAAAATGGAAGATGTACCCAATAAAAGTACACTCAGAATCCAAATTTCTTCACCCCATTTGCCTGTCATTAAACTTAACGGAGGATAAGATGTCCAACCTGATTGAGGTGCCCCCACTAAAAAGCTACTCAATAATAAAACTCCCCCAGGGGGTACCATCCAAAAAGCAACGGCATTTAAACGAGGAAATGCCATATCTTCTGCCCCAATCATCAAAGGAATGAGATAATTAGCAAATGCTGCCCCTGCGGGTACAATCCATAAAAAGATCATAATCGTACCGTGAAGGGTGAAAAGCTGATTATATAACTCAGGAGAGACAATATCAGGATCTGGTGTGGCTAATTCTGTTCGTACTACTTCCGCAAAAGCACCACCGATAAAGTAAAAGAAAAAAGATGTTACTAAATATTGGATACCGATAACTTTATGATCTGTGTTAAAGGTAAAGTAATCTATTAGTTTTCTTTCTTTATGGTTAGGTGTTTCTAAAACTGTGTTAGTTGTCATAGGTAATTGAAAACAATATATTGCAGTGAAAAATAATTTTTTGATGTTTATTCAAGGTGTGATAATTTGTCTCGCAAAGACGCAAAGGGTTATAGGTGATTTTTCATTAATTTTACAAAATCATCCATTTTTCTATTACACCCTAATTATGTAACTGTGCTAAAGTTTCTGATGTCACTTCTAAGTGATGAGAGTGCATTTCCACACGATTTTCTTGCGTCATGGGTTGCGTCATTAACGCCATTGTATCTGCTTTTTCTTCCGCACTGGCAAAGGTGTTTTCTTGAATCCATTTTTGATAATCTTCTTCACTTTCGACATAAAGGGTTGTCTTCATCCCACCGTGATAAGCTCCACATAATTCCGCACAAATAATTGGATAAGTACCAATTCGATTGGCATTAAAGGCTAATGCAGAATCTCTACCCGGTAATACATCTTGTTTTAACCTAAGTTGAGGCACCCAAAAAGCGTGAATAACATCCCCTGCTTTCATGTTGAGTTTGACTTGCTTGTTTACGGGTACATGAAGTTCTCCAGATACAACCCCAGAGTCGGGATAAGTGAAAATCCAAGCGTATTGAATGCCGTTAACATCAACTTCTAAATCCGCATTGGCGTTACCGATGCCTAAAGATAAATGTCCTTGATGGGGATTAAACGCTACCATTTTTCCTTGATTTCCTGCCATCTGCATTTCTTCTTGACGAAAATCATGAGAAGTTTCAGGATCTAAACCCCCCAAATTGTTATAAACTTCAAAGCTATAAAGCGCCAAAATGAAAACGATAACGGTAGGAATAGCTGTCCATACTATCTCTAAGGGTACATTGCCTTCGATCGAAGGGCCATCAGTTTTGTCCCCTTTTTTCCGTCTAAATTTAATTAGACAATATACTAAAACCCCTTCTACGATTAAAAATAACCCCGTTGCGATCGTCATCATCAAATCGAATAACTCATCGATGTCTGCCGCCCCTTGAGAGGCTTCTACGGGCATTAAGCCGTGATTTTGTCCATACCACAAACTGATCAGGGTTAGAAGAATACCTGCTATCAGAGTGATAATATTACCCGGAATATTCACTGTTAGTAATCCTATCCTATTTGATAATTAAACTTCTCTCTTTTAGGATAAGATATATTTCCTTTGATGTTGCAATGTCTTAAAGATTGCCTGACATTTCTTTATTTTTTCTTTAGATTACGATCTCGATCTTTATAAAACAAAAACGGCGTTGCTGATTTAAACTATGATTTTTGCTCGAGGTAGGGAAGAGGGAAAAGGCAAGAGTAGTAATATTTAGAATCTTGAAAAACTATTGTTAGTAAAAGTGTTTTATGTCGCAATTAACCAATGCCACAAAAACTCCCAATTCCTAATCTATTCTCCTGCATGATAGGAGCTTCGTACTAATGGGCCACTGCGGACATGGTTAAAGCCTAATAATTTCGCTATGTTACCTAATTCTTCAAATTCTTGAGGAGTCCAATATTTTTGTACTGATAGATGAGCTAAAGAAGGTTGTAAATATTGTCCTATGGTAATACGATCGCAACCTACTTTTCTTAAATCTTCAAGAGTAGTAATAATTTCCTCCTTAGTTTCCCCTAACCCTAACATTAAGCCTGATTTGGTAGGAATACGAGGATCAAACTCTTTCACTGTAGCTAAAACTCTTAATGATCGATCGTATTTTGCACCCCGTCTCACTGGATTTTGGAGTCTAGCAACGGTTTCTAAGTTGTGATTATAACAAGCAGGTTTAGCATCTACAATGGCTTTAATACTTTTCCGTTGTTGAGTTAAAGCATCTTTCCCTGTGCCAAAATCAGGAGTTAGAACTTCTATGAGAGTATCAGGATTAAGCATTTTCACTGTTTTCATCACTTTGACAAACCAAGAAGCACCCCCGTCTTGTAAATCATCCCTTGCTACAGAAGTTAACACCACATACCTTAAACCTAACAAATTAACTGCTTCGGCTACTTTTTGTGGTTCGTTTTCATCCAAAGTCATGGGAGAATGACCTTTATCTACTTGACAAAATGCACAACTACGGGTGCAAATATTCCCCATTAACAAAAAAGTTGCTGTACCCTGACTATAACATTCCCCTCGATTGGGACAACGCCCTTCCTCACAAATAGTATGAATATTGCGTTGTTTAATTATTTTTTGTACTGTGGAAATTTCTGAAGCCTTACCAAGGTGCGATCGTAACCATGAAGAAAGAGAAGAACTAATTTTAGTCATTATCGGGGAAATTAATATAAATCTTAAGAATAACTTTTTCAATCATATTTCATATTTGATTTCTTTCAACTCTATAAAATTCAATGCAAGAATTTTCCTACAGTGATAATTGAGGAGTTGTTAACTGTATTCAAATTAATTTGGTCAGTAAAGTTAGCAAAGTTTTACTATACTTAATAGCATTAAGGTTTTATTTTTTGCAAGGAGTTTGATTGTGGCAAATCACAAAATTTTAGTTATTGATGACAGTATGGTTATTAGAAGAACTGTCAAAGATATGCTGCCGCCGGGAAAATTTGAAGTAGTGGAAGCCAAAGACGGACTTCTAGGCATGGAATTAATCCATAGTTGTAACCCTCATTTGATTATGTTAGATTTCTTTCTTCCTAAAATGAGTGGTTGGGAAGTTTATCAAGAAATACAAAAAGATCCTCGTCTAAAAGCTATTCCTCTGTTGTTGATGTCTGGAAGAAAAGATGAGGTAACGGATAAAATTCCTGAACCTTTTGAGTTTTTCTCTTTCTTGGAAAAACCTTTTGATCAAAAACAATTGATTCAAGGTATTCGAGATTCTATGGAAAAATCGAAGAAATTGGCTCAATTTGTGGTTGATAGTACTCCTTCTGAAACAACAACTCTCGGCGGTGGTGTTAGTAATGCAGAAATAGAACAATTAAAAGCAAAAGTCGCTAATTTAGAATCTGAAGTGACACAATTGAAAAAACAAGTTAATCAACTGGTGACTTTTATCAAGAAAAAACTACAGTAATTAAAGAACACCACACAAAAAATGATCCAATAATAATTAAAATTGATTGATTTTGAGGATTTTATCATTAACCGCCTTGCAATAAATTGACAAGGCTAAAAGAAAGCATAAATCGGCTAAAGCGATTATTGTAGATTTAATTATTGTTTCCTTATAAATGGATCATTATTTTATGGATAACTCTTAAGAGTTTAACGATCGAATATTCTTTCCTGTTATAGAGGAAAATTAGAATAAAAATTACCAATAATAAATATTCTTGAAACTAACAACCATTAACCATCAACGATCGTTCGTAATTCCTAATCCTTAGTTGTTAAAATAGATTAACTTCACTATTTCATTTTTATAGTTATTCGCTAATTTGTCCTATGGTTAAAATTGTAGTTGGATTGTCAGGAGGAGTAGATAGTTCCGTAGCCGCCGCTAGTTTACAAAGTCAAGGTTATGAAGTAGAAGGGTTAACTCTTTGGTTAATGAAGGGTAAAGGACAGTGTTGCTCTGAAGGAATGGTTGATGCGGCCTTTATCTGTGAACAATTAGGGATTCCTCATCATATAGTTGATACTCGTGATCTTTTTCAGACTCATATTGTAGATTATTTGGTATCAGGATATGAAGCAGGAGTTACTCCTTTACCGTGTTCTCAGTGTAATCGAGTGGTTAAGTTCCCCCCAATGCTCGAATATGCTCAAAATTCTCTCGGTATTGATAAAATTGCCACAGGTCATTATGCTAGAGTCCGATATGATGAAAACACCCATCGATACCAACTGTTAAAAGCGATCGATGATACGAAGGATCAATCTTATTTTCTTTATGATCTTACTCAAGATTTGCTATCCCATTTGATTTTTCCCTTAGGAGAACAAACGAAAACGGAAACGAGGGCAATGGCTAATAAATTTGAACTAAAAACTGCCGATAAACCTGATAGTCAAGATTTATGTCTTATTGAAAGTCATGGTTCGATGAAAGACTTTTTAGATAAGTATATCCAACCAAAACAAGGGCATATTGTCGATTTAGAAGGTCATGTACTAGGTTCTCATGAAGGAATACATCACTACACGATCGGACAAAGAAAAGGCTTAGGAATAGCTTATGCTGAACCTTTGTATGTGGTAAAATTAGATCCCGTTATGAATCAAGTTGTAGTAGCAACTAGAGATCAAGGAGGACAAACCGAGTGTACTGTTAGTCGCATGAATTGGGTTTCCATCGCACCGCCTGAAAATCCTATTAAAGCAGAGGCAAAAATAAGATACCGTACTCCTCCCAAAACTGTAAATGTCATTCCCTTAGATAATCAACGAGTAAAATTAATTTTTGACGAGCCTCAATTTGGTGTTACTCCCGGTCAGGCCGCCGTACTATACCATCAAGATATAGTTTTAGGTGGTGGTATAATCGATCGAGCTTAATTAGGGATTAGGGGTTAGGAGTTAAGAGTTAGGATAGAAGAAAAAATATTCACTCTTCATTATTCGTTATTAAGATCACTATATAATATTCTCAATGAAGAAAAATTAATTTTAACCTCTAATTGAAAAAAGCGATCGCAGTGCTAGAAACTAAGTTAACATCACATCAAGATAACTCCTCTGTTAAGCCCGTTTATCCCATCTCGAATCATCATCTCGATCTTAAGACTATTAACAACAATCTTGCTTTAGCTAATGCTCAAGATATTGTGGCGTGGGCAAATCAAGAATTTAACAAAAATTTGGTGATGAGTACCAGTTTTGGCATTCAGGCAGCGGTGATGTTACATCTAGTCACCCTTGTAATTCCTAATATTCCCGTTATTTGGATTGATACCGGTTATTTACCAAAAGAAACTTATATTTTTGCACATGAATTAACAGAAAGACTTAATCTTAATCTGAAAGTCTATCAATCAGATCTTTCTCCAGCCAGAATGGAAGCAATTCATGGTACACTTTGGGAGAATAAAGATCTCGAATCCTTGAACTTGTACGATCGAATCCGAAAAGTAGAACCGATGCAAAGGGCATTAAAAGAATTGAATGCAAAAGCATGGTTAGCAGGTTTAAGACAAAACCAAACAGAATTTAGACAACAATTAAGTTATGTGAATAAACAGGGAAATCAATATAAAATTCTTCCCATACTGCGATGGAGTTCTAAAGATATTTATGAGTATTTGACCAAGTATGATTTGCCATATCATCCTTATTTTGATCAGGGTTATGTATCTGTAGGAGATTGGCATTCAAGTCGTCCTCTCACGATGGATGATGGTGATGAAAGAGATACCCGTTTTCATGGTATAAAACAAGAATGTGGTTTACATCTACCTACTACTAATGAGGAAGCACAAAGCCTCGATTCTAGCCAACTTTAACAATTAACAATTAAAAGTCTCCCCTATTCATTATTCATTCGACTTTCAACCTTATTCACTAATTTATGAGCCTAGATACTGCTACTTTACTCGTATCCTGCCCCGATCGACAAGGTTTAGTGGCGAAAATCGCTAATTTTATCTATTCCAATGGTGGTAATATTATTCATGCTGACCATCATACAGATTTAGAAGCAGGTTTATTTTTATCTCGTATTGAGTGGCAATTACAAGGTTTTAATTTGCCTAGAGAGTTGATAGGTGCTGCATTTAACTCGATCGCACAACCGTTGGAAGCAGATTGGCAACTACATTTTTCTGATACTATTCCAAAAGTGGCGATTTGGGTAAGTCAGCAAGATCATTGCTTGTATGATTTATTATGGCGTATTCAAGCCAAAGAATTAAAAGTAAAAGTTGGTTTAATTATTAGTAATCATGAAAAATTAGCTAAAATTGCCGAACAATTTGGTATTGAATATCATTATTTACCTATTAATAAAGAGAATAAAAAAGAACAAGAATTAAAACAACTAGAATTATTAAAAAAAGCGGATATAGACTTAGTTATATTAGCAAAATATATGCAAGTATTAACATCAGATTTTATTAAAGAATTTCCAAATGTTATTAATATTCATCATTCTTTTTTACCTGCATTTGTAGGAGCAAAACCTTATCATCAAGCCTATAGTCGAGGAGTTAAAATTATTGGTGCAACCGCTCATTATATTACTCAAGATTTAGATGCGGGGCCTATTATTGAACAAGATGTAGTTAAAATTAGTCACCGAGATACTGTGGAAGATTTAATTAGAAAAGGTAAAGATTTAGAAAAAATTGTTTTAGCAAGAGGAGTGCGATTACATTTACAACATCGAGTTTTAGTCTATGGAAATCGAACTGTAGTTTTTGCTTAAATTAATCTATTAATAATGAATTTCCCACAAATTAATGAAAAATTAAACTAAAATTTGTGGTTTAAATCGAAGGATGAACCAAGAATCTATTATGATAGATAGGGTATATTTATATGACAAATTAGATTAAAGTGAGTAAGACTAACTTAGAGTTTTTAGCCGATACAGATCCAGCGATCGCTGAGATTATTGCTAACGAGTTACAACGTCAAAGAGGACATTTAGAGTTAATTGCTAGTGAAAATTTTACTTCTCCTGCGGTAATGGCTGCCCAGGGTTCGGTTTTAACCAATAAATATGCAGAAGGTTTACCGGGTAAACGTTATTATGGTGGTTGTAAATTTGTAGATCAAGCCGAAGATTTAGCTATAGAACGAGCAAAACAGCTATTTGGTGCAGAAATGGCCAATGTTCAGCCCCATTCAGGCGCACAAGCTAATTTTGCGGTGTTTTTAACCCTCCTCAAACCTGGGGATAAAATTATGGGGATGGATTTATCTCACGGTGGACACTTAACCCATGGATCCCCTGTGAACGTCTCTGGTAAATGGTTCGAGGTGTGTCAATATGGTGTAAGTAAAGAAACCGAGCGTTTAGACTATGATCAAATCAGAGAAATTGCTTTAAAAGAGCGTCCGAAACTTATTATCTGCGGTTACTCTGCTTATCCTCGCATCATTGAATTTGACAAATTTAGATCGATCGCAGATGAAATAGGAGCGTATTTATTAGCAGATATTGCCCATATTGCTGGTTTAGTTGCCACAGGATTACATCCTAACCCCCTTCCTTATTGCGATGTAGTGACTACCACAACCCATAAGACATTGAGAGGCCCTCGTGGTGGTTTAATCCTTACCCGTGACGCAGAATTAGGTAAACAACTCAATAAAGCGGTATTCCCCGGTACTCAAGGAGGCCCTTTAGAACACGTCATTGCAGGTAAAGCAGTCGCCTTCGGAGAGGCATTAAAACCCGAATTTAAAACTTACTGTGAGCAAGTTATCCTCAATTCCCAAACCTTAGGAAATCAATTAGTTAAAAGAGGGTTTAAGTTAGTTTCTGGTGGTACAGATAATCACCTCAACTTAGTGGATTTACGATCGATCAGTATGACTGGTAAAGTGGCAGATCAGTTATTAGGTAAAACCAGCATCACAGCGAACAAAAATACTGTCCCCTTCGATCCTGAATCTCCTTTTGTTACCAGTGGCTTACGTTTAGGCTCTCCGGCAGAAACCACTAGAGGCTTAAAAGAAACTGAATTTACCGAAGTTGCTAACATTATCGCTGACAGACTTTTAAACCCAGAAGATGAAGCAGTAAGATTAGATTGTATTAAACGTGTTGAAACATTGTGTGATCGATTCCCCTTATATCCTCATTTAAGAATTCCCGTACACGCTTTAGTATAATTTCTCTGTTATTAAAAGTGAAAAAGTCCCTCTTTTTTGAGGGATTTAATGTTTTATTTACAGACTAATGTATTGCTGTTATCATTTTAAATAATTTACTCAAGTTAACAATATTTGTGAATAAGGTTAATTAAAGCCTCTTTCTGGAAAGGTTTAGAGAGAAAATCTCTTGCACCTGTGGACTCTAATATATCTTCACTAATGTTAGTTTCACCACTAATTAAAATAATCGGTACAGATTTAAACACTGAACTACTTTTCAGAATTTGACATAGACGATTACCATTGATACCGGGCATAGAAATATCCATAACAATTACGTCTGGATTACTTTTAAACAAATAAGAAAGAGATTTCATAGGATCAGAAATGGTAATTAAATTATATTTATTTATATCTAAATAAGATTCAATTATTTCTAACATTGCTGGACTATCATCAATACACACGATCGTATATTTTTTTTGATTTGGTTTAACAGATGGATTTTTAATCGATTCTATTTCTGAAAAATTAGTCCATACTTTTTGAGGGATTTCTTGAGGAATTTGAGGTAATAAATTTAAAGGTGCTTTTGGAGGATGTAATTGTAAAATACCATGTTTAATATAAGTAGATAATAATTGTGCTAACTTTAATTCATCTTGTTGAATAAAAAAAGCTAATTCTCGAATACTTAAACCATTCATTAATCGCACTAATTGTTTTAAAATTTTAAGAGAAACAGTCCCTGAATAATTATATTTTTCTAGTATAGAAAGATTTGTACAAGTAGGTATTTGATGGGGAGAAACAATAGTTGGACTTAGTTTTTGCCATAACTGCCACCGATGATAAATCTTTTTAACTAAGGGTTCTACTTCTAATAAATGTTCAGGATTTATTATTTCATTTTCTGCCCATTTTAACGGTTTAATTTTTGGGTTCAATATTGATTCATTTTTGTGTTTACTTAGCCAAAAAAGTGATTCAATCGCATCTTCTGTAATCTTATTTTTTAACAATAATTTTTGCTTAGTAGTAATAAAACCACCTTTTTCTAATAGATTAATTTGCTGTTTTATATTATTTATATTATTAGTTAAAAAATCAAACTTAGTAAAGTTTTGATCTCCAATAGCTCGTAAATAATGTTTAATTGTATTTCCTGATTGTAAAGAATAATTAGCAAATTCTATTTTTCCATCTAATAAAAAAAGTTGCCAGAGAATGCCATTTTTATCAATGTCAATTTGACCGGTAGTTGCTGATAAACTTAGATCTTCAAATAAAGTAATGGGTTTTAACATAGTATTCATAATAAGTAATGAGTAATTAAAGATTTACAATTGGGAATGATTAATTTAGGTATTTTTACATCGAAAATAGATGTTAATTTTATTAATTAATTGTTTATTTTTCATGATTATTTATGGATTAAAACTTCTAAAGTATGTAATAATTCTTGTTCATTATAAGGCTTTGAAAAGTAGCCATTTGCACCTAAATTAAAAGCTAACTTTCTGTGTTTTTCATTGCTTCGAGAAGTTAACATAATAATAGGTAAATTTTTAAATTCTTTTTTACTTTTTAGTTCTTTTAGCAAACCATAACCATCAAGACGAGGCATTTCTATATCAGAAATTACAGCCTTCACCAATAATCCATTACATAATTTATCGACTGCTTCTCTACCATCTTTGGCTTCTTCTACTTGATAACCTGCTTTTTCGACGTTTAAAGCTAGATAGTTGCGTACGTTAATAGAATCATCTACAATCAAAATACGCTTGATTTGTTCTTGAGAATTAATATATTGATGAGGAAAATAATAATTTTCCGTAGAAGTTTGTAAACATTCTTGTATCATTTCGACTGGATCTACGAGGGGAATAACTCTACCATCTCCGAGAATAATTGAACTGTTAAAGCCTTTTGGTAAGGGAATAGGGCATTGTATCGGATACACCGTCACTTCTTGCTCACCCCAAACTCGATCGAGATACATACCACCTAATGTATCGCTTTCTCCGACTATCATCAAAGTAGTCTTATCGATTACAGGATTTCCTTTGAGAGGATTTGATTTATAAAGACGGTTAAAAGGTAAAGATTGTTCTATTTTAACTACAGGAATATTCTGACCATTCCAGACGGTTTGATCTCGATCGTTAATAATGGTAATATCTTCAGGACTAAAAGATTTTAGTTCTCTGATACTATTGATGGAAATAGCAAAAACAAGTCCTCCTCTTTCCAGTAACATAATTCGTAAAACCGATAAGGAAAACGGGATGTTAATAATAAAAGTTGTGCCAATACCTTCTTTGGTTTTGACTTGAATATCTCCTCTAATTTCTCTGAGGTTAGTGCGAACTACATCCATTCCTACACCACGCCCGGAAAGTTCTGTTACCTGTTCCTTTGTACTAAATCCGGGTTCAAAAATATAGTCAAGAATTTGGTTTTCTGACATTTTTTTGATTTCTTCTGGTAGAATACCTTTTGTTAAGAGACGATCGCCAATTTTCTTTAAAGAAATACCACCACCGTCATCTTCAATGGTGATGATAGTTTGATTTGCCTTGTTAGTAGCTGAGATAGTAATTTTGCCTTCGGAAGATTTTCCTCGTACAGTACGGATGTCGATGGGTTCAATACCATGATCAAAGGCATTGCGTAATAGATGATTCAGGGGTGAATTAAGTTTATCTAATACTGCTCGATCGATTAAAGTATTTTCTCCTTGAATATAGAGTTTAACTTTTTTTTGGAATTGTATTGATAAATCCCTTACCATTCGGGGAAATTGTTGAACGACATCGGCAAAGGGAGTCATTTGACTACGAGTAATATTTTTTTGTAATGCAGTAATTGTTTGATTTAATTCCCCCATGTCTTGGTTTATATCTAACAATCCTAATTGGATGTCGATGCTAACTTCTTTTAGTTGTACTATAGTTTCGATTTGTTCTTGAGATATGAGATGTAAATCTGTATAACGATCCATTTCAAGGATGTCGAATTTATCTGGCTGATTTTGTGTTATCACCGATGAAGCATTAGAGATAGTCGTTAAAGTTTTTGTTTCGGCTACTGTATTAATTAAACTTTCAATAGAAGCTCGATCGTACCATTTCTTTAATTGTTCTTGAGATTCTTCTAATTTAAACATTCTCTCTCCCATTAGAAAAGCGAAGTTTTTTAATTGTTCAAGTTGTGCATTAACAACATTTCGTTCGAGAATTAATTTACCGAAAAGGGTATTAAATTTAGCTAACTGTTTGGCAGGAATCCTTACCATTGTCATGGCTTCATTTGTTACTACCGGAGTTTTTGGTGATGGAGTTGTAATTGCTAATTTATTGATAGTTTGATTAGTTTCTAAAAATTGCAATTCTTGTGCTAAAAATTCCTCATCAATGTTATTCAATTCATCTTGTAACTTTGTTAAATCAAGATCAATGTTATTCAATTCATCTTGTAACTTTGTTAAATCAAGATCAATGTCATTCCAATTACTCGGATTAAATTCTTGCTCAATATCGGTAGGAAAAGAATCGATTTCTAATGTTGTGGATATTTTATCTAGGCTGCCCTCAAGAACTAAAGTATACGATCGCCGGCAAGTATTTAAAGCCTGTTGTGCGAAAGAAGATATATTATCAGGGAGAGTAACTAAAGTTTGTTGTTGGATAGCTTGACATAGTTGGGTTAAAACCTCGATATTTGCCATTTGACTAAATACCATCAATTCTTCCATGAGAATAATTAAATCTTCTTGTAACTCTTTAGGAGAGAGATTAATTATTTGGGTAGAAAAGTCATCTAAGAGACGATCGACTTCTTCTAAAAATAGCTCTAATTCAGTTCCAGTACCTTGATTGAGGGCAAAGAGGTTATTTTCATCATTTTCTTGCAAATCCCCTAAAAAGTACCTTAAATCCTCAAATATGGGATTAATTTGATTTTCTAAAAAACTGTCATCAATAATTGTCTCCTGCTGATATGAATTAATAATGTCTTTTAAAATATCTAAGGCTTTCAATAAAAGAGTTTGCACTTCATTCGTTATAGAGATAGAATCAGAACGAACCCGTAAAATTTTCAAAAAATCTTCTAAACGGTGGGCAGTTTTACTTAAGTGAGAAAATCTCATCATTCCAGCACCACCCTTGAGAGAATGTATCGATCGTAGGGCAATATCAAGACTGTGGAAATTGATAGAGAGATCATCTATTTGTAATAAAATTCCCTCAATTTGACATAAATAACTTTGTGCTTCATCCAAAAAATTAAGCCGAATTTGCGTTTCTCGATCCATTTCTTTTTACCATTAATTTTGATGAATAACTAGCAATACTTTGTTGAATTTCGTTGATAAAAAACTTTATTTTTCGACTAAACAAACTTTGCACCTTTGCGAGACTTAAATCCAAGCCAGCATAAACAGAAACTACTCAATCTTAAACTGTGCTACGGCGGACTGTAACTCTTGAGCAACTTGAGCGGTATTACGCATAGATTCTGACACCTCCTGAGAAGACTTCAGTCTTTCTTCAGAAAAACGGGTGATTTGTTGCATTAACTCCGTTACTAAAGCCGATGTATCCGTTTGTGTCACTGTTGCTTGAGAAATAGACTGCATTAAATCATTAATTCGTTGCGATCGCTCTAACACTGTTTCTAGGCGTTGTTTCGTTGCTTCGACTAAACGGGTACTATCAACCACTTGAGTCGTACCGACTTCCATGGCTTGGGATACCTCTTGAGTTTCTAACTGAATATTAGTGACAATTTTGGCGATTTCCTTCGTAGCTGTGGCGGATTGTTCCGCTAATGCGCCTACTTGTTCAGCTACAACCGTAAAACCTTGACCTTGTTCACCAGCTCGACTGGCTTCTACACTGGCATTAATCGCCAATAAATTAGTTTTGAGGGCAATTTCTTCAATTAAAGACACCACCTGAGAAATTTTCTGAGAAGATTCTCCCAAACGCTTTATTTTTTTGGCGGTTTCACCAACAGTAGTTCTCAAACTAATAATACTGGTAACGGTATCATCCATAACTTGTGTGCTTTCTTGGGTTTCTTTAAAAGCATCATCTGCTAGAGTCGCCGCTTGGTTAGCATTTTGAGCGACAATTTCGATCGACTTAGACATTTCTTGTACCGATTCCAAGGTGTGACTTGTCGCCTGTGCTTCTTTAATGGCTTGTGCTGTCAACTGTTGAATAGATTGTTCATTAGCGACTAAAGATGATCCCACTTCAGTTGTAGATTGTTTTACTTGAATTGCAATCTCTTTTAAGTTGTCAATAATAGCGTTAATTAAATCGGCAACGGTACTAATTTCCATCGAATCTAAACTAGCTTTTACGGTTAAATCTCCTTCTAAAGCGCCTTCTACTTCTTCAAAAAGTTGAGTAATTTCTGCTTCTAGTTTCTCTTTCTCTTTTTTCCTTTCTTGGGCAACAGTTTTTTGTTCGGTGATGAGGTTATTTACCTGTTTGACGAGATTATTGAAACTATCCCCCAATGTAAAAGTTTCTAATGTACCTTGTAGCTCAACTTGTACATCTAAGTTACCATCTGCTACTTGTTGAGCTTTATTGGTGAGGTTAGTTAAGGGTTGAGATAGTTGTCGAGCTAATAATACCACAAGTACTGTGGCGATCGCAGCCAGAATGATAGCAATAAAAGTCAGATTGAGTGCTAATTTCTGCCCTGCTCGAGCAATTTCAGTTTTTTCTACCGATGCAACCACTACTAGATCACTTTCTGGTACATTAAGGACATTAAAGATTCGCTCTTGAAGTTCCAAAGACAAAATTAATTCATCAGTGACTGTATTGCTGATACTGACATTAGAAATCCCATTTTTTCCTTCTAAGTTAGATATAATAACTTCTGGTTCTTCTGGGGAATCTGTAATAGAAGATTGAAAAAGACGAATTGCCTCAATCAGAGTCTCTCCTCCTCTTACTTCCCCTAATGCTTGAGCATCTTCAATAGTAAAAGTACTCAAAGCCTCTCCAGAACTGGCACTAACGACTTGCACCTCTTGAGATTCAGAAATTTTAACCTTCAAAGAATCAAAGATACGCTCGTTTAAATCTTCAATGGATTTAGTAACTTTGGTGATGCCTAAAAAGTTTGTAGAAATAGGATCTTTAATGGAGCGAATCAAGGTTACAAAAGCTGTACCTGAAGTTTCATCGAATTGTGGCTCTATTACTCTACGATTTTCAAAGGAAACAGAATCCCACCAATCACTATTATTTTGAACAAAACTACTCGATCGAGAACTATAATCAACGGTATAACCATTTTTTTCCGTCACCACAATATTATCTAATAACTCTCTACTCGTTATATTTTGTAAGTAGTCATTAATATTCTTTCTCTGTGATTCTGAAAGTAACCTTTTTTCATTGTAAGTTTGTTCTAAATCTTCTACAGATTTTGTCGTTAATTTTTCAGATTGTACTTTGTTGTAAGCGAATGTTAAGGATTCTGTTACTACGGGATTAATTTCGAGTAAGTCTGTCACCCTAAAAATATCTTCCATTGATTGACGAGTTGCTTCTGCCGCTAAACGCAGAGTTTGAATCGTGTCAATCTGTAATTTTTCTTTCGCTTGACGTTGAGTAAAACTAATAGCCACAGTACTTGCGATCGCCAAAGGAACAATTACGGTAGGTAAAATCGTAATTAATAATTGATTGCGTAAAGTACGTCGAGAAGATTGAGGAGTATTTTGAGGAGAAAATTTATTTTTTAAATCAGAGAATAGATCATTAATTATCTTTTTTCTCATCAGAGAATGAGATAAGGCTTGTTGATCTTGAATCAAATTTTCATTGTTAGATATAGTCATAATTACCTTCAATTTTGATTTAATATGTAATCGTGAGATTCCTTTTGTAAATGGGATGATTCGATCTGAGAAAATAACGTCGGTAAATCTAAAATTAATAAATCTTCTCCCATATCTTGAAAACCGCCTTTAAAGTAATTTTTTAAAAACATTGGGAGATCTTTTTTTGGTAACAAACTATAAATTTCTTCATCAGTACAAATTTCTTCAGAAATAACCCTCGTCACTCCTTGAATTTGATGCACTGCTATTCCTATCAATAAATCTGAGGACAATTCTTTTAAAACCACAACATGATATTGTCTTAAATAAGATGATAAGGGGGGTAAACCAATTAATTGTCCTAAGTCAAACACACAAAATACGGCTTCTCTGGAACTGATGAGTCCCATCATGGATAAAGGCATTTTTGGAATAGGTGTAATTTTTTCCCCTGACACTAATAAAGATTCTTGAATATTACCCATAGGGATTAAAACGGATAATTTATTAATACCAAAACGAAGATAACGATCGCCTTTGATTTCTGATGCTTGAAATAATTGAGGCAATAATTCTTGTAATCGAGAAATAGTTGAAGTGCTTGACATATCTAGGAAAGTTTCCTCCTGAAGGCTGACAAAAAGCCAAAAATTAACAAAAAATAACTGATTTTATTGATTGATAGATTCCACTGCATTAATTAATTCTTCTTTTGAACAAGGTTTCACTAAGTAAGCCTTTACACCTTGCTTTTTTGCCCAAAGACGATCGAGATCTTTATCTTTTGCCGTACAAGCAATAATAGGAATATTCGCTGTTGCTGGATTTTTTTTTAATTGCCGACATAAATCTAACCCTCCCATTTCTGGCATCATCCAATCTGTAATAATTGCATCAGGCTTATTCTCAGCAATTTTCGCTAATGCTTCTTGACCATTCAGTGCCGTAATTACAGAATAACCATCGGAAGTTAAATACTCACTAATTAACTCTAACTCTGATTTAAAATCATCTACAATTAAAATTTGCACGATTTAAAATTCATTTCTGCTTGTTTTCTAATTTAGAAAATAACATATTCTTCTGTACTTTGGCAACCATCAAACAATCTAAAATCTTTATCCATAAATCATTATTGAACTTTATTTTTTATGACTCATTTCAGACAAAACTCTTGAAAATGATTTTAAAAACATTTAAAATTGAATTTTAATAAAAATAAAATGAAGCAAAAACTTATGTTTTCTAAATATCTACGCCTTATCAGTTTAGGGTTAGCAGGTTTAATTATCGCTTTATTATTTTCTTTGAATTTTTCAGCAAAAGCACAACAGCCAAAAACTATTACTCTGGTTTCCTATGCAGTGACTCAAAGTGCTTACTCAAAAATTATTCCTCAATTTGTTGCCGATTGGAAAAAGAAAACAGGACAAGATGTCGTGTTTCGTCAAAGTTATGCTGGTTCTGGCACTCAAACTAAAGCCATTATTAACGGTTTAGAAGCAGATGTTGCGGCTTTAGCCTTAGCAGGAGATACAAAAAAACTAGAAAAAGCAGGATTAATAAAATCAGGATGGGAAAATAAAGCTCCCAATGGTGCGATCGTAACTAAATCCGTAATCACATTTATCACCCGTGAAAAAGGGATCAAACCCAAAAAATGGTCTGATTTAGCCAATGAAAATGTTAAAGTAATTACCGCTAGTCCAAAAACTTCAGGTGGTGCTCAATGGAATTTTTTAGGATTATGGGGTTCAATTGCTCTAAATGGTGGAACAGATGCCCAAGCTAAAGCATTTGTGGAGAAAATTTATCGCAATATTCCTGTACCTCAATTACCTAAAGATGCCAGAGAAGCTAGTGACGTATTCTATAAAAGAGGTAGAGGTAACGTCTTATTAAATTATGAAAATGAAGCAATTTTAGCCAAGAAAAAAGGTTCTCAAGTTCCTTACTATGTACCCACAGATTATAATATTTCGATCGATAATCCTGTGGCAGTAGTGGATAAAAACATTGATAAACATGGCACAAGGAAAATAGCAGAAGCCTTTGTCAAATATTTATTTACTCCTCAAGCACAAAGGGAATTTGCTAAAGTTGGTTTTCGCCCTGTGAATGATCAAGTTGCTAAAGAATTTGCCTCTGAATATCCGACGGTTAAAAAATTGGTGACAGTAAAAGATTTTGGCGGTTGGGGACAAATTCAGACTAAATTCTTCGCCGATAAAGCAGTTTTTGACCAAATTATCGCCAAACGATAATAATTGTATCCTAATTTATTTTGACAACAAGTAAAAATTATCTATAATGTAATCTGATAACACCCTTCACCACTAATCAATAGGAGATCATGAATCCATTAAAATATCTGAAAAAATTTATCGCCTTAATTTCGATCGCCATTGTCACCACTTTATTGATTATCTATCAAGGGATAGCAGCGAATCCGAGTTATGAAATCTGGGGATCAGATCAATCTAACTCCGTTGCTGGAATGGAAAAAGCAGGAGTTAAAGGCGGTTGGATTTGGGTGTGGGATAGTAAAGATGTAGAAAACCAAATCAAAACTGGTACACCAGCAAAACCCCTCGGTTGTGATGGTACAAATAAAACAGGAGATGGCCCTTGCGATATAAACGTCATTTTTCCCAAGAATTTAGCCGAATATGATGAAAATGGGGCTACTGGTAAGACGATCGCCGATTTAGAAGGATTTGGACGTTTACACGGTATGTTAACCGATCCTCAAAACAAGTATCTCAATGTTAATTTATTCACCCCCGGCGGTGGTTATGCAGGTATCATTGATGGAGAAACCAAAGAGGCGATCGCACTTTTTCGAGTAACAGGTACTAATGGCAGTGATCCTAAACGTTCAGTACATATGTCCTTTTGGAACTCCGATGGTAGTGCCTTATTATTGGCAAACTTAAACGGTAAACTTTTAGAAAGAATTGATATTACCCGTAATGCCCAAGGTAAAATTATCGATGCAGTGTATAACAAATCAGCTTCTTTAGGAGTCGGAAAAGGTACAGAAATTACAGATTCTGCTAAAGTTTATCTCGGTAAAAATGCTCAAAATCACGACTTAATCGGTAAAATTACAGGCAGTTACGATGAGGGAGCGTTAGGGGATTTAACTCCCAATGAAGAGTGTAAAGAAAATGGTTGTACTGCTGGGACAAACGCCGACAAAGGTGGTAGGGCTAATAATTTAATCATTTGTCCCATTGTTTCTAGTACAGATCATGCTTATATTACTTTAGCCGCAGGGGGGTTAATCGTTGCCAATACAAAAACTACCCCCATGAGTATTGTGGGGGAATATGGCTCACAGGTGCTTAATGGTGCAGGTTGTGGTGGTGTTGAAGTTGATGGCAAAGTTTGGTTAAATGCAGGGGTTTCCGCTTCCGATGCGGGGGCTACCCAATCAACCTTCAGTCTCTATACTTTAGATGACAAGGCTTTTGGCACGACTCCTAATGCACCTAATACTCCCGAACCCGTAATTGTCTATAAAGAAGCAAATAATACTTCTAGCAATGGTAGCACTACTGGAGAAAAAGAAAATACCACTGGACAGTTACCCGGCGTTAGTACTCGTCATGATAATCATGGTATGGTTAAAACCGTCTCAGGTTCATATATTCACAATACCGATCGCATTCAAAACAAAATCGAAGTATTCGACACTAAAACCTTTAAACATACCAGTTACGATCTTACCTCCGCCGATGGTAAAGGTAAAGGAGTGGGCGCTTGTGCTTCTGCATCTATCACCGATGATCCTAATTTACCCAAAAATGATCCTGCTCCCGATTTAATGGAAGCTAGTCCCGATGGTAAATATGTATTTGTGGCTTTACGGGGTGCAATTCCTGTATCTGTAGCACATTCTGGTCAAGGAAGTTGCCCCGGAGTTGGTGTCATCGAGCTTAATGAAAATGGTGCATCTGGGCATTTAGTTTCAGTTTTACGCAGTTCTAATACCCAAGATAGTGCGATCGCCAAAATTGCCGGAGGTCATGATTATATCGGTAAAGAACACAGCGACTTACACGGGGTTGCCATTCGCTTGAAATAATCCATTTTAACCTTAAATGTATTCAGAAACATCTTGACATCAAGACTAACTGTATCCTAAAATCAATGTCTTAATCTATTGTTAACCTAAATTTAACCATTAGTAGAGGTGAATAACCATGGGATGGACAGATTTTGCGGTTAGGATAACCGTTGCCTTTTTACTTGGTTCAATACTAGGATTTGAACGTCAATGGCGACAAAGAATGGCTGGTTTACGTACCAGTACTTTAGTGGCAACCGGTTCAGCTCTTTTTGTACTGCTTTCTGTTCTCACTCCCAACGATGCAAGTCCTACTCGTATAGCCGCTCAAGTAGTTTCTGGCATCGGTTTTTTAGCCGGAGGTGTCATCTTAAGGGAAGGTATCACTGTTCGAGGATTAAATACAGCCGCTACTATTTGGTGTTCTGCTGCGATCGGTTCTTTAGCTGGTGGTGGTTTCATTTATCAAGCCTTTATTGGAGCTATAGCTGTTTTACTCTCTAATACCGTTTTACGTCCGATCGCTAATCGTATTAATGAACAATCTTTACAAGGCACAGAAAGACAGTTAGCTTATCAATTTTCCTTAGTGTGTCAAAGAAAGCAGGAAATTCATGTTAGGGCATTATTGTTACAATCCGTAAGCTCTAGTAATATAACTCTCAGAGCATTACACAGTGAAGATTACCACAACACTCCTGATAAAGTAAACGTAGAGGCTGAGATGTTAACCCAAAGCAGAGACGATCAACTTTTAGAACAAATTGCCAGTAGATTGAGTTTACAAAAAGGAGTTATTTCCGTTAGTTGGCGCATCATTGAAGAAGAATTTGGTTAATTTTTATATTTTGAAGAAAAAATAATTAAATACAATCACTTTCATTTTTAATTTCATTCTATGAATTATACCTGATTTCGATGTCTTAAACTTTAATTAATAAGGGTTGAAGGTGTTAATCAGACAAAATCATAAGTATTAAATTTAATAAACAATTGAAATAAAATTATGACTCACCAAGACTTAATTAAACTCGCTTCCCAAGTAAAAGCACATATTAAACAAGTTTCTCCTGATGAAGTAGAAAAGATTATTAAGGAAAATGATGTTGTCGTTCTTGATGTTCGGGAAAGTTTTGAATATCAAGCAGGGCATTTAATAAGCGCACAAAATCTTAGTTTAAATCTAATTGAAGATCATATCGATCGAGTTATTTCCGATAAATCAACTAAAATTATTTGTTACTGTGCCGGTGGGAATCGTAGTGCTTTAGCAACAAATGTCCTCAATAAGTTGGGTTATCGTAATGTGGTGTCTCTTGAAGGTGGAATTACTGCATGGACAAATAAAGGCAAAGAAATAGTGTCAGAATAGTACCATCCTCTATGAAGATGATTAATAAAATTTTTTTATTTTTGTTTATTATAAAAAATAATTTTTAGAATTAATTTATCTTCAAAATTGACAATGTATTCTAAGATAAACAAATTTTTCTAAGAGGTGTAATTATGTTTAATAATAGTTTTCTCAACGCTTCTAATCCTTTAACTATTGCTATTGTAGGAGCTGGTTTTAGTGGTTCATTAATTGCAGTTCATCTCTTAAAAAATGCGACTCAACCTTTGATTATTAAGCTCATTGAACGAAACAAAGAAATAGGAACAGGTATTGCTTATTCTACTGAAGAAAACAGTCATTTATTAAATGTTTCTGCTGGTAACATGAGTGCTTTTCCCAACGATTCAGGACATTTTTTACGATGGCTTAACTATAATCATGATCAGTTGAAAACTTTATTACCTGAATCGATCGATCCTAGTACTTTTATTCCTCGTAAAGTTTACGGTTTATATATTCAATCTATCTTAGCAGAAGCCCAAGCCACTAGCCGGAATGATGTTTATTTAGAAACTCTCCAAGATGAGGTAGTAGGGGTTGAAAAGTCAGAAAAAGGCAATTTAATCTCTTTGCGTAGCGGTAGATGTTTCACCGCCAATAAAGTGGTTTTAGCCATAGGTAATTCCCCAGTGAATCCTTCAAAAAGTGAAGATAATAACTCTTATAATGGTTGGTCAAATTCTGCTTTAGATAATCTTGATTCTACCGCAGATATACTTTTGGTGGGTACGGGTTTAACAATGATAGATATGGTTGTGGCATTACACGATCGTTCTCATCAAGGTAAAATTTACGCTTTTTCTCGTCGAGGTTTATGTCCTCAAAGTCATCAAAAAGCTAAATCTTATAACTCTTTTTTGACGGTAGAGAATGCACCGAATACTATCAGAGGGTTAGTTAAACTAATTAGACAAGAGATTCAACAAGCACAAAAGGATGGATATAATTGGCGATCGATTATTGACTCATTACGCCCTATTACCCAGAAATTATGGCAAAAATTACCCAAAATTGAACAAAAACGGTTTTTACGTCATGTTAATCCCTATTGGGATATTCACCGTCATCGCATCGCCCCAAATATTGCCCAAATTATCACAGAAAAATTGAATTTAGGACAATTAACGATCAATGCAGGAAGAATTAAAAACTATCGAAGGCAAGGGGATAAAGTTGCAGTAACAATTTGTCTTCGACATCAAAATGAGGATAAGACTATTTTAGTCGATCGAGTAATTAACTGTACTGGTATTTCCACAGATTATCGTCAATGTCCTCATCCTTTAATTACTGATTTACAAGCACAAGGACTAATTCGAGCAAATATTTTGGGTTTAGGAATCGATAGCACCTTTGATAGTCGCATTATCAGTGCTAATGGGGATATTTCTAATTTTCTCTACCTAATTGGTACACCACGCAAAGGAGATTTATGGGAAACTATTGCTATACCAGAATTGAGACAACAAGCACAATCTTTAGCTGAAAGGATTTTAGCAGATCTTCCTTTAAGAGTACGTCCTTTACCTAGCCATTCTATTCCTGTAATTTCTTCAAATAATGGTATTAAGACAAATACTCTCCTATTTCGTCAATTTTTTGATCCCGAAACAAGCAGTTATACTTATCTCATTGCTGATAGTCAAACTAAAGAAGGAGTGTTAGTAGATTCAGTATTAGAACAAGTCGATCGAGATTTGGAAGTTTTGGAAGAATTGGGATTAAAATTGATTTACTGCTTAGAAACTCACCTTCACGCTGATCATATTACAGGGGCGGGAAAACTTAGACAAAGAACGGGATGTAAAGTCATTGTACCCTATAATCCGTCTGTTACTAAGGCTGATCGGTCTTTGAGTGGTGGAGAAACCTTGAAAATCGGTTCAATCTCGATCGAAACAATAACTACACCCGGACATACAGCTAGTCATATTACTTATTTAGTCAACAAAACTCACCTTTTAACAGGAGATGCTTTATTTATTCGAGGCTGTGGACGTACAGACTTTCAAGGAGGAGACGCTGGAACTTTATACGATGTTATTACAGAAAAATTATTTACTCTACCTGATGAAACCTTAGTATATCCTGCCCATGATTATAAAGGGCGTACTGTTTCAACTATCGGTGAAGAAAAACGTCTTAATCCTCGATTTGTCGATCGTACTCGGGAACAATTTATTACTATTATGAATAATCTTAATCTTAGCTATCCCAAAAAGATGGATTCTGCTGTGCCGGCAAACGAATATTGTGGAGATTTTATCTCTCAAGATAGTTTAATAAATAACGTTAATTTAGCACAACAAGAAAAAGAAAAAATTGCCGAAACACTAGATAAAAATACCGAAATTTACAACGATTATTTTGCTATGTATATTTAAGAGATTTCTCCCAAATAGAGTCAATGAGTATCTTAAAGGAATAAAAGTAATAGTCTGAAATTAACCATTTAGAAACAAAAATTGATTTTATTTTTAATTTTTGAAGAAGTTTAATTTTATTGACGATGAGGATAAGATCGATCGTCTGGAATATTATTGAAGATAATAGCCACTATAAACATAATAAAAATCGAACTGAGTACAGGATTAAATACATACCAAAATCCTAGGGCTTTAATTTTAGCCGAACCAATCACCGCAATTAATGCCGTCGCACCACCGGGAGGATGTAGAGTTTTAGATATTTGCATTAAGACAATAGACAAGGCTACTGCAAAACCCGAAGCTACCCAAATTAATTGGGATGAAGGAATGATTTTTTCTACACAGACTCCCACAATAGCACCAATAAGATGACCACCAAATAAATTTCTTGGTTGAGCGAGAGGACTATTAGTAACACCGTATATTAAAACTGCTGAAGCTCCAAAAGAGCCAATAAGAAATACATGATCTGATAATGGTAATTCAGAATTTTGGACTATACCAATTAAAGATATACCGAAGAAAGCCCCTAAAAAAGTCCATAAATGATCAATGGGTTTTAAGATTGTTTCTCGATAAATAATATATCGAGTTATTCTATAGGCTTTTTTATTTTTTAATTTTCTTTTTAAAGATTTTAACATTTTGGTAATGTTATTTTTACATTATGTATAATAATATACTAAATTTTTCTCAAAATAGTATATTAATTGTAGATTATAATGCGATCGCTAATAGCCTTTTTTCTAATATCTATACTGAAAAACAAAAACCATATATCAACAATTATTGGAATACCTAAAAAATTACATTTATCCCTAGTCCTTTGCTATACTCATTTCAATTAATTATTTAGCTGTCTTCTTTACTATGTGTCAACTTCTGGGCATGAATTGTAATGTACCAACAGATATTTGCTTTTCCTTTGAGGGTTTTTGTGCCAGAGGTGGTAAAACTGATGAACATCGAGATGGTTGGGGCATTGCCTTTTTTGAGGATTTAGGATGCCGTATCTTTTTAGATGATAACCCATCGATCGAATCTCCCATTGCCCAATTAGTCAAACAATATCCCATCAAATCGAAAAATGTCATTGCTCATATCCGTAAGGCAACTCACGGAAAAGTTGGCCTAGAAAATTGTCACCCCTTTCAGCGTGAATTATGGGGAAATTATTGGGTTTTTGCTCATAATGGCAATTTAGAAAATTTTGAACCCCATCTAACAGGATTTTATCAACCTGTAGGTACAACCGATAGTGAAAAAGCCTTTTGCTTATTACTAGAAACTCTCCGTCAACATTTTCCTGATGGTAAGCCAACTTTACAGCAACTTTATCTTATTCTCCAAAAAGTGACTAAATCTTTATCTAGCTACGGAATTTTCAATTATTTACTATCTAACGGGGAATATCTTTTTGTCCATTGTTCTACAAAATTACATTATTTAATACGTCAAGCCCCCTTTGCGGCTGCTCATTTAATTGATGAGGATGTTACTGTTGATTTTCGTGCTTTAACGAATGGAATCGATCGTGTTGCAATTATTGCCACTTTACCTTTAACAGATAATGAAACATGGATACCTATTTCTCAAGGGGAATTAATTGTTTTTCAAGACGGTGAGTTAATACTAACAAACTAATAAAATTATTAGTAACCATCATCAAAACCAGCAAATAAATATAATACAATTATTGTTCATTTTCCATTTTCTATCAACAATATTTGTGAATAAGATTAATTAAAGCCTCTTTATCGAAAGGTTTTGGTAAAAAATGCTTTGCACCTGTGGACTCTAAAATATCCTCGCTAATATTGGTTTCTCCACTAATTAAAATAATCGGTATTGACTTAAATACTGAACTACTTTTAAGAATCTGACATAGACGATTACCATTGATACCGGGCATAGAAATATCCATAACAATTACATCTGGATTGCTCTTAAATAAATGAGAAAGAGATTTCATCGGATCAGAAATAGTTATTAAGTTATATTTATTTATACCTAAATAAGACTCAATGATTTCAAGCATAGCTGGACTATCATCAATACATACGATCGTATGTTGTTTTTGAGTTTGTTTAACTTTCTGAATATTAACTGGAGGTTTTTCTACTGGATTAGTTGATAGTTTTTGAGAAACTGAGAGGGGAATTTGAGGTAATAAATCTAAAGGTGATTTCGGCGGATGTAATTTTAAAACTCCATGTTTAATATAAGTAGATAATAATTGTGCTAATTTTAATTCATCTTCTTGAACAAAAAAAGCCAATTCTCGAATACTTAAACCTTTCATTAATTGTACTAATTGTTTTAACACCTCAACGGATAAATGACCTGAAGAAGTATATTTTTCCAACAAAGAAGGATCAGTACAAATTGGTCTTTGATGGGGAGAAATAATAGTAGGATTGAGTTTTTGCCATGATTGCCAACGATGATTAATATTTCTAATTAAAGGTTCAATTTCTAATAAATGCTGAGAGTTAATGATGTCATTCTCTTCTCTTTTTAAGGGGTTAAATTCCTGAGTTAATGGTTCACCATTTTTCTGTTTACTTAGCCAAAAAAGCGATTCTAGTGCATCTTCTGTAATTTTTTTTCGCAACATAGACTTTTGTTTACTATTAATAAAACCACCTTTTTCTAAGAGATTTATAATTTGTCTAACTTCATTATTTTTCTCGGTTAAAAAATCAAGTTTCATATTATTTTCAGCACCAACACTGCGTAAATAATATTTTAAAGTCTGTCCTGATTGTAAAGAATGGGTAGCTAATTCTATTTTTCCCTCTAGTAAAGAAACTTGCCAAAAGACTTTATTTTTTCTTATTTCTAATTGTCCATTGGTAGAGGGTAAATTGAAATCTTCAAATAATTGATTGGGTTTTAAAATAGTGTTCATAATAATTAATAGTAAATAGTTGATAGTAAAAATTTTAGTGGTATTGCCTTTTAAAATAAGATTACTTAGTAATTAAAGTTTCTAATTTTTGCAATAATTCTTGTTCATTATAAGGCTTTGAAAAATAACCATTTGCACCTAAGTTAAACGCTAATTTTCGATGTTTTTCATTACTTCGAGAAGTTAACATAATAATCGGTAAATTTTGAAATTCTTTTTTAGTTTTGACTTCTTTTAGCAAACCATAACCATCAAGGCGAGGCATTTCTATATCGGAAATCACTCCTTCAACGGATAAACCATTACATAATCTATCCACTGCTTCTCTACCGTCTTTGGCAGATTCAACTTGATAACCTGCTTTTTCTAGGGTTAAAGCTAGATAGTTGCGCACGTTAATTGAGTCATCCACGATCAAAATTCGCTTGATTTTTTCTTGAGAATTAAGATATTGATGATCTAAATAGTGATTTGAGTGAGATTCTTCTAAACATTTTTGTAGCATTTCTGCCGGATCGATTAGAGGAATTACTCTGCCGTCACCAAGAATAATCGAACTATTGAAGCCACGAGGTAAGGGAATTGGAGTTTGAATCGGATATACTGTTACGTCTTGTTCACCCCATACTCGATCGAGATAAAGACCTCCCAATGTATTATTTTCTCCTATAATTAAAAGAGTGGGACGATTAATAACTGGATTACCTTTGAGGGGATTTGATTTATAAGGACGAGTAAAAATTAAGGTTTTTTCTATAGCCACTACAGGAATATTCTGACCATTCCAAAGGGTTTGATCTCGATCGTTAATAGTGGTAATATCTTGAGGACTAAAAGATTTTAACTCTTTAATACTATTGATAGGGATTGCAAAAACAAGTCCTCCTCTTTCTAATAACATGACTCGCAAGACAGATAAAGAAAAAGGAACGTTGATAATGAAGGTTGTACCAATACCTTCTTTAGTTTTAACCTGAATATCTCCCCTAACTTCTCTTAGGTTGGTACGCACTACATCCATTCCTACACCTCGCCCGGAAAGTTCTGTTACTTGTTCTTTGGTACTGAATCCGGGTTCAAAAATATAATCAAGAATTTGGGCATCTGACATTTTCTCGATTTCTTCTTGGGGAATGCCGATTTTTTGCAAACGATCGCCAATTTTCTTTAAAGAAATACCTCCACCGTCATCTTCAATGGTGATGATAGTTTGATTTGCTTTGTTAATAGCTGAGATGGTAATTTTGCCTTCGGGAGATTTTCCTCGTGCAGTACGAATGTCGATGGGTTCAATACCATGATCAAAAGCATTGCGTAATAGATGATTAAGGGGTGAATTAAGTTTGTCTAAAACCGTACGATCAATTAAAGTCGCTTCTCCTTCAATGTTAAGTTTAATTTTTTTGTTGAATTGTACCGATAAATCTCTTACCATACGAGGAAATTGTTTTACTACATCAGCAAAAGGTGTCATCTGAGTACGAGTAACATTTTTTTGTAATGCCGTAATAGTTTGATTTAATTCCCCCATATCTTGGTTAATGTCCAACAATCCTAATTGAATATCGATACTAACTTCTTTCAGTTGCACGATCGTCTCAATTTGATCTTGTGAAATTAAGTGTAAATCTGTATAACGATCCATTTCCAGAGTGTCGAACTCGTATTCATCAGACTGGTTTTTTTGAGAACCATTAACTAAAATAGGAATGTTTGCTTTTGTTTGTGCTACAGTATTAATTAAACCCTCTACAGAGGCTCGATCGTACCATTTTGTCAACCTTTCTTGAGATTGTTCTAACTTAAACATTCTTTCTCGCATCAAAGAAGCAAAGTTTTTTAACTGTTCTATTTGTGCATTGACGGCATTTCTTTCGAGAATTAATTTGCCGAAAAGAGTATTAAATTGAGTTAATTGTTTGGCAGGAATCCTTACCATTTTCATCGATTCATTTGCCCTCCGAAGATTTTGATTTTCGGGTAATGAAGTTACCACCTTCGTCGTCTTTATTATGGGTAATTCTTCGATCGATTCTTCTATTTGCAACGGTAGTTGTTCTAAAGATTCTTCTTCAATTTGAGCTAATTGTAGTTGTAACTGTTGTAAATCTAAGTTGAATTCTGGTATATCATCTATTTCTAAGGCAAAGGGATCTAATTCCGTTGGTATCTTGTCTTGACTACCGGTGATAACCAAACCATAAGATTGTCTCCAAATATCTAAAGCCTGTTGTGCGAGTAAAGGTATATTTTCTGATGGAGTAACGAAAGTTTGTTGTTGAATAGATTGGCATAGTTGGGTAAAAGATGATACCTCAGCCATTTGACTAAACACCATCAATTGTTCTGTCAGAATAATTAAACTTTTCTGTAATTCTTCGGTAGAAAGGTTGGTTATCTGTGAAGAAAACTCATCTAATAGTCGATCGACTTCTTCTTCAAATAAGGCTAATTCACTTCCTATATTCTGATTAAGAGCAAAAAGGTCATTTTCTTCATCTTCGAGTAAGTCTCCTAAATGATGCCTTAAACCCTCGAAAATAGGATTAACTTGATTATCTAAAAAACCTTCATCAATAATTTTACCCTGTTGATAGAAATTAACAATCTGCCTTAAATTATCTATTGCTTTTAATAGTAAAGTTTGCACTTCATCGGTAATGGAGATAGAGTCAAAGCGAACTCGTAATATTTTCAAAAAATCTTCTAAACGGTGAGCAGTTTTACTTAAATGAGAAAATCCCATCATTCCCGCTCCACCCTTGAGAGAATGTGCCGATCGTAAAACAATATCAAGACTTTGACTATCCATCGAACGATCGTTAATTTCTAACAAAACTCCTTCAATTTGATCTAAATAGATTTCTGCTTCTGCCAAGAAATTAAGCCGAATTTGTTGTTCTCTATCCATGATTATAATCACCTATTTTTTTAGTTGAATTTATATCTTTAAATCCAAAATTCTACATAGTTCCTGATTTAATGCCCCTAAATACCCAATTCTGCGGACTTTTTCTTTATGGCTTTGTAAGAGATAATTTATATATTGAATCCCCAACAACAATTTTTGTCTTTCTTCATTGTTAATTGTTAATTATTTACTCAACCTTGAATTGTTCTACCGCAGACTGTAACTCTTGTGCTACTTGAGCAGTATTAACCATAGACTCCGATACTTCTTGAGAAGATTTAAGTCTTTCTTCAGAATAACGAGTGATTTGTTGCATCAACTCTGTTACCAAAGCTGATGTATCAGTCTGTGTGACGGTAGTTTGAGAAATAGACTTCATTAAATCATTGATACGTTGAGATCTTTCTAATACTGTCTCTAATCGTTTTTTCGTGGCTTCCACTAAACGGGTACTATCAACTACCTGTGCAGTACCAACTTCCATTGCTTGAGTTACTTCCTGAGTTTCTAATTGAATATCTGCTACAATTTGGGAAATTTCTTTTGTTGCACTGGCGGATTGTTCTGCCAATGCTCCCACTTGCTCCGCTACCACTGTAAAACCTTGTCCTTGTTCTCCTGCTCGACTTGCCTCTACACTGGCATTAATAGCCAAAAGATTGGTTTTCAAAGCGATTTCGTCAATCAATGACACTACCTGAGAAATTTTCTGGGAAGATTCTCCCAAACGCTTAATTTTCTTAGCTGTTTCTCCGACTGTGGTTCTTAGGCTAACGATACTATCAACGGTATCATCCATAACTTTTGTCCCTTCTTGGGTTTCTTTGAAGGCTTCATCAGCAAGAGTTGCCGCTTGGTTCGCATTTTCTGCTACGATTTCGATCGATTTCGACATTTCTTGTACCGACTCTAAGGTGGTATTAGTAGCTTGAGCTTCTTTGATTGCCTGTTGAGTTAATGTTTGAATTGATAGTTGATTTTCGGTTAAAGATGATCCCACTTGAGCGGTAGATTGTTTTACCTGAACAGCAATGTCTCTCAAGTTATCGATAATGGCGTTAATTAAGTCCGCAACAGTACTAATTTCCATAGAGTCTAAACTGGCTTTTACAGTTAAATCTCCCTCTAACGCACCTTCAACTTCATCGAGGAGTTGATCGATTTCCCGTTCTAGTTTTTGTTTTTCTTCTTTCCTTTCTTGAGCAATACTTTTTTGTTCGCCAATTAACTTATTAACTTCTTGAACTAAGTTATTAAAACTGTCTGCTAGGGTATAAGTCTCTAAAGTTCCTACTCCATCTAATTCAACTTTAACATCAAGGTTTCCTTTTGCCACTTGTCGGGCTTTAGCCGTCAAACTGGTTAACGGTTTAGCTAAATCTTTAGCAAGGGAAGTTACTACCACTGTGGAAATAATAGCCAAAAGAATGGTAATAAAAATCAACGTGTTAGTTAAATTCCGCCCTGCTTCATTAATTTCACTTTTTTCTAAAGAGGAAGAAATCATTAATTCCGTACCCGGAATTTTCGCTAGATAAAAAATTCGATCGGCAATTTCTAAAGAAAGAATTGGCTCTTGTCCATCGGTTTTAATTAAGTTAGCATTATCAATACCTTTGGAGTTTTTCAATTCACCAATATTAGACTCAAGTTTATCAGGGGAATGTACCAAACTGTTAAAAAAACTATTGACTGCGGTTAATAAAGCTTCACCTCCCACAATTTGGGGTAAACTTTCAAATTTACCCGGAGTAAATTGACTTATTGCTTTACCCGATCGACTACTGATAATCTGAACGACTACAGATCCAGAAAGTTCTGAAGCTAAATACCTAAATACCTGTTCATTTAAAGTTTCGGTAGATGTGCGTATTCTGGTTATTCCTAAAAACCCTCCAAGTTCTTTTTCGTTAATAGACTTAAGAAATTCAAAGGTAATTGTTTTAGAGAATTCGTCTAATTGTCCTTCAACTACTTTTTTGTTTTTGCCAAAATGCCACCAAGGTTTTGCACTTTGTACAAAATAAGGTGTTATGGAACTATAGGCGACATTATAGCCATGTTTTTCGGTGATAAGAATATCTTCTAATTTTTCTGACTTTACCAGAGCTTGAAGATAATTGTTAAGTTGTGCTACTTTTTCCGGTTCTAGTAATCTTTTTTGATTATATTTTTGTTCTATCTGTTTAAAAGGTGTTTGATCTAAGTTTTCTAATTTTGCCTTCGTTTCTCCTGAAAAAATCGCATCAAGAACAAAGGGGTTAGTATCAATAATTGAACCTAAAGCGAAAACATCATCTATCCAGTTTTGAGTCGCTTCATTTGTAACAGTTAGTGTTTGAAGAATGCCTTCCACAGCCTTTTCTTTTCCTTGACGATCGGTAAAGTTAACCGCAAAACCACTAGCAACAATCAGAGGAAGAAGCACTGATGGTAAAACAGTAATTAAAAGTTGATTAACAAGGGATCTTTTTGGCTTACCAAGAGATGGATTTTCTCTCACTTTTCGCTTTTCGGAATTTTCTTGGAATTTGGGAGGATAAAGATTAGAAGGTATGGTGGACACAGAATCGGAATGAGTTTGAGGTGTATCTTGAGTAAGAGAAGTCAACTGTTTTTCTGAAGTATTCATAACATATCGCTTAGGTATTAGGTTAATTTTTACTTTAAACAAAGAATTTTATAGTTTGATGAGGTTATCAAAAGGCAGTTTTTGCCCCAAGTACAGAGGAAATTTTGGGTAAATCTAAAATCATCAATTCTCTTTCTTTGCCTTTAACAGATGATGAAAAATATTGTTTAGTCATTTCTGGGAGATCCGTCGTCACTGGGGGAAATTCTTGCGGAATACTTTTTCCTTCGACAATCTGCTCAGGCATTAAGCGATTAATTCCTTGAATACCACTGACGGCAAAACCGATCAATAAATTATTAAAGGAAGACTCGAAGGTTTCAATTTCAGAGGATAAATCTAGTACCATGACGTTATATTGTCTTAAGTAGGACGAAAGAGGAGATAGACCAATAAATTGCCCTAAATCGATCGCTAAAAAAACTGAATCCCTAGAACTCATTAAACCCATCACAAAACTGGGTAAACTGGGGATAGGAGTAATTTTTTCTGATGACACTGACAAAGATTCCTTCACATTTTTCATGGGAATCAAAGCTGACTGTTGACCATTATTAATGCTAAAACGTAAGTAGGGAGTTCCCTTAAGTTCAGGTTCTTGAAATAGCTGAGGTAATAATTCTTGAAGTCGAGTAAAAGGGGAAGATATTGACACTGATCTATAAGCCTCCTGATTTCAATGATCTATATACTATTTATTACTATCCGTAATCACTTAAGTTGTCGATCGAACTGAATCCACTACAGTAATTAATTCTTCCTTGGAACAAGGTTTCACTAGATAAGCCTCTACACCGTGTTTTTTTGCCCATTTTCGATCGACATCTTTATCTTTTGCCGTACAAGCAATTACTGGAATCATTGCCGTTTCTGGATTTTTTTTAAGTTGCCTACATAAATCCAAGCCCCCCATTTCTGGCATCATCCAATCAGTTACGATCGCATCAGGCTTATTTTCCAAAATCTTTGTTAAGGCTTCTTTTCCGTTCATAGCTGTAGTGACACTATAGCCTACAGAACTTAAATATTCAGTAATTAACTCCAATTCAGATTTAACATCATCTACTACTAATATATTCATATTTTATAATTCCTTTTAAGAAAAATAGCTTTTAAAATTTATAAGGCTATAGCCCAAGTTTCAATACTTTGACAAAATAAGAGTTATTCAAAAGTTATAACTTAATGCCATATTTATGATCTATAAGACCATAATTTTTTGAGGTTAATAAGATATACTAAACTCTAAAATTTTTCTTAATAAGTAACTATAATATGATTATAAAACTTTGGTTATTGCGTATTGTTGTTAAAGATACAAACTTCTAAAAAAACTTGAAAATTTATAAATATAGGATTCATAAATTATTTGTGAAAACAATCAATTATTAGAAAATAATATCGAAGGTACTGATAATCTTGCCTTTTATCTCTTGTCTTTTTAATTACGTTTTTTTTAACCACTCGGATTAATATTTTTATATTTCTTATTATTACCTAAGTAATCTATAAAATTATCGATAAAGAGAGGGAATTAAAAATAGGAAATCTTAATAATAATTGATTTAAAACTATTAATAATTGATTTATTTCCATCATTTATTAAATTTAATACCTATGATTTATACCAATTTCTTCTGATTCACACTCCTTTTTCTTTATTAATTAAAATTTAAGACATTAACAACACAAAAAGAAATATAATAAAAGTCATTTACGGGAAAATACTTACTCTTTTAGTTTTCTTTATAAAGTGAAAATTATTATAAAAATTGAGAGTGTGATTTTTGGAAATGACTTAAATAATTAAGAAATAATAATTTAGATACTATATCTATCATAATTGTATTATTTGATAATAGAACTTAATTTTCCCACAAGTATTTTAATATTAAGAAACAATGCTATTTACTTAGTAAAAATGAAAATAATTAACTCTGTAAACAAAATTTTTATGTATAAAATTATGATCTTTTTTGTTGAAAACACAAGTCAAGAAATTTAAGATAATTTTTAACTCCTCATTTTGGTAAGATTGACATTGGTCTTATATTTAGTCAATTAACCCGTGATATTTATGTGGTGAAAACTTGACATAGTAAGCATTTTAAGACAAACTTTACTTTACTTTCATAAAATCAGGAGTATATTAAGGATATGAGAAATTCAAAAACTGTAAAAACTTTTGCTTATAATCCTACTGTTGAAGAGCGTCTTTTTTTATTTGAAGTAACAGGCATTACAAACCAACGTGAGAATAACTTAAACTATCCCATTCGTCAAAGTGGTAATACTTTTATTGCCGTACCTTATTCCTCCATGAATAAAGAAATGAATCGGATTAATCGTCTAGGTGGAGAAATTGTGAATATTTCCTCCATTGGTGTTGTTGCACCTTTAGTTGGTGCTAGTAATGCTCAAAGTGAAGCATAAGACAAAAGGAGTTATTTAGTAAATGAAAAAATTGAATACAGTTAAAACTTTCACCAACAATTCCACCATTGAGGAACGCCGTTTTCTCTTTGAGGTTGTGGGTATTTCTCAGCAAGAAACCAATAATTTAGACTATTCTATTCGTCAGAGTGGCACAACTTTAATTGCTGTACCTTATTCTCGAATGAATCAAGAAATGAATCGGATTAATCGTCTAGGTGGAAAAATTATTAAAATTACTCCTATGGGCATTAACACTCCTATTCAGGCTAAAAGTCTAAGTTCTAATTCTACTATGAACACTCAACCCATGACTCAAGCTAAACCAAAAGAACATAAACCTGTTAAAGTACCTGTTAATCTCTATCGACCTAATAGTCCTTTTGTGGGTAAATGTTTAGAAAATTATGAATTAGTCGCCGAAGGTGGTAGCGGTACAGTACGTCATCTAACTTTTGATCTTTCTGGTGGTGATCTACACTATTTAGAAGGTCAAAGTATTGGTATTATTCCTCCCGGTACTGATGAAAAAGGGAAATCCCATAAATTACGTCTTTATTCGATCGCTTCTACTCGTCATGGCGATCGCCTCGATGACAAAACTGTTTCTTTGTGTGTTCGTCAATTAGAATATAAAAATGAAGCGGGAGAGACTGTTTATGGTGTATGCTCCACTTACCTCTGTAATTTAGAAGAAGGAGCAGATGTATCAATTACTGGGCCTGTCGGGAAGGAAATGTTACTACCTGACGATGAAGATGCAACGATCGTCATGTTAGCTACAGGTACAGGTATTGCACCTTTCCGGGCGTTTTTATGGCGTATGTTTAAAGAAAGAGAACAAAACCCTGAGTACCAATTTAAGGGTTTAGCGTGGTTAATCTTCGGTATTCCTTATACCCAAAATATTCTTTATAAAGATGATTTAGAGAAAATGGCGGCGGATTATCCTGATAATTTCCGTTTAACTTATGCAATTAGTCGTGAACAAAATACTGCTGATGGTGGTAAAGTTTATGTCCAAAGTCGTGTAAGTGAATATGCGGATGAATTATTTGAATTAATCCAAAAACCCAATACCCATGTTTATATGTGTGGTTTGAAAGGTATGGAACCTCCGATTTCTGAAACCTTTACGGCAGAAGCTGAAAAAAGAGGACTGAAATGGGATGAAATGCGTAAACAAATGAAAAAAGAAGAACGTTGGCACGTTGAAGTGTATTAATTCCTTCCTCTTTTACCCCCTTTCTGGGGGTTTTTAAATGTAATCTAATCTAAATCTGCTTCCATCACCATTGCAGTGGCTTGACGGGTTGTATTTTGAAATTCTTGGACGTTTACTCTGTTTAAAAGCACGATCGCAGCTATGGCAACAAAGGCTTCACAAACAAAGACAAAACTATAAGCCATCCAAGCATTATTAAATAAAAATCTCCCTATATCTAATATCCAACCTCCAAGGGCGATGGCAATTCCCCGAGACATTGCTTGTGCTAAACCCCATGCACCGACAAAAGTACCTGCGGTTTCGGCGGCGGTTAAGTCTAACATTAAACTAATTGAACCGATCGTTGTGATACCTGCGGCTATACCAAATAAGACCATTGCCCCTTGTAATATTTGAGGCATGGCGGTTAATCCGGCAAAAATTATTAAGGTAAAAGATAAAGCAACTAGAGTACAACCAATTTTAGTGGTTTTAGTTTTCCCAAGACGAGGAACAACAAAAAATCCTGTGATACCATAACCAATTAAGATCCCTATTCCCCAAAAAGAGTTTAGCATAGTGGTTTCACCGATCGACATTTTAAAGACTTCACCGCCGTAAGGTTCTAAAATTGCTTCTTGCATAAATAAACTCATTGTCACCATGACTAAAAATGTAAAGAAAATACCTGTTTGACGGGATGAAGTCAAGATTTTTAAAGCACGTTTTAAGCTGATACCGTCTTCTCTATCAACAAAAGATGATCTTAAACGATAACGGGAGAATTTTTTTTCTACTCCCCAAGTAGCAATGATAGTTAATAGGATAACGATAATAGGAACAGATATAAATATGGCATTAATAGGAGGTATAAGCACATCTAAAGAAATAACATTGTCTTCTCCTACGGCTAAATTTTTTAGTAGGATATTGCCTGTAATGCCACCAATAACGATACCTACCATCAGCATAGACCAAATTGTTCCTACTATTTTCGATCGATTATCTTCATCGGAAATATCTACCAGTAAGGCAGTAAAAGGAGTTGAACTAGCACCCGTTGCGATACCTTGTACCATAAAGATTAAAGCTAAAGCGATACTAACCATGATGGTAAAATTATTCCATTGCCAACCGTTGTTATTAACAATATCGCCTCCTAATAACCATACTAATTGTACAGCTAAAAAGATACTAATTCCTACAGTGGTTACTCCCAACAAAACATAACCTGTACGATGTAAGCCAAATAATTTTTTACTATCAGATAACTGTCCTAGCCATACTCTTGTAGGTGCGACAAGTTGCCCTAGTGCAAGAACACTAGATGCGATCGTTGCGGGAATGGCTAACTCAGAAATCATCACTCGATTTAATACCGCTAAAGTCAATACTGAGATTAAACCAATACCTAGATTAAATAATCCTAATCGCAACATGGTTAAAATATTAACTTTTGGGATGGTATGGGGTATTTTTTCAGAAAGAGAACTATTACTATCAGTAGTCATATTATTATTATTTTTAATCTATTCAATCATCTATTCTGACTCTTTTTTCATAACGGTATTTAGACAAAAATTGAGCATCGAATAAACTGTTAAAAGCCCTAAGTACCGATAAGATTATAAGCCTAAAAGAAAAAATTGCAGAAATAAGGGGAATTCTTTCAAATATTTATTAACTTATTTGTTGGGTGTTAGAAACTGTTTGAAAAGTATTGAGGTAAAATATTCCAGTGGAAAAATGAATGAAAAAATAAATGACAACACTATCATAGGATACTGACCTTACTGATTACCAGTGGCAAATTTTAGAACCATTAATTCCTCCTGCCAAAACCGGTGGAAGAAATCGTTGTGTGAATCTCCCAGAAGTACTCAATACCATCTTTTATCTTCTTGCGAATGGAATTAAACGTTGGGCAATGCCTCATGACTTTCTCAAATGGCAAACAGTTTACACTTATTTTCGAGCTTGGGAATCTAATGGTACATGGCGAGTCATTAATCAGCAGTTGCGAGAGCAAGTACGTGTCAAAGTAGGAAGAAACCGTGTTCCCAGTGCCGGTACTGTGGATAGTCAATCAGTAAAAACAGCAATGGGTGGGGAAGAAATTGGTTTTGATGGGAGAAAGAAAGTTAAGGGGCGAAAAAGAAGGATTTTGGTTGATACGATGGGTTTAATTCTCGATTTGTGGGTTTGTGCGTTCATGGAGCGAAACCCTCAGATCATCAAGGAATGGAATTAATTGTTAGCCACTTTTGCCTCACAGTTTTGGACTTGTTTAAAAATAATTTGGGTAGATATAGCAATAAACGGGTTAGTTAAGACATTCTAAAAATCTATAGTTGTCATTCCGAGCATAGAGAGGAATCTCAAAAGGTCGTAATCAACTCGTTATCTGCTATAGTACTTTTGCGGGGAAAGAATTCATCGCCAAAATAGAAAGAGAATTTGGCTGGAAACTAGAACATTTAAAAAGGACAGATGAAGAAACAAGTTTCAGTGTGATCCCCAAAAGATGCGTAGTAGAGAGGACATATTCATGGTTTGGCCATTACCGAAGATTGAGTAAGGATTATGAATTTTACCAACTACGAGTGAAATGATGATTTTTGCCAGTATGATTCATATTGTGCTGAGAAGATTAGAACGTCAATCTCAAAATGTCTAATCGACTTCTAAACTTTTCAAACACCTTCTAAGGTGCTTTGCTACAAATAAAATAAAATAGCAATACTCTTAATATTATACGCCTAATGCGAATTAAGTCTTGAAACTTTTTTCTCTACATAGATAATTTCTAAACAAAAATTTTTACAGATTTATGAAAATCTTATACAAGATATAAAATGAAAACAGGAGGTGTTGATAAATCCGACGGTATCGAAACAAGAAGACTAGCTAGTTTACCAAAAGTAGTAATTGCGGTGCAAAACAGGTAATGAGTCAAATCGAAAAACATAGTAAAACACCCCTTGGATTAAGAAAAAATATCAAAAAATTAAAGCCTTCTAAAAAATAAAATACACAGGAAATTATGAATCAATTAATTTTCTAGTTTATAGCTTTGAAAATAATAATAAAATGAAAATAAAAACAAGTAATTATGATAAAGTTAACAGAAGAAAAATTTATTGTTTTTTAACTTATGCTACACACAGTAATTGCATTAGAAAACTTATTATCTCAATATAATATTAGTACCAAAGATTGGAGTCATGATTTAGGAAATAAGACGATCGAGGAATTATTTACCGAGATAAAAGAAGGAGAATCTGAGTTAAAAATACTTGATCAAAAATTAGTTAGACTATTAAAAGTAAGCTCGATCGATGTTAAATTTAAACTAGGCGATCAATATTTTCAACTAATAGAAGATAAGCAGATATTTTTAAGTGGAATAGAAAGAAAAAGAGAGCTAGTTACTATCACAGAAAAACTAAAACAATACGAAACCCCCTTAAAAGGTGCTTATCGAGGATTAGAAGAAGAAATAGGTCTAAAATTAGACAAAGAATTAACATTTGAAGGAGAAACTGATTGGGAAAAAATATCACCTAGTTATCCCAATTTATTCACTAGATATGAACTTTATAATTATTCTATAATTCTAGGAGAAAAATATATAAAATATATTCGCTTTTCTGAATATCAAGAAGAAGAAAAATTACTCAGTCTTTTTACTTTAAAACCTTGTGATTAAAAAACAAATTTATTCCCTATTCTGAGCAAATTCTTTTTAACCATAATTCAAAACGATCGCCCCATGTCGTTAAAGAGTACTCTTGTTCTGCCGATCGACGACAATCATGACGATTAATTTCAGGAAGACGATTAATAGCCGTAACTAATCCTTCAATGCTGTCAGGAGTTACGAGAAAACCAGTTTTACAATCATCAATGATTTCAGCAGGGCCACCTCTCGCATAACTAATCACAGGAACACCACAGGCTAAGGCTTCAATGGCAACATTCCCAAAGGCTTCCACCCAACGAGGAGTCATTAATAATGCTTGACAATAACCCAATTCCCTCTGTAAATCAATAGTAGATAAAAAACCTTTATATTCGATCGGGGCTTGATGATGTTGTGTTACAATGCTATGCCAGTATTGTTCATCTTGAATTTTCCCAAAAATTAGTAACGGTATTTGAGTAATTTCTGAGGCTTTGACAGCATCTTCTAAGGCTTTTTCTGGAGCAATTCTTCCTAACCATGCCAATTTTTTGTCTGGACTTTCTCTAAATTGGTATAAAGATAAATCAATTCCACTTCCTAAACATTCACAAACATTAGCAAAAGGGAAAGTATTTGCTTGAGATTTCGTATAAACCCCAAAATTTAGAGGATATTTTTGAGCAGTTTGTGTCATCCCATGATCCAGACTATCAGACAACGAGCCCATACTGATAAAATGAGCGATCGAACTCTGAAAAAAAGGAGTTAAGTAAAAAGGCAGCCAGTCAAAAGCAAAATTTACCAACACATCATAATCAGATTGCACCTGTCTAGCATATTCCCACATATTTCCCAACACCGAATTTTGAGGCATAACCGTAGGAATATCACGAGTTTGAGTTTGAGCTGGAATATGTAAATTGCCCTCTATTCCAACTATATCAGCATTTTGTAAATAAGAACCTTTCGGCGCCACAACTTTCACCAGATGATTACGCCTTTGCATTTCTTGAATTAAATTGTAGATAGTTAATTCTACACCGCCCCCAATACCTGAACTTAATGTACCCACTGGGGTAGATAAGATTAAGATTTTCATTGTCATGGTAAAAGAATCTAGTTGATGTTTGAACTGTCAAAAAAGTCTCAATTATCACTTATTAATAATCGTTAAGACAAAGATTAATAAATATCATAGAGATTTATCTTGTCAAACGTACCATGCTTGTTTATGCTTATTCTAGTAGATTGAAAAATATCTTAACTAGAAGTTCATTAGAGAATCAAAAAAGTAAAAATACTCATTAATTTACTGACCAACTAATTTTTTTTGTCTGTTGATCTTAAAATTTTGTGAGTAAATTAAAACTTTTAGAACACGACTTTTGGTTCAGTTTTAAGTAAATTTAGTGTATCAAGGAAAAAATAAAATGTCAATTGCAGTAGGAATGATTGAAACCCTAGGGTTTCCAGCAGTAGTAGAAGCGGCAGATGCGATGGTTAAAGCCGCTCGTGTAACTCTTGTGGGTTATGAAAAAATTGGTAGTGGTCGTGTTACCGTTATCATTCGTGGTGATGTATCTGAAGTACAGGCTTCCATCTCGGCGGGTATTGAGTCAGCAAACAGAGTAAGTGGAGGAGAAGTTCTTTCAACCCATATCATTGCTCGTCCTCACGAAAACCTCGAATATGTATTACCCATTCGTTATACCGAAGAAGTAGAACAATTCCGTAGTTATTAATATTTAGTCATTAGCCTATGGTTGACTAAAATTCACCTTCAAAATTTAGAGCTATTTAACTCTCAAATATTGATTTATAAATTTCCAAATAAAATAACCTAAAAAAAATATGTCAATTGCAGTAGGAATGGTAGAAACTTTAGGGTTTCCTGCCGTAGTAGAAGCAGCAGATGCGATGGTTAAAGCCGCTCGTGTAACTCTTGTGGGTTACGAAAAAATCGGTAGTGGTCGTGTAACTGTTATCGTTCGTGGTGATGTATCTGAAGTACAAGCCTCTGTGAGTGCAGGAATTGAAAATGTTAAACGAGTAAAAGGTGGTCAAGTTCTATCTCACCATATCATTGCTCGTCCCCACGAAAACCTTGAATATGTATTACCTATTCGTTATACCGAAGAAGTCGAACAATTCAGAGAAAGTATCAATCCTCGTCCTTTGGGCAGATCTTAATCAGGAATTAAATTAATGCAAATTGCCAAAGTGTGTGGTACAGTTGTTAGTACTCACAAATCACGGACATTAACAGGTGTCAAGTTATTATTAGTACAATTTTTAGATGCTGATGGTAATGTGCTACCCAACTATGAAGTAGCCGGAGACACCGTCGGGGCTGGTATCAATGAATGGGTACTTGTCACTCGTGGCAGTGCCGCTCGAAAAGAAACTGGTCATGAAGAACGTCCCGTCGATGCGATGGTAGTGGGCATTATAGATACAGTTACAACCACATCCGATCTGCTTTATAGCAAGAAAGATGCTGAAAGAATGTATTAAATACTAAATAAAGTATTTTGGTTTTAATCTGTAACAACCAGAAAAATCAATCCGTGAGGACAAATTAGGACAAAAGTATTAATCCTTCAAGATATTCTTAACATCCTAATGAGTGTCCTTGAGAGATTAAATAAGATAATTATTGTGGAGGTTTATAGTGAGCGTCCCTATAATGGCGGCTCCACCTACTCCTTGGTCAAAAAATTTAGCTGAACCAAAAGTAGATGATAGTGCTTATGTTCATTCCTTCTCTAATTTAATTGGAGATGTGAAAGTCGGAGCAAATGTTTTAATTGCCCCGGGTACTTCTATTCGTGCAGATGAAGGTACACCTTTTCACATAGGTAATGGTAGTAATATTCAGGATGGGGTAGTAATTCATGGACTGGAGCAAGGTAGAGTTAAAGGTGATGATGATCGAGACTATTCCGTATGGATTGGTGAAGATTCCTGTATCACTCATTTAGCCTTAATTCATGGCCCTGCTTATGTGGGTAATAACTGTTTTATTGGTTTTCGATCGACAGTTTTTAATGCCAGAGTTGGAGATGGTTGTATTGTCATGATGCACGCTCTAATTCAGGATGTGGAAATTCCGCCCGGAAAATATGTGCCTTCAGGTTCGGTGATTACTAATCAACAACAAGCCGATCGACTTCCTGATGTGCAACCCGAAGATCGAGAATTTGCGGCCCATGTAGTCCATATTAACGAAGCCTTAGCCGCCGGTTATCACTGTGCGAACAATAATGCTTGTATTAATGCCATCCGAGAAGAAAATACTCCGGAGCAAAAACCAACCCATAATCAAACTAATGGTTATCAATCAGTAACTAATATGAGTTTAAATACAGATATAATCAATCAAGTCCGATCGCTGTTAAGACAAGGTTGCACCATTGGTGTAGAACACGCTAATACTCGTCGTTTTAAAACCAAATCTTGGTTAAGTGCTTCCTTAAATGCTACCAATGAGGCTGGAATCTTAGCAGAATTAGGTAATATATTAAATGAATGTAGTGGTGAATATGTTCGCCTAATTGGAGTTGATCCTCAAGCTAAACGTAGAATTGCCGAAGTTATTATTCAGCGTCCTGGTGAAGCACCAGCCCCCGTACAAGCTAGTAAGGGCAACACAGCTAAAGTAAATAGTAACGGAAATGGTCATGCTCCTGTTAGTAAAGGTAACGGCGATTTAGCCAGTGAAATTCGTTCTCTAATTCAAGGCGGTTATAGTATTGGAGTTGAATATGCCGATGCTCGTCGTTTTAAAACCAAGTCTTGGTTAACAGCACCTAGTGTTAAAACTAACTCAGTTAATGAAGCGATTAGTACTATTCAAGGCTATTTAGCAGATTTGAGCGGTAACTATGTGCAACTTGTAGGCGTTGATCCTCAAGCTAAACGTCGTGTATCTCAGGTTATTATTCAACGACCGGGAGAAACCGCTAGTATCAGTAGTAATGGTAATGGAAACGGTAAAGTTAGCTATCAACCATCCCGAAGTAATAGTGGAAGTGCTATTAATAGTAGTTTGAGTGCAGAAGCGATCTCCCAAGTTCGTAGTCTCTTATCTCAAGGGTATCAAATAGCCACCGAACACGCAGATATTCGCCGTTTTAAAAGTAAATCTTGGCAAAGTTGTTCCCCAATCAAAGCAACTAGCGAAAGTCAAGTAATCTCAGCTTTAGAGGCTTGTGTACAAGATCATGCTGGAGAATATGTTCGTTTAATTGGTATTGATACCAATGCTAAACGCAGAGTATTAGAGATGATTATCCAACGCCCCGGACAAACTAATCAGGCAACTCCTGTTACTAATAATAATGGTAATAGTACAAATGTTTCTGCTTATACGAACACTAAAAACGGTAGTAGTTCTCTCGATGCTAACACTTTAGCTCAAGTGCGTTCTTTATTGTCTCAAGGTTATCGTATTGGCACAGAACACGCAGATGTGCGCCGTTTTAAAACTAAATCTTGGCAAAGTTGTTCTCCCATCGACAGTAATAATGAAAGTCAAGTTATTTCGGCTTTACAAGGCTGTCTTCAAGAGCATAATGGTGAATATGTCCGTTTAATTGGTATTGATACTCAAGCTAAACGCCGTGTTTTAGAGGCTATCATTCAAAGACCATAATTTAATGAGGAATGAGAAATGAGGAATGAGAAATTTAGAATTTGAAATGCAGAATTAATAAATTCTTTCCTCTCTTCCTCCTACTCCTCTTTCCATTTTTTCTTATCCGAACTCTGAACTCATGTCATTACCCATTTTACATCCTAGTACTATAGATACAACCCAAATACGAGGAAATGTCACGATCGATCAAAGTGTCATTATCGCTTCAGGAGTTATTTTAAATGCCACTCAAGGTAATAAAATAATCATTCATGGAGGGGTTTGTTTGGGAATGGGTACTATTATTACGGCTTATAATGGAGATGTGGAAATTAGGGAAAATACAATTTTAGGATCTGGCAGTTTAATTTTAGGTAAGTCTGTTATTGGATCTCAAGTTTCTTTGGGAGCTTCTGTGACCGTTTATAATTCTAACATTGAATCTATGAGTGTAATTCCGGCTGGTTCAATTATAGGCGATCGATCCCGTCAAATAAATTTTAATGAAGATGTTAACATAAATTCTTCTTCTCAAAAAATCAATTCTCCGACACAAACTATTATTGATGGGGTAAAAAATGGTTTCACGCCAAAAATAGAAACTGAGAATATTCCTATAGAAGAAAATAATAATAACCACTCATCAGACACAGAAAATTACAATACTTTTAACGAAATAGAAGAAAATATCACGGAAAATGAGCAAGAATCCCCAACTTTAGAAATAGAAGAAAATTCAGAAACAGAAATCCTTAATAATGATGTGTGGGAAGATAACACTCCTCAAGTTAACACCGTAGTTGGACAAGTTTATATCAATAAATTATTATTTACCCTTTTTCCTGAACGAAAAACTCCATAAGGAAACAAAATTATTATTTTCCCCGTCTGGTAGTTTAGTTTGTTAAAGTAAGAATCAGTTAAATTAATTAGTATATTGAATTATTATGAATTTATTAAAAATCACTAAACCTTTTTTGGCAACTTTAGCCGTTACAACTTCTTTAATTACAGGTTTACCTAATTTAGTTGTGGCTCAAAGTAACCCCGGATTAACTCTTTTTAGTGGGGTCGATCGACAAGATATACTAAACTATCATTTAGATTTTGGGGGTAAATCAGGAGGTTGGGATCGTTATCGTCTCAGAATCCCCGGCAAAAAACTCACTCAAGGAGCAGCAAAATTTTTTATTACCTATCCAGAATATTATCGTGGTACTTTTGATGTTGACTCAATCGAAGTGAGAGTAAAAAATGAAAAATTACCGATTAGGGAAATTGTATGGGATAAAGAAAGTCGTATTATTGAAATTGATTTAGAAAAACCTCTTCTTGAAAGTAATAAAGTGGAATTGGTTTTTTCTAACGTCAAAAACCCTGAGAATGGGGGTACTTTTTATTTCCAAGCACAAATTTTGACACCTGGACAAGTACCTTTAAGATTGAACCTTGGCACATGGATTTTGAGTATCAATTAGACTTTGCTGAAAAAGTTTTTTGACAAGGGGAGACAGGAGATAACTTCAGTTTGAGAGAAGATTAATTGACAAGATAAGATGTCAGTTCGATTTACCTTCAAAAATTTGATAGTTTTCTTCTCTTTCTCTTTATCTCCTCTTTCTTATCCCTTTACCACAATTTTTTTGGTTCATTTCTTTAACTACCGGGTTTACAAACATTATAATCTTCATGGGAAACAACAGCTTCAGGCGCTACAAAACTGCCGTAATCTCTACAGATAAGACGATAATTTCTAGTTACGGGAATACTAATAATAAATCGATCGTGTCGTAACCTTTTACCCCTAAAATTGGTATAACTGGTATGGTTTTGAATATTCTGTATAATCTGCCTAGCTTTTAAAACTACATTTCTAGGTAAAGAACTTAAATCGATCGGATCATGACAAAATGTTTCCTGCCAAGCATTTTTTTCTTTTTTCTTTTGTTCTCTCACAGCGTAAGATTGCTCACATCTATGGCATTCTCTACCGTAACCACTATGACCACAGGCAAATTTTTTCTTTCTTCTGGACATTTTTTTCTCTCCTAAATATGTATTTTTATCTTGATAAGAAAATCAGTCTTTTAGGCAAATTTATCTAAAAATCTAACTTATGAAATTAATATTTTTATGATCAAAGATTCGATCGATCTTTTTTATTTATAGGATTGATCAATGTTATTAATTGTGAGTATAAAATTAGATTAATTATCTGTAAATCTAGGTTTGATTAAAATTGTTTTTTCATGAATCTATAATTATTAAAGTTATTGAATTTTTCCTAAAAATACCATCCTAATTACTGGTGTTTTAATGATTTATGTTAGATTTTTATGAACTTTTGTAAATAAATTAAGAAAATTTGGTAAATTAATTAGTAATTAACAGAGTATTTGTATTGATATAATTCAATAATTAATAATCAAACTCAATGATTTTTGTTTATCAGATTAGATTTAAACAAATAATGAGTCTTAAAGCCTACTTTTAGATTGATCCCCACAATCTTAGGATACAAGATCGTCCTTGTGATCTACAAACTTTGTTGCGATTTATTAAGAAAAAACCTTCATAAAACTTTAAAAAATTCAGAAATAATTAAATATTGTGCAAAAAAAGTATTTTAGAAATAACCCCAAAAACCTCGATTATAAAAGAGAAATGAACAAAAAATTATTATAAAATCTTTCACAATGAGTATTTTATGAGAAAATTAGTATCTACCAACAAAAAATTATATGAATAGAAAAGAGAGGTTAACAAACAAAAGTTAGTAGGGGAGATTAATAAAAATTTTAGAGTTTTTAAATATAACTTAATTCTGATAAATGATTTAAGATTGCTAAAAAATGTTAAAGAAAATTAAAAAGTAAAAAATATTATTTGAATAAATTATGAATAACTTGATTATATTTTGGCATCGTAAAGACTTAAGATTAACTGATAATTTAGGGCTATTTTTTGCTAGGGAAAATACAAATAAAATTATCGGAATATTCTGCTTAGATCCAGCTATTTTACAAAGTGATGATATTGCTCCAGCTAGGGTAAAATACTTGTTAGGTTCTTTAGAAGAATTACAAAAAAATTATCAAAAATTAGGTAGTGATTTATTAATTTTTCATGATTCTCCCATTAATATAATTCCTTTTTTGGCCGAAGCGTTAAAAGCAGAAAAAGTTTATTGGAATTTAGATATTGAACCTTTTGCTCGGAAACGAGATAAAATAATGAAAAGTGCTTTAGAAGCTAAGGGTATCAAAGTAGAGACATTTTGGGATCAATTATTACACCCTCCAGAAACAATTCTTTCTAAAACCAATACTCCCTATACGATTTATACTCCTTTTTGGCGTAACTGGTCACAACAGGACAAGCAAAAACCCTTTCCCTCTATTTCTAATTTATCTTCTCTAAAGGATGAAGAATATAACATTAGCAAAAATTTGGGTTTAATTCCTTTACCTTCTCTCAAAGATTTAGGTTTTATTTGGGATAATGAATTACTGTTATCTTCAGGAGAAGTGGCTGCACAGGAAAGATTAGAATATTTTTGTCGTTATTTGTTGTCAGATTATAATGAAAATCGTAATTATCCTTCGATCGATGGTACATCTCAACTAAGTCCTGCCATTAAATTTGGTACGATCGGGTGTAGAACTTTATGGCAAAATACGATCGAGGAATTAGAAAATGCTCAAAGTGACGAAGCGAGAGAAAACATTATTACATGGCAAAAAGAATTAGCGTGGCGAGAATTTTATCAACATTGTCTTTATTTTTTTCCCCCATTGGCGGAAGGTGCTTATCGAGAGCAATTTAAAGTCTTCCCTTGGCAAAATAACGAAAAACTTTTTCAGGCATGGTGTGAAGGAAAAACAGGTTATCCCATTGTCGATGCCGCTATGAGACAATTAAATGAAACTGGATGGATGCACAACCGTTGTCGGATGATTGTAGCTAGTTTTTTGACTAAAGATTTAATAATCGATTGGCGTTGGGGGGAAAAATACTTTATGCAAAAACTCTATGATGGAGACTTAGCCTCTAATAATGGGGGTTGGCAGTGGAGTGCTTCTAGTGGTATGGATCCTAAGCCATTACGTATCTTTAATCCCGCTTCTCAAGCCCAAAAATTTGACAGTGAGGCTGAATATATCCGTAGATGGTTGCCTGAAATTAGTCACCTCGATACAGGAGAATTAGTTACAGGAAAAATATTCCCGTTGTCTGCTCAAGGTTGTAATTATCCTATGCCTATAGTTGATCACAATCAACAACAAAGAGAGTTTAAACAAATATATCAAAACTTGAAGAATTAAAATTCTTAGAATCAAGTCTTAACAAATCTAGTATAATTGTATTGATAACCAAAAAATCCACTATCATTCCTTGTAGAAAAATTATGACGATAAAGCAATTAGCATTGATTAGTGAGTTAGTAACGATCGATCATGGTAAATATATAGTTAAAGTAGCGGTAACTCAAGAAGGGGTGATTTTAGGTACAGCATTAGCCGCTAATGACACTATCGAAAAAGCAGAAGATGAAGCTCGAAAAAGAGCGATCGCTGTAGTTAATTGGAGTAAAAATGAAACTTTATCAGATAATCAAGCAAAAAAAGAAATTATCACCCCACAATCTCCAAAAAAAGACTCAATACCCCAGAAAATAAAACCAGAAATCATCACAAAAACTTTCCCCACTCCCCCTATAACTCAAGATTTACCACCATTGGAGAAACAATCGAAAACAATCGAAGAAAATGAAGATTTATGGGAATCATACAATACAAATGAAATAAAGGAGAACCCTCATGAAGTAGATACTTCTATATCACCTCTTGAAAATATTAATGAGAATGAAATTTCAAATACAGATATTAATAATATTTCTTTGTTTGAGAATGAAAATAACAAAGAGGAAACAGCCACTAATAACTTAATTTTATTTCCTGAATTGAACTCAAAAGAATTATCTGAACCCACATTACCCTTAGAATATAGTGAGACGATCGATTTTAGTCAGATTATTGATCAAACCAGTATTGAAATGAAAAGATTAGCATGGACTCAAGAACAAGGTAAAAAATATTTGTTAGAAACCTATGGTAAAAAATCTCGTCATTTATTATCAGATCATGAATTGATAGAATTTTTAAATTATCTTCAAAATCAATAAACTATTGTGGAAGTTAGAAAAGTTAGATTATCGAGAGTTTTTTCGACACTTTCTGAAGAATATTTAATTTTCTTGTTCTGATTAAATATTCTTTCAAAATCTTTATTAAGTGGTTTAATTTTTTCTTTAGTTCTTTTTTGATTAATCAATGTTTTTACCATTACAATATTCATTATAAAGGTTGACATAGTCCATAATATTTGCTATTGCTGATGGACGTAAATTGCGTTTATCTGGCGGAAATTGATTTAACACTAATTGATGAACTTGATAGACATTACACCAAGATTGTGGATTCTCCAAATTTTTTTGTCCTTCTACTAATGCTCGTACAAAATGTGCAGTGAAATCATCAGGTAATTCTACAACAACAGATGTTAATAATTCCAAAGGGGTAATGCGAAATAAGGGTAGAGAACTATTATTATCTATGGGAGATAAATTAAAATAATCATCCATTGCCAATAAATAACCTAAGACAAATTTATCAAAAGAAGTTAAATCTTTTATGGTTAAATTATTAATTGTTAAACCTTTAGATTTAGCCAATCCTTCTAAGAATAAATAACCGTTATTTTGTCCATCAAAATTCCAACCTAAAGCGTTAATTACTGCGGCTTTTTGATCTAATGGTGCCTCACTAAGAAGAAAATTTAAAACATCTTTTTCTAGTTTTTTACTATTTTTAGCGATCGAAATAATTGTCATATCTTCATAAGAATTTGCCAAATCAGTCGAAGTAAGTGGACTATCAGCGTAAGCTGAATTAGTAATTAAAAAAAAGAATATTGTACTAATTAAACCTGTCTTAATTTTATTTAATAATATTGTTTTCATCATCTTATTAAGTCCTGTCATTAAAGTACCTTAAACAATCTAAAATTTGAGTGTTACTGCTAAAGAATTGATTCAACTAAATTAATATTTAAGGATAGTGGATAATGCCTTTTTATTTTTATCGTGTTATTATGGCATTGAAAATTTATCATAACAAATTAAAAGATTATGAGTAATTTAAGTAACAGAGAAACTTATCAAGGTGAAATGGAGACAAAACTCCAACAATGGGGTGCAAAATTAGATGAATTAAAAGCGAAAGCTGAGGAGGTAGGAGAAGATGCCAAGGCGGATTTACATGAAAAAATAGAGGTTTTAAAAGCAAAAAAAGCTGAGTTAGAAAATAAATTTACTGAACTACAATCTTCAGGAGACGAGGCTTGGGAAAGTTTAAGTGTGGGTTTTCAATCAGCGTGGAATGAATTAACCATTGCTTTTGATAATGCCATGTCTAAGTTTTCTAAATAGAGAGAGATAATGATTATAAATTAATGATTTTTCTTCTATTTTTATGGTTATAGTGGGCATTGCCCACTTTATTGGGAACTTTTTACTGGGGAAATAGTCAAACTAAGTACAACTATTCTCAAATCAGCATAGAATATATTATGGTTTCCTCTATTTCTTTATCTTGGTCTAATTTATCTATTCCGTTTATACAACAAAAAGTGAAAGTTGAACAATTATCCAATACTGATTTAATTTTGTGTTGTCAGCAAACTAGTCAACCTGATAGAGGGGCTTTTGCAGAGTTATTACGCCGTCATCAGGGTTATGTGGATAAGATTTTATATAATTTAGCTCCCGATTGGCAAGATAGAGGAGATATTGCCCAAGAAGTTTGGATTAGAGTATATAAGAAAATTAATAGTTTACAAGATCCCGCTAAATTTAAAGGTTGGTTAAGTCGTATCGCTACTAATTTATTCTATGACCAACTGCGTAAACGAAAAAGAAATGCTACTCCTTTGTCTTTAGACGCTTCGATCGTAATGGAAGAAGATGAGTTAAAATGGGAAGTAGCTTCAGATTTACCCTCTCCCGAAGATAATTTAACCACTGTAGAATTTTATGATCAACTGAGACAAGCCATTGCCGATTTACCTGATACTTTTCGCACAACCATCGTTTTAAGAGAAATACAAGGTTTAAGCTATGAGGAGATTGCGGAAATTACCCAAGTGTCCCTAGGTACGGTAAAATCAAGAATAGCAAGAGCAAGAAATAGACTGCAATTATTATTAAAGCCTTACCTAGAAAATAATCAATAATTTAATTTTAAACACTATAAGCTAAGGAGAAAAAATATGATGACTAACCATTCCTATCCCCCCGACAAATGCACTTTTGAGTTATTAAGTGCGTATTTAGACGGTGAAGTAACTGCCGAACAACGAAAACAAGTACAAGAATTATTATCGAATGATCCTGAAATTCAGGGTTTATACCGAAGACTGTTATATTTACGTCAAGAAATAAATAATTTACCAACTCCTTCCTCAGAATGTAGCGCAAAACAACTTTCTGATGCAGTTTTTGCTAGGGTAGATCAAGAAAAAAAACAACATAAAATTTGGTTATGGAGTGGTGGTACGATCGCTGCAGTAATATTAGCTAGTGTAAGTGGCCTTTTTAGTCCTAATAGAACTCCTTTACTACAAATGGCACAGGAAAATAACTCAACACCGAAGAATGAAACTTTAATTATCGCTTTAAATGAACCCTTAATCGAGATACCCACTACTCAGGAAGAAGGTTTAATGATACCCTTGGATCAGTCTTTGATGGATGCGATCGATAGTAAATAAATATGTATTAATTTCCAACGGATGAGGGTAATCCAAAACCAGTAACAGAAAATTTCCAAGGGTTTTTTCTTTATAATCCGAGGATATGGCAATTAGATGAGTTTTCCCTAAGTAAAGGAATTTAACCCTCAGATTAAAGTCAATTTACCAATTGATAATTGATCCATTCAAGGTTTAAAGTCTCCTCTTTTTAAGGGAAAAAAGATAAAAGGTTGATCTTTTTTAATTCAATCCTCTTCTCTTTTAGCCAGAGGTAAAACTGTCAATTGTACATTGTTCATTGTTGAATACCCCTATTTATTGTCGATTATAAGCTAGTAACCTTATCATAGAAGACATTTAGTTTATATTTTGAATAAATATGGATTGTATTGAAGTTAGCGGTATTCGTAGTTATGGTTATACAGGATTATTACCAGAAGAAAGAACATTGGGTCAATGGTTTGAAGTTGATTTAACCTTATGGTTAGATTTACAAATATCAGGAAAAAGTGATGACATTAACGACACAGTAGATTATCGTCACGTCATTGAAATGGTTAAACACATTATCAAAACAGCTAAGTTTGCCTTGGTAGAGAAGTTAGCTGAAGTGATTGCGGATGATATTTTAAAGTTTGAATCCATTTCTAAAGTTAGAGTGAAGTTATCAAAACCTGCACCTCCTATTCCGGATTTTGGTGGTAAAATCACGATCGACATTACACGAACAAAATAAAAGTTACAAAAGTTTACTTATTTGTCAATTATTACTAAATTTTTCGTAGTTCAATTTAGGCAAATATTAGGCAAATATCGTTATTTTTACCCGAAATACCCCCTAGATTGAGGTTTTTCTAGAGAAGATAAAAAGAGTGAAAATTTGTCAAATTAGTAAGTATAACCCCGATGGTTGTGAGGAGTGAATCTAATTGAATTTTGTTGAAATTGATCACTTATTAGGGAGATAAATACTATGATGTACAATGTAAGAAAAATTAGTCATGCTGTATGGGAATATCTCAATCAGTCTCTGACTCCTAATATCGAACAAGAATCCGTATGGAAACCAAGTCGTTTCTGGTATCTTTATAAAATTAGATTATTAGAGACTTGTTGGTTACAAGATTCTTTTCTACCTTTTCACGAAAGTCAAGATGAGTATAGAACAGGAAATTAGTCGATTACAAGATTTAATGCCAGCTTCAGGCAGGATATGCTGTCGCATCATCAGTAAACCGCAACAAACAGAAATTATTACCACCATTTTCCCCCCCCCTTGGCAATTAAAAAATCGCCCCATTTATATTAATTTTGATTTATGGAGAAAATTATCAGTACCGCAACGGGATTTACTCTTTTTGCGTACGGTTGCGTTACTATTGGGGGTGAAGTGGCTTAAACTTGATATTTATCAAGGAATTATTTTATCTGCATTTTTTGCGTTGATCTTTGAGTTGGTTAATCAAGATATTGTAGGTGTAGTAGTTTCAGGAAGTTTATTTTCCATCGCCCTTAATCAAATTTGGAAACGAAACCGTAGTTTAGAAAAAGAAATAGAAGCGGATGAGGGAGGAATAAAAGTAGCTGTAAGAAGGGGTTATTCTACTCCTTCTGCTATTAAATATCTGTCAGAAGCGATCGAAAATCTACCCCGATTAGAATCTCGTAGAGGATTAAGTTTTACTGAATTGTTGAGACTACAAAATTTAAACAAAAAAGTTATAGTAGAAAATATAAGTTGATGGAGTTGTTTGGGAAACTATTAACGATGATCGAACTAAATCTTAACGATTTTCTTAACCAAAGAGCTTTTTCATCAAACCCTAGTTATGGTTTTATAAAGGTAGGCAATCGATATTACCCACCTGTTTTGACACTTACTTATAAAGTTCAGTAGCTAAACGAAAAGCTAAAATACCGGGGATAAGAGCAATTATTAAAGCTACGAACACTTGGGTCTCAGAAATAGACATGATTAAAAGAACTCCTCTAATAACGATGAATTGATAGAATGAGAATTAAATTACCATTAAATGTGCCTTAATATGGTAACTTTTGCATGATTTCGTAATAATTTGCAACAGTAGAACAATTATCAACACAAAATGAACTTTTCTCATCGTGCGATCGCAAAAAAAATACAAAGTAATCCTTATTATCGGTTTCAATCAGAAACAGAAATAAAAATTGCCAGTGAATTAGGCATCAAAATTGATGCCAATAGGGCAACAGTAGATGATTGGTTAAGATTACCCGGAATATCGATTACTCAAGCTCGAAACTTAGTAGAAATAACTAACTCTGGTATCCATTTTCTCTGTTTAGAAGACTTAGCGGCGGCTTTGGGAGTTTCTGTCTTGAAAATACAATCTTGGCAATCGATCGTATATTTTGCTTATTATGCCCCTGACAGTTATTATGCTCCAGCTAAAATTAATCCCAATAATGCCAGTTTAAATCAACTAAAAACTATCCCTAATTTAAAAGAAGCAATTGCTCAACAAATTATTATAGAAAGAGAAAGTAACGGCAGTTATCGGCATATTGCAGACTTACAAAAAAGACTAAATTTTACTCCTGATTTTGCTTATCATTTAATGTCATATTTTCAATTTTAAACGTAAAGATTTTGTCATTAGTCATTTGTTGATTGTTTACAACTCCTAAACGGATTACTATATTTTTGTCAATGCTTTGATTAAGTCATAAAAAGGTTGCCAATCATCTTCGCTGGTAATAGGATGCCAAATGGCTTCAATTATTGGTCTAAGAGGTATAATTTGGGGGTTAGCTCGATCGAGATTATTTTTAATATTGTCTAATTCTTCCCTAACAAAATTTTCTAAAGCCTGATGATATAATCCTCGCCATCTTTGTAAATTAGAGGATTTTATTTCCATATTTTCTAAGATTAAATCTGGGTTTTCGTGCCAACCATAGTTAAATTGAGACGCTAAATCTGCAAAAAATTGATGATAAATATATTGACTTTCTTTTAATAAATTAATAGTTTCCGTAACTAAATTTTTGCCTAAATTATCTGGTAATTTTTCAAATCCCAATTTTTTGATCATAAAACTATGGTAGAATTTATCATAATAATTATCATAATAGGATAACTTTGTTTGTAACGCTTCAAAGGGTATTACTAAAGCCAAGGGTTTTTGTAATAATTCCAAATTCCAACGACAAATTAAAGGCTGATTACCATAACTATATCTACCACCGTAGTCGAAATAAGCTGCTGTAAACAGAGGATCATATGTATTAATAAAAGCATAAGGGCCATAATCAAAACTTTCTCCTGTGATAGACATATTATCGGTATTAAGGACACTATGACAAAAACCAGCCCCCATCCACTGAGCACTCAATAAAGCGATTCTTTCGACTAATTCCCCATAAAAATCAATATAAGGAGTTTCAGAAGTCGTTAAATGGGGATAATAGTAATAAATTACATGATCTAAGAGATTTTTAATTAAATCGGGACGTTGTAAATAGTGAAGTCTCTCAAAACTGCCAAAACGGATATGAGATTGACTAAATCTTACCATCACAGAGCTACGAGTAGGGGAAGGTTCATCCCCCCGCCATAAAGATTCTCCCGTTTCAATGAGGGAAAGACAACGGGAAGTATTTACTCCTAAACGATGTAATGCTTCTCCGGCAATAACTTCTCTGACTCCCCCTTTAAGAGTTAATCTACCATCTGCTTGACGAGAATAGGGGGTTCGTCCCGATCCTTTTGTGCCAAAATCATATAATAGTCCATCTTGTCCTCTAATTTGACCATACAGAAATCCTCTACCATCTCCTAATTGCGGATTATAAGCGCCAAATTGATAACCATGATATTTTAAGGCTAAACATGGTCTAATTCTTTGAAATTTGCCAAAGGCTTCTATCCAATCATTCTCGGTAACACTATTTCTATCTATGCCCATGAGGGGTAATAAGTCTTGATTGGCAAATCTTAATATATGTTGGGGAAATTCTGCAGGAATAACTTCTTCATAATAATAATCCCCTAAGTTTTCGATCGCCATTTCATATTCGAGAGAAAGAAAAGGATTCTTCATAATAATTTACAATTAACAATTTACAACTACCAGTGAACCATGAATAGGAATAGGTTATGGAAATAATTGACAATATATATAGCAAAACTATGAGATATGAACATATTGTCAAAAGGGAAAGCTCTTGATACACAATGGTTTTTATTGTTTCTTTCATCTCCTGTGTTGTATCTATTGTGATACTTAATTTTTCTATGTATTCTTACTCTTGTTTTTGATGTATTACCTTCATTAATAATTTTTTACACTCATCCAGATTAATTATCGATCGAATAATTGTCAATTATAAATTGCCGTGTTATAATCAGAGTTGACGAGATTAAGTATCGGTTTAAAGATTTTGTTTAAGATATTCACGAGTATTTCGAGTTTTCGATTGACAAGCTTCTCTCCGAATTGCGAATCTTAAAGACTATATTGTATTTGGAGAAAGTTTATGTCTATATATGTAGGTAATTTATCCTATGAAGTTACAGAAGCCCATTTAACCTCTGCCTTTGCGGATTTTGGAGCGGTTAAAAGAGTATATTTACCCACCGATCGTGAAACTGGGCGTATGCGCGGTTTTGGTTTTGTGGAAATGAGTACCGATGCCGAAGAAGATAAAGCTATTGAAGCCTTAGACGGTGCAGAATGGATGGGTCGTGACATGAAAGTTAACAAAGCTAAACCCCGTGAGGAAAATAACTCTCGCAGTCGTGGTGGCGGCGGCGGCGGAAGAAGAAATAGTTTTTCTCGTAGTTACTAATATCATATTTAGTCTAACTATAAAAATATTATTTTTTACCGTTTACCCCTAAGTAAGTAAAATTTAGCCTCTTTTCAGTTTTGAGAAGGGGTTTTTTTTTCGTGCAAGATTAATGTAAAATCAGGGATGTTCAATCTACTCTTAATCTAATTTACTGTGAAAATTTCTGTTTACCATACCCCTGAATCTACTCCTGATAACGATATTCCCGATTGTGCGATCGTCATTGACGTATTAAGAGCTACAACTACAATCAATACAGCACTAAATAATGGCGCAAAATCTGTGAAGGCTTTTAGTGATGTAGATTTGTTATTGGCAGAAAGTAATCTTTTACCTCCCGCATCTCGGTTAACACTGGGGGAAAGAGGAGGGAAAAAGGTAGATAGTTGCGATTTAGGTAATTCTCCTTTAGATTGTTCATCCGAAATGGTAGCACAGAAACAATTATTTATTAGTACAACAAACGGTACTCGTGCATTACAAAGAGTTACTTCTGCTTCCACTGTCATAACAGGGGCTATTATTAATTATGGTGCAGTGGTTAATTATCTACAAAAAAAACAACCTGAAACTTTGTGGTTACTAGGTTCGGGATGGGAAGGAGGTTATTCTTTAGAGGATACTGTATGTGCGGGAGCGATCGCATCTGGGTTAGTGGATTTGAATAATAGTGATAATATAGGTAATGATGAAGTAGTAGCCTCGATCGCTTTGTATGATCAATGGAAAGATAATTTATTAGGATTATTTCGTTTATCGAGTCATGGAAAAAGATTACTAAAATTAAATTTAGATGAAGATTTGAAATATTGTTGCCAAGAAAATATTATTTCGACATTTGGCATACAAACAGAAAAAGGAGTGTTAACTCTTGGGTGTTAGAAATTAGGAATTAGGTAATAGCTGATAGCTAATTCCTAATAACTAATAACTAATAGCTAATTTTTAGTGAAGAGACGAAAATAAGTTGATGTCATTAATTCTTTAATGGGAAAAGCTATATAAGTTAACGGATTGATGGTAACGATAATATCTCGAAAATCTCTTACTGCTAAGTTAACAATTTGTTTGGCTACCCAATCGGCAGACATGATACCAATGGGGTTAAGATTACTCTTAAAAGGGCCTAAAATCAATTTCCTAATAACGCAAGGTGCATTAATTCGTTTCATTGTGACTAATTCCCCCATTGTCCGCTTACTCATTTCATAAAGAGGACTGAATGCGGGGTTAACTTCTGCTTCGGAGGTGTTTACCCATATTTCTTTTGTGGCTTTATGTTCATTATTTCGTACAGTTGTTAAGAATAATTCCATTAAACGCCAACCCGAAAAGGTATTAATTTCATAGGAGTTTTCAATGGCATCTGCACTTATATCTCCATGAACATTAATACCGTGATTGATAATTAAAATGTCTGTTTTCTCTAAAATACTATTAAGTTTTGATTCTTCTCCAATTTGCCAAGTAATAGTTTTAATAGAAATTTGCTCATTTTTATTATTAATAAATAGTGGTTTTTCTTGAGACGTTAAAGCGGTGACTTTTGCCCCTTTTAAATATAATTGTTTAATTAATTCTTGTCCTAATGTGCCATTTGCACCAGTGACGGCAATTTTTTTTCCTTTTAAAGACAATGCAGTTCCTATGACTCGATCGACTATAGTTAATGTACCGCAAAAATAAGCATTTTGATCATCAAAGTGATGTCGCCAATGATAGGGACGATTGACGAAAAAATTGGCAGGAATACTGGTAAAATCTCCTTGACGGTGGGTAACGTCTGTAATTTCATCAGCTAATGGTACACCTAAACCCCTTGCGATGGCACCACCAGTAAAAGTTAAAGTATAGAGTGATCCTATCCATACTAACCATTGATAACTTGGAGACATCCATCCTTGAGAGATGATGAGAAAGGCAAAACCAATGCTAAATAAAAGCATAACGAGGGATTCAGGTAAGTCGTTATACCAATTAGCTTGACGATAAATTTCTTCGCTGTTGACGGATAAATCCGGTTTGAATACTCGATGATGCCAGTTGTGTAAACGCCCCAAAGGTTGCCAAATATGTGCTAAAAAGTGATAGCAGTCTCTGACTAATTCTACCCATATTAGAGATATTAGCGCGATCGAGATTGCCATGAAAAGTGAACTATTAATCATTGGTAAAATAAATTTATAAAAATCATCTAAAACTATAGGACATTTTAACAATTAATAATATCCCTAGTAGTAGAATGTAGAATTTAGAATAAAAAACCTTTAATGATATACAGTATAATTGACGAAGTTTCATGTCAAAATTTTATCTTATTTTATGATAAATAATATTCGATCGTCTCATCAATTGTGGCTAAAAATAGTTATTATTATTGTGATTCTTTTTGGTGTTTTTTTTCGAGTCACTAATATTGATAAAAAAATTTATTGGCATGATGAAGTTTATACTTCTTTAAGGGTAAGTGGTTATACAGAAGAATATGTAACTAATCAATTATCTAATGGTAATTTAGTTACACCAAAAGATATTCAAAAATTTCTAAATTTACAGCCAGAAACTACCTTTACTGATACTTTAAAAGTTTTAAAAACTGCACCTGAACATCCACCATTGTACTATTTATCTTTAAGATTTGTACAGGATATTTTTGGTAGTTCAATTCTTGTGAATAGAGGTGTAGCTGTTTTTTTTAGTCTGTTATGTTTTCCTTCAATTTATTGGTTAAGTTTGGAACTTTTTGGCAATAATTTTGTGGCTTTAATTACTCTTGGTTTTTTTTCTATTTCTCCTTTTCATGTTCTTTATGCACAAGAAGCGAGACAATATAGTTTATGGACTTTAACTATTATTTTATCTCTTTTATTTTTTTTGAAAGCTATTAAAAGTAATAAAAAATCTCATTGGCTTTTATATAGTGCCACTTTAACCCTAAGTTTTTATACTGCACTTCTCTCTCCTTTATTATTCATAACCAATACTATTTATCTTTATCTTTCAAAACTTAATTTTTCTCGTCAAATAAAAAATAATTTTTGGTTTTATAGTTTAATCTCCTTTATTTTATTCACTCCTTGGGCGATAATTTTTATCCTAAATCCATTAATATTAGTTAGAAGAACAAATTGGTTAAATCAGAGTTCTTCCATTGATGAATTAGGGTTCACTTTATCTAAGAATTTTATGAGATTATTTTTTGATTTTCCATTAGATAAAAGAATCTTTTTTTCATTCGCTTTGATCTTAATTTATCTAATTCTTAAAACTTTATTAATTTTAGGTAAAACTACTAATAAATATAAATATATCGAATTATATCTAATATTATTGATTGGGATTCCACTTTTAGCCCTTCTTTTACCTGATTTAATTATAGGGGGAAGAAGATCTAGTATTTCTCGTTATTTGATTCCTAGTTATTTAGGTACTCATTTAGTTGTAGGTTACTTTTTTTATTATAAGATTGATCATTATAAGTCTCAAATTTGGTCAATTATTTTAGTGATTATATTTACTGTATCAATGACTTCTAACATCATGCTTCATAATGCTGAAATATCTTGGAATAAAAACCATCCGTCACATCCTCCACAAGTATCTAAAATTATTAACCAAAGTGAAAAACCTTTATTAATTGCCTCTTTAGAAGACAATTTTAGTTCTATTATAGCTTTAAGTTATCAACTAAAACTAGACGTAAAATTACATTTATTTCAAGAAAATACCGAACTTAAATATTATCCTGAATTTTCTCCTATTTATCTTTTCAATCCTTCTCCTTCTTTGATGAATAAAGTTGAAAATGTATATAATGCAAAATTAGAGCAAAAACATAAATTAGTTTATCAAGTTGTTCTACAATGATACCAACACTAACTTTTTTTAGTTATATTCTCCTATATCTCCCATTAATTATACTTGTGAAAATAATGGTAATAACATTCTAATTTTTACCTTTAAATATTAAATTTTTTTTTGAGACGTTGAGCAACTAATTCTACTTGTAAATTAGAAGGTAGAGACTGCAATTCATCAGCACTTATAATAACTTTTTTTTCCTTGTTTTCTTTCCTATCTAAATAAGCATAAAAAGCCTCTTTATTATCCTTATTTTTAAGAAAATATTGTTTCAATTCATCATCAGTCATAAAATATTTAAGCTCGATCATTATTTAGACATGGAATATATTAATAAAATTATTCATAAGAACTTTCTTAACATTTTATAACAAATATCTGACAAAGTTTTGACTTAATTATCTTAGAATTGATAATTAATATTTTTCTTCTAAATGTTTTAAAACATCATAAATACCGCCTATGTATAATAAATCTTTTGCCTTAAAACTAATAGAATCTTTTGATTTTATTCTTAACGTTATTAAAAATCCTACTAAAATAATTTGATACTGAGAATTTTTTATATCAATTTCTTTATCAATAAACATAAAAACTATTAGTTTATTTTTTTCAATTTCTTTCTTATTTATATACCAATTTACATCTAACATCGAATTACCTGTACGTGTTTTAACCTGTATTCCAATTTTTGGATTTTTTAATAAAGTTAAATCTATACCTCCATCATCTATACCATTTCCATATTTTTCATAATCTACTTTGTTAACAATATCTCCCAATCTTGTTTTAACCACAAATTCGCCTAATTTACCTTTAAAAAAATTATTGTAAATAGTTTTAGATTCAGCATTATTTCTATTCTTGGAATACTTATCAATCATATCAAAACAAAAGTTACTAATCATATCTATTTCCGATTGATTAATAATTGTTACTTCGCTATGAAACCCAATTAAATTAGACTCTAGTAAATTACCTTTTTTATATCTTTCTAAAAAATCTAATTGTTGTCTAATCAATAAATTAAGATAATAATCGGTTGTTTTTAAGGTAAATATTTGATTATCTTCTTGAATATTTAAACCTGTTAAATCTGATTCTTTGATACTAATTTGCTCTATTGATGCTCTTTCAAAAATACAATAATTTAAAATGACTCTTTCAAATAAACTATTTAATATTTTACTATCACTAAAGTCTGATTTTTCAAGGTTTGAATTAACAAATTCTGTTTTTTCTATTAAAGAATTACTAAAATTAACATTAATTAATTTTGTCTGAATAAATTTAACATAATTTATTTTTGTGAAAGCAAGATTTGAATTAGTAAGCTAAGACGCATTTAAGTTGCATTAATCAAATTTCCCTTATTCTTAAATTTTTTACTCCAATTTATTTCTAATTGATTCTCATTTAATAATCTTCTAATTGTTTTTTCTAATTGTTCTACATTTTCAAATTCTCGGTTAGCTATATATTCTTTTGCTGAATGCCATACTAATTCTATTAAATTATAATCTGGACTATAAGGAGGTAAATATTCCAATATTATATTCGGCAATTCCTTCTCTATTTTTTCTATTATCTCTTTCTTTTTATGAAAACTAGCATTATCTAATATTAGTACTATTTTTGGTCCTATTTTTTCAAAATCTTCTTTTTTATTTCCCTTCTTTATCCATTCTTCTTTTATTTCTTCATTCAGTTTCTTTAACTGTTCATAAAATGTCATAGAATCTCCTTTTTTAATTACATAACATACTCTTTTTTTATCTGAGTATCTTAAGCCACCCATCATATTTACTCTCCCTCTTCTTCTTATACCTTTGACAGTTTTTCTCTTACCTTTTTTTGTCCATAATTGTCTTCTTATTACTCTTAAACTAAACTCACATTCATCCCAAAACCATATCCGTAAATCATTTTCTCTTTCTTTACTTAATCTTATATATTCTTCTATTTTTTCTTTAAATAATTCTCTTTTTTCTGGATCTTGTTTATCTTCTAAACTATATTTTGACCCAATATAGACATATTTATTTTTTTTAATATCCTTTGTATTTGAGATTTACTTAACTTAATACCAGTTTCTTTTTCTAAGTGTTCCGATAATCTTTTTCCTGTCCAACGACCAAATTCATATCCAAAAGCACTCGGTTCTATATCTACTACTTTTAATAATAATTTTCGATATTCTGGTGTGGCTTTGTGATAATTTCCTTTTCTACTTTCATTCTGTAAACTTTCTATATTATTAGGGTTTCCATGAACTGCCCAATATGCAACTGTTCGAGTAGAGCAACCTAAAAAATCTGCGATTTCTTGGTAATTTTTACCATCATTTTCTAATAAAAATATTAAAATTCGTTCTCTTACTTCAGCTCTATCTTCTTTTTTTAAAGCATTTTGTAAATAATGTTTTTCTTCTAGTGATAAGAAATTTTTAATAGGCATAATTAAGATTAACAAATTTATTTGTGTTATTATGATTATAGACTATACAAGTGCGTCTTAGCTTAAGATCAGATTTACTAAACTTACTACCAAATAAATTTACTCCTAAACAAGCATTTTCAAAATTAGAGTTATTTAATGAACAATTATTAAAATTACAACTTACTAATATTGCTTTCTTAAAATTGATACCAATTAAATTAGAACCATTAAAATCAGAATCAGATAAGTTACTATGACATAGGATTGCATTTTCTAAATTGGAATAATTAAAATGACAATAACTACCAATAGATTTAATATTATTGTTTAATAAATCTAATGATGCTTTTTCTATTTTGATATTCACTAATTGTGAATTATTAAACTCAGTTAATTTTAATAAACATTCTTGAATATTTGCCTCATTTAAAGTACAGTTATTAAACTTTGTATGAGATAAATTCGACTTAATAAAAGTAGCTTTATATAAATTTGATCCTGAAAAATCACACCCATTTAGATTTGCATTTTCAAAATGACTATTTTCAGCATTAATCCCCTTTAAATCACTTCCTTCAAAATTAGTATTAACTAAAATAGTATCTGTAAAATCAGCACCTTTTAAATCACACCTAGTTAAATCAGCATTTGTTAAATTACATCCGCTTAAATCAGCACCTCGTAAATCATTTCCTTTCAAATTAATGTCGCTTAAATCTTCATTGCTAAGATTCTTCATTGCTAAGATTAATGTCTTCTAAATCATCGGTTTTAAAATAAACATTTTTTGTAAAATCTCTTTGACCTTCTTGATAAAATCTTAGTAATGTTTCTCTATCCATAACTTTATATCTCAATTAGCTTTGATTGATATTTCTCAATTTTATCCTCAAACAAGAAAGTCTATAATGAAAGTTTAAGGTAATTCTTATTAAGAAAATAATGGTTATTGCAACGGATACACTAATTACACCAGAAATATTTAAACCCGCCCGTTATTTAGGTAACGAATTGGGGGCAAAACATAAAGACTTCGACACCGCCAAAGTTAGATGGGTGTTGACTTATCCTGAAGTTTATGAGGTGGGAGCATCAAATTTAGGGCATATTATCCTCTACAATATCATTAACGCCCAACCAAGGCAAATGTGCGATCGAGCCTACTTACCTGCACCCGATTTAGCGATGAAGATGAGGGAGACGAATACCCCCTTATTTGCCCTTGAAACGAAACGAGACGTTAAAGAATATGATATTTTAGGATTTAGCTTGAGTTATGAACTAGGAGCGACTAATATCTTAGAAATGCTCAGTTTAGCTCACATTGCCTTAACTTGGCAAGAAAGAAAAGATACCGATTACCCTTTGATATTTGCAGGAGGACAAACCGCAACCTCAAACCCTGAGCCTTATGCAGACTTTTTCGACTTCGTGGCATTAGGTGACGGAGAGGAATTATTACCCGAAATTGGTTTAGTTATTGAAGAAGGCAAACGAGACGGTTTAACTAGAACAGAATTACTATTAGATTTAGCCCAAGTGCCGGGGGTATATGTACCTCAATTCTATGATATGCAATCCGATGGTAGTGTTAAGCCTAATCGTGATGATGTGCCTGAAAGGATTTTAAGACGGGTAGCTACACCAATGCCAGCCTATTCTATCGGATTAGTGCCTTATGTGCAAACAGTTCACGATCGACTCACCATCGAGATTAGAAGGGGTTGCACAAGGGGATGTCGTTTTTGTCAACCGGGGATGTTAACGCGCCCTGCCAGAGATGTTGAGCCAGAAGAAGTGATAAATAGCATCGTGGATGGCATGAAACAGACAGGATTTAACGAATTTAGCCTATTATCTCTCAGTTGCTCCGATTATCTCTCTTTACCTGCCGTTGGCATCGAAATTAAAAACCGTCTCCACGATGAAAATATCTCTTTATCCCTTCCCTCTCAAAGAGTCGATCGATTTGACGAAAACATTGCTAATATTATCGGAGGCACTCGAAAAGGTGGTTTAACCTTCGCTCCCGAAGCAGGTACTCAACGAATGCGTGATATAATCAACAAAGGCTTAACCAATGAGGAGTTATTGCGTGGTATCCAGACAGCCGTAAGAGAAGGTTGGAATCAGGTTAAACTTTACTTCATGATAGGCTTACCGGGGGAAACCGATGAGGATGTTATCGGCATCGTGGAAGCTGTTAAATGGTTGCGTCAAGAATGCCGTCACCTCAGCAACAGAAGGCTTGATTTTAACATCACCATCTCTAACTTTACCCCAAAACCCCATACTCCTTTTCAATGGCATTCCGTCTCGACATCGGAATTTATGCGTAAACGCAACATCCTTAAAGATGAATTTTATGGCATGAGGGGAGTTAAAGTTAATTATACCGATGTGCGTATCTCGGCGATCGAGGATTTTGTGGGTAGAGGAGACAGAAGACTTGCTCTCGTAGTGCGTAGGGCATGGGAATTGGGGGCTGGTATGGATTCATGGTGGGAAAACATCGACAAGGCTTATAAAGCGTGGCAAACTGCTATTGATGAAGCAGAATTAACTTGGAAGTATCGACTGGTAGAAAACGGCGAATGGAATCTATTTGAAGGTTTAACCCCCCTTAATCCCCCCTTAGAAGGTGCGAAATCTGAAGAATCTAAAACTCCCTCTCTTGCTGAAGAGAGGCTTGGAGAGAGGTTTTACAAGATGCCTTTACCGTGGGATCATTTAGATACGGGTATTGATAAACAATGGCTTGTGGAAGACTTAGAAAGGGCATTACAAGAGGCTAGTGTGCCTGATTGTGCCTTTGATGGTTGCAGTAGTTGCGGTGTTTGTAGCACTGATTTTGGGCATAATATTGTAGTGACTCCTCCTCCCATTCCCGAATATTTAGGAGAGTTTAAGCCTAACCAAGAAAAAGCCCAAAAATTACGAGTCTGGTTTGGTAAACAGGGAGATATGGCTTTAGTTAGTCACCTCGACTTAGTGCGTTTGTTCGATCGAGTTATCAGACGGGCGGGGATACCTATATCCTATACTGGGGGATTCCATCCCGGTCCTAAAATTTCGATCGCCCTTGCTTTATCATTAGGGATGACGAGTAATGGGGAAATCGTAGATTTTGAGAATCATACTCGGATGAATATTGATGAGTTTACGGAAAAATTAAAAGCTAATTTGCCTCTCGAAATCCCAATTTTTAAAGTGGAAGAATTGCCTGTTAAATCTCCGAAAGCCACGCAAATTTTAGAAAAAGCTGAATATTTTATTACGGTTTCTACCGATAATAAATATAGCCTTAGTCAGTGGGAAAATTGGCTTGATAATGTGGAAAATTCTAAGGAAATATTAATGCAAAAGACGGCTAAAACTGGTAAGAAAAAAATGGTCAATCTTAGAGAAAATTTAGAGAAAATCTCTTTAATTGATGAGAATTGGGAAGAATTAGATCAAGTTAAAATTAACTATATTGGCAGTGCTAAAAATGATGGTACTTTATTAACTCCTGAGCAAGTTTGCTTTATGTTAGAGCAAGTTAATCAAGAAAAAATTAGTCTTATTAAAGCTCATCGAGAAAGTATTATTTTAGCAGATCATATCACACAATAAACGATGGTAAGTTATACCTACTAAAAAATATGGTTCTTTCACTTTGGGTATGATAAATTATGTTTTAAAAAAGGTCTTAAGTATTAGGTGAAATTAAAACTGTTAATTTATAACAATTGCATTTTTAAAATGATTAAGACTATATTTAGCTGATAGCTAATTTATCATAACTACGGTAGAAAAGCCAAAAATATTAAAATAATAGAAAAATAATTAAGACTAAAATCGATTGCTTTAGATAACTTTATTTTGTGGCAAAAATAAGGGCTTTAGCCCTTACTAAAAACTTAATTATTCTGTAGCTTTTTTACTTTTTATTAAGATCATTTGTAATCCTAACCAACCAATAACAATATAAGCGATCGACAACATTAAACTACTAATTGAAGTCCGTAAACTTTGTTTTAAAGCGATGGTTTTTGCTTTGTTGATTTCTTTATTTTCTACTTCTTTAAGTTCATTTTGTAATCTAACTTCTACTTCTTGTAATTTAGCTTTTAATGCTTCAGGTTTTTGAGATAAATCTAACATTTGTTGTAGTTGATCTCTTTGGCTAGTGATTAATTCTAGCTGTTGTGGTTCAAGTTTTTGACCTTGTATTACTCCCCCGGCTTCGATGACTTGATTTCTTTGGGCAATTTCCTGTTTTAATTGTTCAGGATTTTTTGCGATCGCATCTAATTGAGCAACAAATCCTTGTATTTGTGCCTGTTGTTGTCCAACTTTTTCCGTAATTTGAGCCATTAAGTCACTACTAACACTGTTAATATTACTTAGATGTAAGGGAACTAATAATAAGAAAATTAAACCTAAAATACTGGCAATAATAAACACAGGAAGACGAATTATTTGTCCTGTTTTTTGGTTACTATTATTATCGTTAATCCACCATGCTATCAATAATAAAGAAATTGCCATTAAAGGAACAATACCTCGATCGACTAAACTATTAGTAATGGTGATTTGCCAATTTTGATCTTGAAATTGTAGGGGAAAAAGTAAAAAAAGATAGTCAATTAAAGATGAAATTAATAGGATACCACCAACTAATGTTAAGCAAAGACTAATAAAACTGGAACTAATTTTCATAGAATAAATATTAAATTACAAATAAGAAATTATGAATTTGACTTTCGGATTTTAGAGTAAAAATTTTAAAATCAGGATTTATGCAAAATTAATCATATAGTAAATGGTTGAGTACTTCAATTCATTTATTCTTCTATCCTCTATTAATAAACAAAAGGCTTACTATAACAGTCTTAAATAAGTTGTAATAAATGAAGTTAACAACAAAAGGTTATTATGCCGTCAAAGCATTATTAGATTTGAGTCTTCAATCTCATCATCAGCCTACTTCTGTAAATACGATCGCAAACCGTCAAAATTTACCGGCACCTTATCTGGAAAAAATTTTAATCAAAATTCGTCAGGCAGGATTAATTAAATCAGTTCGAGGATCTCAAGGAGGTTATATATTAGCATTATCACCTGAAAATATTTCTTTAGGAGATATTTTGATCGCCGTCGGGGATAAAGTGGAGCCTCTTTCTTTTGACAATTTTAACCATGAATCCCCAGAAGATTGGGTAACAATGACTTTGTGGCAACGCTTAAATCAGAAGTTAAAAGAAGCTATTTTTAGTATTACTTTAGCCGATTTATATTATGATGCTCGTAGTCGTCAAGCCTCTCAAGGAGAACAAAATAATTTTATTATTTAGGAGTTGAGGAAAAAGTCTTTCTACATTGTTATCTTACTTTCCTAATTCTTGAGAACGTTTATAGGCGGCCGTCACCGCCGAAATTACAGCATGACGGAAGCCATTTTCTTCCAATTGTGCAACCCCTGCGATCGTAGTTCCCCCCGGACTGGTAACTTGATCTTTTAAAATAGCAGGATGTAAATTTTGTTGTTTAATCAATTCTGCGGTACCTAGTACAGTTTGAGTAGCTAATTGAAGGGCGATCGATCGAGGTAAACCAGAAGCCACTCCCCCGTCAGCTAAAGCCTCAATCATCAACGCTACAAAAGCAGGGCCAGATCCTGATAAACCTGTCACCCCATCCATTAAATATTCTGGGACAGAAATTACAGATCCGATCGCACTAAACAAAGATAAAGTAACATTTAATTGAGTTTCCGTCACCATCTTATTGGGGGATAATGCCGTCATGGCTTGTCCCACCATTGCAGGAGTATTTGGCATAACTCGCACAATAGGAAAATCAGGAAAACCATTCGCCAATTTTGCTAAAGAAACTCCGGCTAAAATAGACAAAATTAAAGGTTTTTGACCAGAGTTAAAATGGAGATTGGAAATGACTAGGTTAAAAATCTGGGGTTTAATTGCTAAAAGCAACACTTCAGAGTTATCTAAAATGTCTTGATTGTTACCAGTAGTGGAAACACCATATTGATCTTGCCAAAATTGACGACGACTCGATAAAGGTTCACTGACAATAATGCTATCTGCTGAATAAATGTTGTTTTGTAGAAGACGGGAAATAATCGCTTCTGCCATTACTCCACCGCCAATAATACCTAATTTAAAAGACACCTTTACAGTTAATAAATAGTTAATAGTTAATTTTTATTGAGCAAGATTTGCATTCATTTCTGTCGTGTCATCATTCCAAAGAGGATCAGGAAAAGAATTATTTAAAGTATGGCTAGTTACCATTGGTTCTCTAACTTGATAGGAATTACCAGAAAGTGTACTAACCTTAACATTTCTAGGAGTAAATAAAAAAATACTTTCTCCAATTCTCTCTTGATTACCATCGATCGCATAAGTACCACCAGCGACAAAGTCCACTGCTCTTTGCGCTTCGTCTGGTTCCATTACATTCAAATTAAGTACTACACATCTTTGTTCCCTCAAAGTTTGAATTACTTGGGGAATTTCCTCGAAACAATGGGGTTCAATTACAACTACTTCATTCACGGCGTTACTAACTCCTGGCATTCCGATTACATTATTTGGTAGGACACTCGACATACTATTATCCATATAAGAAGATGAAGACATTTCCATTTTTAGGGGCGACTTTTCTCTCCGACGACGAGAAGAATTAGAAGATTCTACAGGAGTTTCAGAAGGTGATTCAGCTACAGAATCAACAGTTTTTTGCTCCTGAGATAAATCTTGGGTTGCCATGGTTTCGATCTCATCTTCATAATATTGGTAGTCTTGTTGTCCACCACCAATAATATCTTTTAATTTACCTAAAAAATTGCTCACTTGTTTATTTCCTCAATGACTTTAGTATAATAGTACAAACTTTGTGATTCCATAAAAAAAAATTATGGAGATTTTTCTTTACTTTATAATTTTGAGAGCAAAAATAAAACTTATTATACTAAGTTCTCGCATCCAATATAAAGTTTAGTACATGAAAGACGGTAAAACTAATGAGTAAATTCTAAGTAATTAGTATTTAACACTATAAAGTCAAAGAATAATGACATTGTTATGGAATTTTAAAAATTAGCAATATCAAAAAATCACAACAACTCCAAAAGTTATTACAGTGAATTTCCGTCTTAACTTGTAAAAACGATCGAAATATTAAGAATCATTAAAAAAAGTTTAAGTTAATCTATAAAAATAGTTAATAAATCTTTTACAACGGTACACTAATTAAAGGAAAGTTAAATTAAGATTAAATAAAAATATTGTCTTTATCAATAAATATCATAATCTTTGAGTTTATCTTTTTTTTTGCTGATGATCTATATCTCGATCGACCATAGCATATACTTAATTCTTAATGGCATTTTATGATACTAAACGGCAAAAAACTTGATAAATATTGTTATGATTTTATGACAAAAAACTCTTAATTTGTCTTGGAAAAACAGAAATTTAATAGGAGAAAATATGGGAAAACCCACAGGATTTTTAGAATTTATAAGAGAATTACCCGTTGATAAAGATCCCCTTGAAAGAATTCAGAATTGGGACGAATTTCATTTACACCTACCAGAAGAAAGACTCCGTAATCAAGGAGCAAGATGTATGGACTGTGGTACGCCATTCTGTCATACAGGAGAACTTATTAGTGGTATGGCTAGTGGTTGTCCCATTAATAACCTAATCCCTGAATGGAATGATCTTATCTATAGAGGATTGTGGAAAGAAGCACTCGATCGACTTCATAAAACAAACAACTTTCCTGAATTTACTGGTAGAGTCTGTCCTGCTCCCTGTGAGGGTTCTTGCGTACTAGGTATTAATAATCCTCCTGTTACTATCAAAAATATAGAATGTTCCATTATTGATCATGGGTGGGATCAAGGTTGGATTACTCCTCAACCTCCCGAAAAACGCACCGGGAAAAAAATTGCTGTAGTAGGATCTGGCCCTGCTGGACTTTCCGCCGCCGCCCAACTTAACAAGGCTGGCCATACTGTCACCGTTTATGAAAAAGACGATCGACCGGGTGGACTTTTAATGTATGGTATTCCTAATATGAAACTAGACAAAGAAAAAGTGGTCATGCGTCGTATTCGAGTATTGGAAGAAGAAGGAGTTAAATTTGTCTGTAATACTTCGATCGGGAAAGACATTTCGGCGCATACTTTAGTTCAAGAAAATGATGCCATAATCCTTGCCATTGGAGCAGGAAAACCCCGGGATTTGCCCATAGAAGGTCGATCTCTCAAGGGTATTTATTTTGCTATGGACTTCTTAACTGCTAACACCAAAACCGTTTTAAATGGCAATAAAGATGGTTTAATCTCTGCGGAAGGTAAAGACGTGGTAATTATTGGGGGTGGAGATACAGGTACAGACTGTGTTGGTACGTCAGTTCGTCACGGTTGTAACAGTGTCACTCAGTTAGAAATTATGCCACAACCTCCTGAAGTAAGAGCAAAAAATAATCCTTGGCCTGAATATCCCAAAGTCTATCGCCTTGACTATGGACAGGAAGAAGCCGCAGCCAAATTTGGAAATGATCCCAGAGTTTACACTACTACTGCTACTAAATTTGAAGGAGATGAAGAAGGTAATGTGATCGCTGTTCACACTGTAGAGGTAGAATGGGCAAGAGATGATCAAGGGCGTTTTATTCCTAACCCCATAAAAGGTACAGAAAAAAGACTTCCAGCTCAATTAGTACTACTTGCCATGGGTTTTTTAGGCCCTGAACAATTTTTATTAGAGCAAATGGGATTAGAAAAAGACAATCGTAGTAATATTAAAGCCGAATATGGCGAATATGCAACAAGTATTCCCAATGTATTCGCTGCGGGAGATTGTCGTCGGGGTCAAAGCCTTGTAGTATGGGCCTTCAATGAAGGTCGTGAAGTTGCCAGAGAGTGCGATCGATTTTTAATGGGTTACTCTGATTTGCCATAAGTTAGTTAACCTCAGTTCGAGATAAAATTTATTGGTAAAGACAAGGTGTTAGGTATTAGGTGTTTGGGTATTAGGTAAAAAATTGATAAAAAACTATTAATAATTGATTTTATTTAGATTGATTTAATTAAATAATTGAAAAAATTAATCTAAAGCCTAAAACCTACCTAGTATTTTTCTCCTGTTTTCTATCCTTGTGGGAATTGCCTAGAGCTGAACAGTTTGCTATATACTAAAAACATAATCAAATTAACTAAAAAATTTTATTCGTTTGCTGTATCGTGTAATTATTAATTCCACTCAAAAAGAAGATACTCTTATTCATCTATTGTCAGATCAAGAACATTATTTGCGTCGAGTCGTAAGATTGAATGATGGACAAGATTTTATTGCCTTAGATGGTAAAGGTAATAGTTGGCAGGTAAAATTAACCCCTCATGGCGGACAAATAATTAATTGTCTTCATGAAAATCGAGAGTTATTTTCTAGGGTAACTTTAATGGTGGCATTGCCTAAAGGTAATGGTTTTGAGGATATTATTCGTTGTGCGACTGAATTAGGAGTAAACTCATTACAACCAGTAATCACCGATCGAACAATCTTAAAACCAAAGGAGAATAAATTAGAAAGATGGCGTAAAATTGCCATGGAGGCGGCCGAACAATCAGAACGTCAAATAGTACCTTATATTTCTCCTCCAATACCAATTAAAAAAGCATTATCCCATTTTGGTAGTGTTGATATATCTAAATATATCGCTGTTGCTCGTACCAACGCTTCCCATTTACTCGATTTTCTTCTACAAGATTTATCGGCTCAAGAAATCGTTATTGCCACTGGATGCGAAGGTGGTTGGACAACAGAAGAAGTAAAAAGTGCGATCGAAACAGGCTTTCAAGAAATATCATTAGGGAAAAGAATACTAAGAGCTGTTACCGCACCGATTATGGTAATGGCATTAATTGCTGCCGTTGATGAAACAAAACACTTAAGTGAGAATCTCGTAAATAAATAATTTTTTTTGTTTTTGATAAATAATAATAATATAGCAATCCTATTTAAGCTATGAGAAAAATATCATGTAAAGGTGTAAGGTTTTAAAACAGTTTTAACGCTTTTGTCTTAATAATTTATTTCCCACAGATGATTTAGGATTACTCTTTAACAAATAAATCTATTATTTAATTCCTAAGTATTTAAAATGTTTGAAAAAATTAAATTAGCTATAGATAGCGAAAATTATGACGAAGCTAAAGAAATTTTAACCGAATTATTCTCAGAAAATAAAAATGATTTATGGATCAGATATTATCAAACATTAATCGTAGAAAAAGAAGGTAATTTAACTGAAGCGGAAGCTAATTATCGACAAATTGTAAAAGATAATATATATCCCGATCCTAAACTAATTAAATTAATTCGTGATGGTATAGAAAGAATAGTAAAAATAAATATAGAAAAACAAAAAATTAAAGATCAGGAAAACAAAGAAATACAAGAAAAAAAACTTCAAGAATTTAAAAGCCTAGAAAATAGTGCAGATTTAGCAGTGTTGATTTTAGAACCAGTAACCCTTGAACAGAAAAAAATATTAGCACCTAAATTCGCTAAAATTATGGATATGGATAACTATACTGCCACTTTACAAATCCCTACTCGAAGTTTAAGACTTTATAAAACTGGTAGTTTAGGAGAATTAAATTATTATCAATCAGAGTTATTTCAGGCTGAAATTCCTTGTTTTTGTCATCGAATAAAAAATATCAATAATATGAAAATTTATCAAGCTCAATATATTATTAGCCAAGAAGAATTGGAAGTAAATATTTTATGTGAAGATGGTAATCAAGAAGAAATAACTATTACTTTTAAATGGGAGGAGATTAATAATAAAGTTCAAGGTTTAATTCCTATTTTTGAGCAAACGTTACATTTAGATGCAAGACGAAAACCTCAGAAAAAAATATCAACTCTTGACTATGCAAAGTTTTATGATTTACACTTCATCTCTCAAAATTTAATTGTAAGATTTAGTGATCAATTTTATAAATTCGATCGAGGCTTAGAAATAGCAACAGAAGGGAAAACAGCGAAAGAAAAATGGCAACATATAATTGATTTTTTTAATACTAAAATAGCTGATAAACCCTTATGGTCTGACTTTACGTTATTTGCTGAAGGGGCAGTCCAATTTCCAGAAATGTTAAAACAAGTAAGCTCTCATATTAATCTTTTTCGCAGAGAAGAAACTGTCTGGGATGAAGCATTTCAACTTTATAGTGGTTTAATCTTCTTACAAACAAATTCATAAATAGGGGTTAGGGGTTGCTGAAAAAGTATTTTGATGAGGAACGGTGTTAGATTTTAAGTTAAATAATCAAAAAATCAAGGTTTTAAGGTTTTGTGTAATATACATATAAGTAAGCTGGTTCTTAAAAAAATAAGTGAAAAATGCTAGGTTTTTAACTAATAATTGCTAAAACTGTACACTTTTTTGTTAGTGTAGTATGTAGAAACTCTTGATTTTAATAGTCTTCTGATTTATTCAGCAAACCCTAATTAATTCCTAATTTTTTCTGTTAATTTTGATTGGTCATTGATTATGATAAAGTCGTGAAGTATTAAATTGTGATTATTTATTAGATCTAATTATCATGGCTTGGTTAGCAAAAGTTTTTTTAATAACATTATTTTTCTTTATTCCCGACGTCTTTCCGTCTTTATCTCCCAAATCTGCAATGTGTTTTTTATCGGCTTCTGCTAATCAAATAATAGGTTTTGGGAAAGATGGAGCAGAAGGAACTAATGGTAAAGATGGGAATATTGGTAGAAATAGTGAAGCATTAACTATTTTTGCAGATGGTTCACCTCTAAATCTTAATCTATCAGGACAAGAAGGATTATCAGGAGAAAATGGTGCCACGGGAGAAAATGCCCTTTGTGATAATCAACCAGTGAATGTTAATTATAATCTTGTGGGGGGTAATGGCGGAGATGGTGGTACTGGCGGTAATGGTGGTGATGGTGGTAATGGTGGATCATTAACTATTTATGCTACTGATAAAAATTATCTTCGACAAATTTATGTACAGAGTAATGGCGGAAAAGGTGGTCGTCCGGGAGAAGGTGGTAATGGTGGTAGTGGTTGTCAATGTCCCAAACCTTATTGGACTGTAGAGTCTTGTAGTGGAAAGCCAGGATCTCCTGATTATAGTTGTGGGACTAAAGAATTTAGGTGTATTAACGGAGAAAACGGTAAAAATGGTCGATCGGGTCGAGCTGGAAGAGATGGAAAATTGGGATCTCTGACTTTAATTAATAGGAATCAACCTTTAGCACCCGATCGATTAACGGCTTCTGTGACGATGGCAGAATTGAAAAATAGAGGTTTTAGTTTATCGAAAAATATTTGGGAAACTCGCACAGGTGCCACTAACTTATTTGCTCAAGGTTCAATCATTGATGATCAATATTTGGAGTTAGTGGAAAGAGTGGAAAATTCCGTGGTTCTAATTTGGAATGCACCCCAAGTTTTTGCACCTTTTGGCGATCGAACTATTACTCTCAATTTACAAGACGATCGAAATGTTGCCATGAAATTTCCTGAAGATTTATGGTTAGAAACTAATATCTTACAAAGAAATAATGTAACAGAGTTATTTGTATTTAATGCTATAAAATCTCAAGATGCGATTCGTCTTAAAAACAAAAGTTTATCCGGATTTGGTGAAAATTTACAATTAGAAATTATTGACGAAGCGGAAAAGTCTGACTTGATAGCCACAAATTTTTATATCCGATATAGCGTTTCTAATTCTCCTGAAGCTCGTTTGCGTCCTGTTAGTGATTATACTTTACGTTATGAAGGGGAAATACCTCCTCAATTTATTCGTTATGGGAATAATCGTTTTATTATTGACGTTGGCAAATTACCGATCGACTCTCGCCATTTAGAAGTAGGTAGAGCCGTTCAAATTCAGATAGACGCTAAACGTACTTTTGCGAATAATTCTGCTACTCAAACTCTTATCGAAAAAAATATTCTCGGCCCTTTTAAGTAAGATATATTTAGGAAAATTAGCTTATAGGGTTTAAAACCCCCTTGTAGTAGTTAAAATAGCCAGAAAAACTTAAATAAGAAAGTGTGCAGTTTTAGCAATTTTTAGTCAAAAACTTAATACTTTTGATACTATTATCTAAGGAAAATACTTGTATAACTATTATTAACACAAAGATTGAGTTCTTGATTTATAGGTATTTCTCCTCTCTCCTAACTTCTATCTTTTACCCTCACCAAAAAACTTTTTCACCAAAGCCTAGATATGAATACAAGAATTTTTGCTTTACAAAATTATACTCTTTCCAATGATCAAAACGCTACAGTAACTGAAATTACTCAGACGGAAAACTCTAGCATTGCTGTGTGGTGTGTTAAACCAGGACAAATGATTCAACCTCATTATCACCCGGATGGACAAGATACTTGGGTTATGATGAAAGGTACTTTAACCTATTATTTAGGTGATGGTCAAAGCCAAAATTTGAATGCGGGTGAAGTTGCTTTAGCCGGAAAAAATCAGATTCATGGAGCGATTAATGATAGTAATGAAGATGCTGTATTTGTATCTATTTATTCAGCCCCCCACATTGGCTACGAGAAAGCATTACCTTAACAGATAATGAAAGTTATTAGTAGCATACAGAAAAATTTAACTACACTTCCCCCATCCATCTATCTTGCCATTGCTGTCTTAATTTTTGCGGCTTCCAACTCCGTCATCAGTAAACTTATTGAGATTGGCAACTATCACCTAGTCAATGGTCAAAATCCGATTTCATCCTGTAATGTTTTATTTGTCGGTAATATTTGTGCCTTGGCATTGATGTTTCTTCTTTTTCATCAAGATTGCAAACCCACTACTGTCAAAACTTTAACTCGTCAAGATTGGATTAGTTTAACAATCACAGGTATTTTATCAGGAGCGATCGCTCCTTGGTTAATTTTTACCGCTCTTGAAAAAACTAATGTCACTAATATCGTTTTAATTGGGCGTATAGAACCTATTTTAATTCTTGCATTGAGTGTTTGGTTATTCGATTCACCGGTTAATTTCTGGACAATAGGAGGATCTTTTATTTCCTTGCTAGGAGTGATAATAACTGCATTGTTAGGAAGTTCTGGAGAGATTATGATAATGGGAAAATTTCAAATCGGCATCGGCGAAATTTTAGTGGCGATCGCAGCGATTATTAGTTCTATTTCTACAGTTATGGGCAAATTACAATTAAAATCCATTCCGATAGGTATTTTTATGATTTATCGTAATATACTAGGCACAGTAATTTTTTTTCTTTTAGCAAATATTCTTTACGGGGTACAACATTTTGGTCAAGTATTTTCCCCTTTTCTTTGGCAATGGATGTTAGTTTATGCTGGAGTTATTGTTGTAATCGGTCAATTATGTTGGTTAGTAGGTTTAAAGAATGCCACCTCAACGCAACTTAACTTATCTAATTTATTAAATCCGATCGCCGCTATTTTCATGGCTTATTTAATTTTAGGAGAAGTTCCAACTATGGCTCAATATTTTGGGGGAAGTTTATTGTTCGTCGGAGTTATATTAAGTTTTATGGGCAATTTACATCAACCTAAACCTACTCCACGTAACGCAATGGAAACGCCTATGGGTTTTAAAGGAGTTTAGCAGATTAAAGGGTTTCTCCCAAAAGCACAAAGAAAAGCATAAAGTGACAAAAAGTAATCCTAAATGATTTCTAAACTTTAAATCATCGACATCTGTAAATAATTGGCAAAATTAGATCTCAGTTCGATGCAAAATGTATGGGTAATAGCAAGGTATTAGGTATTAGTTGTTCAGTATTAGGTAAATAATTGATAAAAAACTGTCAACAATTGATTTCACTTAGATTAATTTAATTAAATAATTCAATCAGATTTGGTATTTTTAGAACCTAAAACCTAAACCCTAAAGCCTAAAACCTACCTACATCAAGGATTTTTTTCTCAAACTCAGATAATTACGACTTATGGATCTATTACAAAATTATTAAAAATCGTTTTTTTCTTAAAAAATCTAAAGATTTTGTTACAATAATTAACAAACTAATGATTAAAAGCTAATCGTTATTTGCCATATTCTCATAACAGTAATCGATAATATTAAGTAAATTCATGACTCAAATCATTACACCCACAGAAATTAGTGAAAATGCCGACAATATTATCAATGTTCATGTTCAACCTATAGTAATACCAAAAAAACATCAAGAAGATCTAGGGCCTATTAGCGATATGTCTCCTGATACTTGGCGTTATAACCCTGATATTATTATGGAATATTATAGTAAGCGATCGTTTCAAGTTTTTACTCGCTTGTTAAATATTATTTTTCCCGTACTTGGGTTGATGTTTGATAATTGGTGGGATTCTTTGTGGGGTAATTCTGCAAAAAATGAGTCAAAAAGAGCCGTTAAACTCAAAAAAGTTTTAACAAAATTAGGACCTGCTTATATTAAAATTGGTCAGGCTTTATCTACGCGCCCTGATTTAGTTTCTCCTGCTTATTTACAAGAACTAACCACATTACAAGATCAATTGCCGCCTTTTCCCAACGAAATCGCTTATCAATTTATCACTGAAGAATTAGGTGCAACTCCTGATCGAATTTATGCTGAAATATCAGTTGATCCCATTGCGGCAGCATCTTTAGGACAAGTTTATCGAGGAAGACTTAAAACAGGTGAAGAAGTAGCCATCAAAGTTCAACGTCCAGACTTAGTAAGACGTATTACCTTAGATATTTATATTATGCGATCGATCGCAGGATGGGTTAAAAACAATGTCAAACGTGTTCGATCCGACTTAGTCGCCATTACCGATGAATTAGCAGAGCGTATTTTTGAAGAAATGAACTACCTTCAAGAAGGCAAAAACGCCGCTCGATTTAATGAATTATATGGACATATAAAAGAAATCTATGTACCAAAAATCTATTGGGAATACACGGGTAGAAGAGTGTTAACTATGGAATGGATTAATGGCACAAAATTGACTCAAATTGAAGAAATACAAGCTCAAGGTATTGATGCAACATATTTAGTAGAAGTAGGAGTACAATGTTCTCTCAGACAATTGTTAGAACACGGTTTCTTTCATGCAGATCCCCATCCGGGTAACTTACTAGCAATGCCTGACGGCAGACTAGCTTATCTTGATTTTGGTATGATGAGTACAATTTTACCTTATCAACGATATGGATTAATTGAGGCGGTAGTTCACCTCGTAAATCGTGATTTTGACTCCTTAGCTCAAGATTATGTCAAATTAGACTTTTTGACTCCAGATACTGACTTAACACCCATTATACCGGCACTAGGAAACGTTTTTAATAATGCCCTAGGTGCTAGTGTAGCTGAATTGAATTTTAAAAAAATCACCGATGAAATGTCGGCGATGATGTATGAATTTCCCTTTCGAGTTCCTGCTTATTATGCTTTAATTATTAGATCGATGGTAACGTTGGAAGGTATTGCTATTAATATTGATCCCGATTTCAAGGTATTAAGTAAAGCCTATCCTTATGTTGCCAAAAGATTGTTAACAGATCAATCCCAAGAATTGCGTAATTCTCTCAAAGATTTATTATTTAAAGATGGTAGTTTTCGTTGGAATCGTCTGGAAAATTTGTTAAGAAATGCGAAAGATTCTCCTGACTATGACTTCGATAAAGTAATCAATCAAGGAGTGGATTATTTATTTTCAGAAAGAGGTGAATTCATTAGAGATAGATTAGCGGATGAAATTGTTAATTCTTTAGATAATTTTGGTCAAAAAACATGGTTAAATATTTCTACTACCATCAGAGAAACTTTAGGTTTAAAACCTATTAATTCAAAAATAAATAATAATGGTAATGGAAAGAATATAATTAATGAAGAATCGATCGAACATTTAACCAATATTCTGCAAATTTTACAGGAAACAGATGGTTATGATCCGTTTAAATTAATCCCCATTATCACCAATATTTTACAAAATCGTGAAACTCAAAAATTGGGTCAAAAAATAGCGGGAGGATTAGCCCAAAAAGCTACGGCTAGAATGATTCGCAGTATTTTATTGGACTCAAATAACAGCAGTAATGGTAACGGTAAAGTAAATAATAGCTATAAGTCAAATCCTCAATTATCCTTGCCTTCAGCAGTTAAATCAAAAGTTTAGGATTATTAATGATAAATATTAATTAGCTATCAGCTATTAGAATTTAATAATTAAAAGTATCTAAAATTCTCACAAATGATTTAGGAATGCTATAATTAATTGAGCATTACCAATACCTCCCACTGTCCATAATGAATTATCTGGCAATTCTTGAAATCATACCTAAATGAGTTAAGGGAAGTGCAATAAAATAAAGTACCAGTTAACCTCTAGGTATTATTGTCACATCCCATGACGGTAGTATTTCTGACCGATGCCAAAATTTTTGGCACTCAGCTAATTCTTCCGATGATGACTTAATTCCTTTTTCATCGGTTTTGTCTAATATTTTTACTATGGGTTTTACCCCCTTCCATGTCATATTTTTCGCCCATTGCACCGTCTTTTCCACCGAGTCTAATATTGTTCCGTTCCAAAAGTTCTCTAAACAGGCCCAACATCTTTCTATTGTATTATATTTGCTATGATAGGGTGGATAATATACCAATCTAATCTTTAATTTACTCCATCGGCAGAACTCAACCATTCTTTTTATAAATTGAGTCCGATTACTACGAGTGGAACTACCCCCATCTAATTCAATCATCAATTCTTCTATTTCTGTGTAACTTTGTGAATTTTCTTTCCACCACATTTCTAAACAATCCACAATAAAATCACTGGTTTCTTTACTTTTGCCAAAATAAATCCATAATTGATTTTTGAGTACATCTAAAATCCCGAATGGTACTAATATTGATTCTGGATTATAATCGTGATCTAATGCTCTCAATGGCTCACGATTGCGATCATAACCTTCTCGAGAAAACTCTCCTACCCTTACTTTTGCCTTGCTATCAATAGAAATCCTTAAGGATTTTTTATTTTCCTGTGATGATTTTTTAGCCCCAGAAACATTTTCAAATATAGCATCCGTCTCTGGTATTTTTTCAAAGGTTTTGTTTTTTGTGTTTTTTTAAAACATAGCCCATTCGATTGAGGATGTTTCCAATTGTTTGACGAGACGGTAATTGTTCTGTTAGGGTGATTTCTGAGAAAGAAATTACCCACTAAGAAGGTCGAATAAGAATATCCCATTTAGGTAATTCTGGATTGCGTTCTAAGTACATTTCAATACTTTTCATTTCTTTTTTTGTTAACGAGATTCCTTTTTCATATATTTTTTGTGATAAGTTAACAATTGATTTTAAACCTTTCCATGTCATAGTTTTCGCCCATTCTAACATTGTTTCAACATTACTTAATATCGCCCCGTTCCAATGTTGTTCTAGTATTCCCCAACAGCGTTCAATCGGATTATACTTGCTATGATAGGGCGGAAAATACAGTAACTGAATCTTTTTCCCTATTTTTCTCGCAAATTCTACGATTCTGTTCAAAAACTGAGTTCTAACACCACTGCTTTCTGAACCATTATCCACTTTTATTTGAATTAAGTTTATTTGTTCTTGTTCTTGTGGACTAACCTGCTCCCACCACATCCATAAATTATCCACCATAAAATCACTTGTCTTATGGGAACTACTAAAGTTCAGATATAATTGACCACTATCTTCATCTACTATACCACAGGGAATGTATTTTTCTTTTCCCCCCATATCATGATCTTGTGCTTGATTATTCCCTCTGGTTTTTCCCCCTCGAGAGTAATCTCCTATATTTACCCTTGCTTTGCAATCCATGCTTAAACGTTTTACTCCTTGCACATTTTTGAGATCTTTATTTTTCAGATTTTCAAAGATGGCATCGGTCTCTGGAATTTTTTTTGAGGCTTTGCTTTCACTATTTTTCTTAATCGATAGCCCATTCGATTCAGGATTGTCGCCATTGTACTGGCTACCGAAATTTCTTCTTCACTGAATCCCCTTTGTTTTAACTGAGCGATTGCTTCTGATGCCGTTAATCTCGTATAAGCTATTGATGTTTTGAAACTCGGTTCTTGTTGACAATGAGCTTCCGCTATTTCTCGTAATACAATTGCTACATCTGGACATTTTTGTTCCCATTTTTTCATTCCACTGGACATTGATTGTGCTCCCAAACAGATAATGCCAGTACGTTCTTCTTCCAAGCCCAGTTGAACATTTTCTCTTCCCCATCCCCAAGTTCTTTCTGCTTTTCTAGCACTTCCTCTACAATACTTCAAACACATTTGAGCTTGAAACGAGCGACGATAAGCACCATACATCTTACTTGCCGCCATTCGCATATCTTCGATTTGAGATTGTGTTAGTTGAATAGTGTGACCTACCTGATCCATTCAATGCAATACCAATTATATTTACTGTTAAGCTATGATTATATCACATTTTTGTTTTTTTTGGGTAGATCCTTTTTCAGAAATCACCTAGATAGCCTTTTTCCTCTATTAGTGCTTGTTTTACTGCTCTGGCACTGGTTCTTGTATAACACAGTACTGTTTGAAATTTGGGATCTGCTTGTGATTTATCATCTACTAGAGAACGAATATCCGATTCTAATTGTGGAAATTTTATCTCGATTTTCTTTCTACCTTTGCACAAGTGATTATCGCAACAGATAATACCTGTTTTCAATTCCTCAAGCCCTTTTGCTACTGTCTTTCGAGCATCCCATGTAAGTCTCAGCTTTCCTAGGGCTACCGCCAAAATAATCAAGAGTAGCTTGTGCCATAAAGGTTCTTTTTTTATAGCCTGTTAATTTAATAGAAGCATCTTTGAGAGAAGATTGTACTTTTTGTGCTAATTCTATTTTGGGATGTGCCATTTTGTGAATTACAAAAATCTTGTTTATTCATTGTAACTGGTATATCTTTTTTTTGCACCTCCCATATCAAAAAATTAGATTAATTGGCTGGAAAAGACTCGATAAATAATTCTCTTGTCATCGGTTGCTCAACCATTATCCCTTCTCCCCCTAAAACTTCTAAAGGTTTACCTTCTACGTTAATCCACACATTAGCACTTGGATTCAAACTACTAGCACTATAAATCACTTGTCCTAAACGTCCAACCATGGAAGCACTACCTCCTCCACTTGTAAATTCTTGAGATAAATCCACATGAATCCCGTCTTCTTTTACTGTTAAGCTGACTAACTTAGTATTTTGAGGGATTGCTGTTTTTAAAGAGTCACTTTCTGATACCGTTAGTAATTTATTGAATCCGTTAATTAAAGATTCTTGATCATTTTGTCCTTTTTCAATTTTAACTATACTAGGAACAAGGGCTAATTCATCATTTAACCCATATAATTCGATCGAGCTTTCATTGGCTACAGGATCAGGTATTATCTCTACAGGTTGACTTGGGGAATTTTTATCAGGATTTTCGACTTTTAAATTACTATAAGCATACCAAGCAGATATTGTGCCAACTGCCAACACTGTGGTAGCTAATGCGGCAATGGTTTTTGTCGAAAAAATAGGATTTCGATCGTTATTTTTAGTCATAATTCCTCTAATTGATTAAATAGCAAAAAATTTTATATTTGTTTAATATAATCCAGTGAATCAAAACCAAGAAAAAGTCAGTTTACAAGTATTTATTAATCCATTTTTCTATAGCATTCCTAAATCATTTGTGAGAATTTTAGATACTTTTAATTAAAGGGATTAGCTTTTAGCTTTTTTTCCATTAAAGAATAAGTAATCAATTACTAATGGTGATCAGAAATTTAACTTCACAATAGCTGATAACTAATTGCTAATGGCTGATTGCTCTCATTAAACATAATTATTTGTCACGACTCATATAGGATTGCTATATCTACTGATATTAGTTTTCTTTAGTTAAGGTATAGAGGGCTGAAGATTAACAAAACCAGCTATTTCCACATTATCTTCAAGGATATTTAATCTCAGAAGTCTCACTGTGATGCCTGATTTTTCCAGATTTCGCAAACTCAATTCATTATTAATGTTATCAACAAAACCCTGCAATAGTTTAGATGATAGTTGTCTATCATTTAATGTTCCTTTTATATCACTAATTTTTAGAGTATGACCTTTAATCAACTCCAAATTAAATTCTAAACTAACATTTAAGATTTCTTCTCCCCTAGTAGGCAACTTTAATTGAGTATCAATACCGACTCGATTATTCGGTTGTAAATTAACACTTAAGTCAAGCAATTCAAAATCAGAAGAATCTCCAGAAAATTTAGTGATAACAGATTGTGCTTGGGGAGATTTTATTAAGTTATTTATATCTTTTTCTGTCATGATGGTACGCCAACCCATATTAAGAGGTTTTTTTAAGATATTTTGCCAATTATCTCTTTTTAATTCTCTTATTTCTCCTAAATTGACTCCAATTCGATCGGTTTCTAACTCTAATAATTCTACCCGAATCTGAGGACGAGGTTGCCATTGCTTGAGGCTAATTTGAATAGAATCTGCTTCTCCTTTAATTAGTTGGTGAGTTGGAATGCTATTAACTCGAACTTTTACATTTCCAACTTCTTCCGAATTGTTACTAATGATATTGGTTAAAGAATTATTAAGGATTAATCCTCCGCCCGTAAATAAAGACATTATAATGGTAGTAAAGATAACAAAAAATTCCATACTTTATAGGTAACTCAATTTAAAATTTATTCAACAAACATCTAAATAGTTTTTATAGGTGATCTAAATTAATTATGCAATTTCTCAACTACTTTTCTCTTTACCTCCTTGATATTGGTATTAATAAGTTTGGGTAAGGTTATTTATTCGACTCATTGAGACTTGCTATACTTTATTATAATCAAATTTATTCATATTTTATATTTTTTGACTAAAACAATATCCTCCCTAAAAAATTGATTTATTATTTCTATTTTTGTTGAATAATTACTACTATTAACTAAATAAGATAATTTCTTGTAACTATAGAAACTTATCATTAATTATTATCAAAAGGAGAGTTAAAAATTTATAGAAAACTTACTTAACTTTTAAACAGCATGAATGTTAATTGCCTCTTAAAAATGAAAAAAAATCAAGGAGTAAAAATATTATCTGATAAGAGAAACTCTTTTCTTATCTATGCTGTTGATGATCAAAAAATTAACTTAAATTTACTTTCTATTTTTTTAAAAAGTGAAGGCTTCGATATTCTCGTAGAAACTGATATTTTAAAAGCTATACCTGCCATAGAAAAGGCTTCTCCCGATCTAATTTTATTAGATATTTTAATGCCCAATTTAAACGGTTTTGATGCTTGTTCTTTATTAAAATCTTCTCCTATCACAAAAGATATTCCTATCATTTTTTTGACTGCCCTAGATGATATTCAAGATAAAGTTAAAGGCTTGGAATTGGGTGCTGTTGATTATGTTACTAAACCTTTTAAGTTTCCTGAATTATTATCAAGAATTAATGTTTGTTTAAAAATTAGAAGGTTAAATCAGAATTTGGAAGAACAAAATAAGATTCTGATTAAAGAAATTAAAGCTAAAAAAAATGCTCAGTTAGCATTAAAAAAGAGTGAGGATAGATTAAGAACGATTATTAATAATAATCTCAATGGTATGTTAGTAGTAGATCAAGTGGGAAAAATTTTATTTGTTAATAAAGAAGCAGAAAAATTATTCGATCGAAATCAAAAAGAAATGAGAGGAGAAAACTTTGGATTACCCTTAGAATTTGATAAAATAAGTGAATTAGAAATACCTCGATCGAATCAACAATTAATGAGAGTAGAAATGAGAGCAGTTCCAATTATTTGGAATGATAAAAGTGCTTACTTAATCTCTTTTATTGATGTAACAGAAAGAAAAAAAATGGAGGAGAAATTAAAAATATTATTTCAAGCATCAGAACAAAGTCCGGCTTCAATTATTATCACAGACATTAATGGTAATATAGAATATGTTAATCCAAAATTTGAAGAAGTTTCTGGATATAAAGAAGAAGAAATTTTAGGAAAAAATCCTCGCATTCTTAGATCAGATCATAGTAGTGAATCTGATTATAAAAATCTGTGGCAAACTATTACTAAAGGAAAAGAATGGCAAGGAGAATTTCATAATAAGAAAAAAAACGGAGATTTATATTGGGAAAAAGCATTAATTTCTCCCATTTTTAACTCTGCTGGTGCCATCACTCATTTTATGGCAGTAAAAGAAGATATAACAGAGAAAAAAGAACAAGAAATTCTTTTACAATATCAAGCAAAATATGACCATTTAACAAATATTCCCAATCGAAATTATGCTTTAGAAAAAATTAATTATCTCTTAACTCAAGCGGAAGAAAATCATACTAATTTGGGATTAATGTTTATTGATTTAGATCATTTTAAAGAAGTCAACGATAATTTAGGCCATGATTTTGGAGATGAATTATTAATCCAAGCCACTGAAAGAATGAAAAAAGCATTGCGTAGTAGTGATTTATTAGCTCGTTTAGGAGGAGATGAATTTTTCATGGCAATTCCTGCGGTAGAAAAAATTACAGATTTAAAAATAATTGCCAAAAAAATTATTGATTTATTACAAAAATCTTTTGATATTTTTAATCATCAAGTATCAATTTCAGCCAGCATCGGTATTACAATTTTTCCCCACGATGGAGACAATCTAAAACAACTAATTCGTAATGCTGATTTAGCTATGTATGAATCGAAGAAAAATGGACGTAATCAGTTTCAATTTTATCGAATAGAGATGAATAAAAAAGAAATAAATAAATCTCATTTAGAAAAAAATTTTCTTCAAGCCATCGAAAAACAAGAATTTAAAATAGTATATCAACCAGTAGTTGAACTGAATTCTCAATTAATTATTAGTGCAGAGGCATTAATAAGATGGGAAAATAAGGAAATTGGGTTAATTTATCCTGAAAAATTTATCCCTATTCTTGAAAAAAATGGAATGATTTTTGCTTTAGAAAATTGGATTTTAAAGTCTGTTATACAAGATATTAAAAAATGGGAAAAAATTAAAAACATTCCCATTAGTATTAACTTATCAGAATATCAATTTCAAGATCAAGATATAATCAAAAGCCTAATGAGTTTTATTACGGAAAATAAAAGTTATAATAACAGTATAGAAATTGAAATTAAAGAAGAAATATTATTGGAAAGAAAATACTTAGTTTCAGAAATTCTCAAAGATTTATCTCAATCAGATATAAATTTGTGTTTAGATAGTTTTGGAGTAGGTTGTTCTTCCTTAAAAAATTTACTAAAATTTACCTTTAAATCTTTAAAAATTGATCCATCTTTGATTCATAATTTACTAAAAAATGAACAAACAAAACAGTTAGTTCAATCTATTATTACTCTAGGAAAAGTATTAAATATAAAAATCATTGCTAATGGAATAGAAACAAAAGAAGAAGTAGATATGTTAAAAGAATTAAATTGTGATTATGGTCAAGGTTATTTCTTTTCTCAACCTTTATCTCCTATTAATTTTACTCAATATTTATTAAAACAACAAAAACAAATTGATGATTCTATTCGCAAAATATATTTATCTTAATCACCTCAATTATCTGTTAGAAGACGTTTGTCACTTTCCGATTTTTACTATTATTATATATTTTTAAAGTGCTTTGAAAATAATGATTAAACCATACTACAGAATTAAATTTACCAATTTAAAGTTTGGAGCGATTTTATACTATTAAATAAATGTTAGCTCGTGCAGCGTAGCTGTGCCTTTGGCATCGCACAGCATAAAAGACTTCTGGGATTTATAAATTTTAAGTGTTTTCGGAGTTTGACAAAAGAGAGATATTCTTATTGTAAGTAAAATTTATCTCTCTAAATGTTAATTTTTGATAACATTGCTCCATAAACAACCAACAATTTCGTATCATAATATACAGAAACTAATTATTTTTTGTGGAATTCCAACAGGATAATTGATTTCATACTTATATTATTTTTATGGAGAAAAGCTATGGTAGTTAAATTTGCACCCATGCCAACATTAGAATTGGAAAATTCCTCCACCAAAAATTGGAATCCTGTTTGTCATATTACTTATAATCGAGACTCATGGGTAAAATTAAATCAATCTCCCAGTGATTATAGTCAAGAAGAAGCATTATTATTATGTGAAAAATATCCTGGTATTTGGGTAAGTTGGGTACCAGGTTATGGTGAAATTATTTTAGATAAGAGTGAATTTTATTGTTAGATTGATAACTGTAGTATTTCTGAAATACTTTGATAATTTTTGATATAGTTTAATTATTTAATCCTCATGGCTGAAAATTAATTATCACTATCATTTCTCACAACTCATATAATAGGACTGCTATATTAGGAGAAATATCAAAATAAAAAGTCTCTTTTTATCAATAAATAAGCAAAATTAATTAAGATATTTTGAAGTTAAAAATAGTTTAAGAAAAGATTATTTTAAATTTAAGAAAATTCATGAACATTTATCCTCAAATAGATTAAAATATTGATAACTTTTTTATACTAAAGTTTATTTTAAATCGATCGAGCATCATGAGTTTTAATCGTAGAGAATTTTTAACATTTTTAGGCGTTGGTGTCGCTACTACTGCTTGTGGTTCGATATTCAAAACAAACTTACAAGCACAAACATCAACTACTAATAATCTTTCTTTTAGTAATTTTCAACCTATTAAATATCCTATTCCTTTGGAAATTAATAATCTTGATAATCAACAACAAAAACAAACATATCAAAGTTATAAAGTTGAAGATGATTTGATCTTACCAGAAGGTTTTCAGTATGATGTAATTGCTTCTTGGGGCGATCGAGTAGGAGATTCTCGCTTCGGTTATAATAATGACTATGTTTCTTTTATTGAAACTAGCCCCGATGAAGGTTATTTGACGGTAAATTTTGAATATATAAGTCCAACTCCTTGGTTACAATCCTACGAAATTGTTATTAATAAGTCTCTTTCAAAAGACGTATTAAATACCTTAACAGAAGCGAATAAAAATCGACAGGCTTTAAACATTTTTGCCCTTCCTGAAGATAACCCCACAAAACTAAAATTTCAAGAATTTTTTGCTGAATTATTAATAGATCAAGGTGTAGGCATAATTTCTGTTAAAAAAGATGATAATGGAAAATGGCAACGTACTTATAGTAAAAACGATCGACGTATTACAGGCATTTCTGGTTGGAAAGATAACCGCTACTTATCCTCAACGGGGGCGGCAACCTCTATTTTTAAGAAAACGGAAGGATTAGGCTATATCGATGAACTCGAAGATAAAATTATTGGTACTTTTGCCAATTGTGCCGGGGGAACTTCTCCTTGGGGTACAGTTTTTAGTGCAGAAGAAAATTTTCAAAGTTATGTCCCTGAAGGTATCATGGCAGATGGTACTTCTTTACCACCTAAATTTAACCCTGTATCTGGTTTGAATGGACAAGGTAATCCATTCGGTTTGGCAGGAAATAAATACGGTTGGATGGTAGAAATTGATCCGACTAATCCTGATGATTATGGCACAAAACACACTTGGTTAGGTCGTTTTCGTCATGAAGCCGTTGCCATTCGAGTGGAAAAAAATCAACCCCTAGTATTTTACTCTGGATGCGATCGAACTGGAGGACACCTATATAAATTTGTCTCAAAGGGAAAAATAGTTAATCCTACGGATAAGAAAAACTCCAACCTACTGCAAGAGGGGATGTTATACGTTGCCAAAATGTCGGCAGATGGAAAAGGAGAATGGATACCGTTACAACCTAATACCCCGATAAATCCTATTCCCTTGCAAAATTTAGAAGGAGGATTGCTAACCATTCCTAACCCTGACAGGAAAAAAGGTTCATATATTGCCGTTAATAATCAGGCAGAATTAGATGATTTTGCTACAAAATATAAGAAGTTAGGAGACTTATATATAGGTAAAACCCAAGAAGAAATACAAGGCATTATCTTAATTGATGCTCATTATGCCGCCAATGTGGTGGGGGGTACTTGTGGCGCACGTCCTGAAGATGTAGAATTGAGTCCGATCGATCAATCTTTAGTTATTGCCTATACCGCAGGAGTAGCAGGAAGTGAAGGCAGTCCCGATAAACGAGTTTTTAGCGATCGACAAGGTAAAATGTATCAATATGGTTGTTTAATGCGTCTTAAGGAAACGGATAATAAACCTGACGCTATGACATTTAGTTGGGAAATTTTGGGTGTGGGAGGTGAACCTGCAATGGGGGGAATGGGCTTCGCTAACCCCGATAACCTCGAATTTGACGCTAATGGTGACTTATGGGTGGTAACAGATATGCCCATACAAAATCAACCCCCCAAAGTTGAGAATAATGCTTATAGAACAGGCGTATTAGGCAATAACTCTATTTGGTATATACCGTTATCAGGAGAAAATGCAGGAAAAGCCTATCCCTTTGGCATAACTCCCATGGAAGCGGAAGCCTGTGGTATATCTTTCACAAAAGATCAACAAACCCTCTTTTTAGCGATTCAACATCCGGGAGAGAGAAAGGGTATAAGAAAGGATATGCAGGAGATAAGTGCTGAAATTTCTATTTTAACGACCAATGGTGAAGAATTTAAGCAAAAAAGGACAATTCCTCAAGGTTCAAACTGGCCTATTTTACAACGGAATCAACCTCCGAAACCTTCTTTAGTGGCTATTACCATGACTAAGATTCTAAGTTAAGAACTTTATCGATTAAGGTTAACCAGTGCTTTTCCTCTAGGGTAATCACATCACTTTCTAGAGCATTTTTGATCCATTGTTTATCTTCTGGAGTAATAGCGACAATTGGTATTTGACATAGACGGGTTAAATCCCAACGCCATAATTTTAAAGTACGATCGAGACTTCCTGTCACTAAAGTTTGCCCATCAGGAGTCATTTTTAATGTGGTAATACTATCTTTATGCCCTGTCAAAATACCAACATTTTCTCCTTTTTTGATACTCCAAAGTCTCACAGTATGATCTTTACTACCGGTAGCTAATAATTGTCCATCTTCACTAATGGTTAAACAAAATATCGCACCTTGATGACCTGTTAGGGTATGGTTTAATTTACGAGTTGATATAGACCAAATTTTAGCAGTTCGATCGTCACTACCCGTCACTAAAGTATTACCGTCAGGAGTGATACCTAAACACCAAACTTTTCCTTGATGATCTTCTAAAGTCGTTATTTCCGTATTGTCAGAAAGTGACCATAATTTAACAGTATGATCTTGACTGGCGGTAACTAAAGTGTGATTATCAGGGGTGATAGCCATATCCCAAATGCCGTCTTGATGTCCGTTAAAAGTACATTCATGATCTCCATTCGGTAATGACCAAACTCTAACGGTATTATCGTTTTTACCTCCTGCTGAAACTAATAAAGTACCATCTTTACTTATCACTACTTTCTCAACTTCCCGTTGATGACCTCTTAAGTTTTTGTATAATCTACCGGGAGGATACTGCCAAAGACGAATTTCTTGATAACTAGCACTAGCAATCATGTTAGCCGATTCTGTCATAGCTAAAGACCATACAGAAGCCACATTTGCTGACAAATTAGCTAATAAATTACCATCAGGTAAACGCCACACGGAAATAGTTTTGTCACGGCTACCACTGGCTAAGGTTGAACCGTCTCCACTTAAACAAAGGCTTGTAACCCCTTTTAAATGTCCTTTTAAGGTGTTTATTAATTTTCCCGTGTTGACATCCCAAAGACGAATAAGATCATCTCCGGCACTGATCAGAATTTGACTATCAGGGGTAATCTCGATCGACTCTATACCTTGAGTATGTCCTTCGAGGGTATGAATACAACGAACTAATTTACCTTGAGGAGGAGTTTTAGTTTTAACTGTTTTAACTATTTTAGTAAATTCTGCGAATTTAACTTTTTGATCTGGATCTTTGGGCAACCAACGATTATTTTCTAATCGTTTCAGAATCGGTTTGATTAAAATTATAGGAGTGTGAGAAACTAAAGACCAGATCGTTTCCCAATGTTTCCCATTGGCTAATACATCAATAATCGTTTGCCATTGATTTAAGCTAATGTCAGAAATTCTACGGCCTTCCTTACCTCCTAAAATCATCCATACCCATTCTAAGCGCTTGTAAATTTTACCATGATCATCAATACGGTTTTTTAATTCTTCCGGGGCATTGTAATAAATATCTTCTAATAACTTATATTCTGGGTCAACTTCTTGGTATTGATCCCATTGTTGAGTAAAGTAACAGAATAAGGCTCCTTGGGATGGTTCTGTGGGAAGATAATGGCAACGAGTAGCAACTTCTAAGGCTAAAGGGTTATTTTCTTCACTGGCTAGACGACATACTTCTTCTTGTATCTCAGGATCGGTAAAATTTCCACACCATTGTTTAGCGGTTTGTTGAATAAAGCTATCTTGATCATTAAAAAAAGACAATAAAGGGGCAACAATTTCTTTTTTTTGTTCCTCAATAATTCCTTGCCAACCGAGATTGAGAGCGGTAAGAAGTCTTAATGTTAGTGGTTTTGAAGCTACCCATGCTTTTAATTTTAAAATTTTTCCTAATTCAACATCTCTACTTTCTGCCCACACTTTACAGACTATATCAATTAACTCCTTTTCTTGAATCTTGATTTGACGTAATGCACCTAAGACAATATTCTGAAAGTTTTTATCTGTACTGAAAATAAGGGCTTTAGTTAAAGATTCTATGGCTTGAAGACTTCTGTCTTGTACTAATTCTTTGGCCGCTTGTTGCCTAATACGATCGCCAATTAAAGGGGTATCATTATATAATTTTTCTTCTAGTTTCTTTAACTTGTCTGCATCCATGAAATTTGATCCAATGGGGTTAGCAACATTAATTATAAATCAAAAAAGAATAGAGTGAATGATTAGTTACAATTCAGTCTATCTATATATTTGTAGTTTTGACTCTCGATCGAGTATCTTTATAAATTATTTTTTAAATTTGTAGTCAAAAGATTTACAATAACTAAAAATATTGTTTTTTGTAATAAAACGATGGTTTATAATCTCAGAATTGCAGATTTACCTTTAAGTGAACGTCCTAGAGAAAGATTATTAGAGTTAGGAGCTAAAAATCTAAGTTCTGCGGAATTAATTGCTATTTTATTGGGTACAGGGCAAGGAAAAGGTAAATTATCTGCCGTAGGATTAGCTCAATATATCCTCAATCAACTTAGCGAAAATAAACGAGATCCTCTTGATGTATTGCGTGAAGTTTCACCATCGGAACTAATGGGCATTTCAGGAGTCGGGCCGGCTAAAGCAACAACAATTCTTGCTGGGGTAGAATTAGGAAAACGTACTTTTCAATTTCGCCCTTCTGCTAAAGCAATTATTGATAGTCCCAATGCCGCCGCTGCCGCTTTTAGTCATGAATTGATGTGGCAATGTCAAGAACGTTTTGCTGTTCTATTATTAGATACTAAAAATGCTTTAATCAGTACTCAGGTTATTACGATCGGTATTGCAACAGAAACTCTTATCCATCCTAGAGAACTTTTTCGTGAATCTATTAGGCAATCTGCAACGAATATTATTATCGCTCATAACCATCCTTCGGGAAATCTTGAGCCTTCTGTAGAAGATTTAACTCTCACAGAACAACTTTTACAATGTTCTAAAATAGTTGGTATTCCCATCTTAGATCATTTAATTATTGGTAATGGAGATTATCGCAGTATTCGTCAAAATTGCACTCTTTGGGAACAATATCCACAATAAAACAATTTATTTGTCAAACCAAGAAGCATCTCAATCTATTATTTGACTTCTCCGTCAAAAAGACTCACCCAAAATCTCTCTTTACCCTTTACTCCTGTACAAAATAACAACTCCTCCAATAAAGATAAGGCTAATTCATTTAATTGCTCTGGAGAAGATATATAAACAGATACTTTTGCCCTACGAGGATTCATACGACTAATAAAATGAGACTGAAATCTTGTAAAATATTCAGAAAGACGAAAGTTGTTTTCTAAAGGCATATTCTTATCTTTCATCTGTTGCACGGCTACTAAAAGTTGTCGTAGAGGGATGGTAAATTTTTTAGCACATTCAGAAGTGATAAATACCATTGTTTTAGCTTGAGTTATCGTCAAAGATTCTCTGGTATAACATTTACGCCAAGGGTTGGTACAACGCAAACGCCATAAAATAATACGATTTTTAATAATCTTATTTAAACCCAATTCTGTTGCTGTTGCTAACATATATTCTGAACCTCCTAACTGTAAGGCTTCTAAGGCTAGTAACAATAAATCAAGATGTTGTTGTAGTTTCATCATTCCCCCAGTAGCGGGTAAGGGAAAATCTGGTAGTTGCTGTAAAATAGCAGGTTGTGATTTATCTTCGGTAATTAGTTCAGAGTTAGATTCAGTCATTAAAGAAGCAGATTGAGTCATCGGGAAATAATTAAAAATGGGAATTGAGAATTGAAAATTACTAACTAACTCTCATGGTTAATGATGAAATCAGAACAAAATAGTTCAATTTCACTAAAAAATCAGTTTAAGTTAAAACTATAACCTATTATACAATTCATTGTGAAAACCAAAAACCTAGATTTTATTTGATCGAAAACTCTAAAATAATGAGAGTTAAAGAGTCTATTGTTAAAATAATGGATTCAACATTGAATTTTAGATTCTTTTTGAGTATCTTTTAGGATTAACTATTGTTAAGTAAGTATAAATAATTTTATGGATTTAAAAGCACTTATTCGAGATATACCCGATTTTCCCCAACCCGGTATCATCTTTCGGGATATAACTACTTTACTACGCAACCCTGAAGGTTTAAAGTATGTTATCGATCGATTAGCCACAGAAACTCAAAAACTAGATACCATACCAGATTATATTATTGGTATCGAATCAAGGGGGTTTATTTTTGCTCCCTCTTTAGCTTATAGTCTTTCTGCCGGTTTTGTGCCGGTGCGAAAAAAAGGCAAATTACCAGCTCAAGTCCACTCGATCGAGTATGATTTAGAATACGGAACAGATATATTAGAAATTCATCAAGATGCGTTGACTACCGGGGCAAAAGTGATGATTATTGATGATGTTATCGCTACAGGAGGTACGGCTAAAGCCACAGCAGATTTATTAACCAAAATTGGTTGTGATATTGTGGCTTGTGGATTTATTGTGGAACTTGAAGGATTACAAGGAAGGAATAAATTGCCAGATGTACCAATGGTGACATTGGTTAAATATGGTTAAAAGGTGACTTGGTATTTAGGTTTACTCATTAGACTTAGACTATTTCATTAGTTTTGAGAAGAAGTACCTAATTCTGCTATTTTTTCAAGGGTTTTACGTTTTTCTCTTTCTAAAGGTTTTTTAACACCTTCTTGGGGCAACTGATTAACTTTAGCTAAAGCAATATCAAAATTTTTTACCGCTTCTTGTAAAAGAGTAACACTATTTTCTTTTTGTCCTTTTTGTCTTAAAATTTGTCCTTTCAAATAGTATAATTCGGGATTTAAAGGGGTACTTTCGATCGCTTTATTTACAAAAGTTAAAGCTAAATCATAGTCTTTTAAATCTCGATAAGCAAGGGCAATACCACGATTAACTAGATATTGAGGAGAAGCATAGGCTTGTAAATTATCAATAGCTTGTTGAGGGCTAGAAAAAGGTAAATTTACAGCTAACATTAAGTTTAAATAACCCTTAATTAAATTTAATTCGGGATCATTTTTATCTATCCTTTCCGCCTTATCAAAATAATCAAAAACTAATTGTAACTTGCTCAGAGCCGCTAAACCACCCTTTTTACGGTATTCATTCGCACCATCTAAAAAATTACCCACCGCTAAATATAGATTACTACGGAGAGGGTCTTTTGATGCGATCAATTTTGCTACCTTAAGAGTTTCGGCTGTATAGGTTTCCATTATCTCCCAATCTTGTTCAGTATAAGCTAAAGAAGCCCTTAAAGCAGGTAAAAGAGGATCATCTTCTGAAGAATTTTTTGCTTCGTTGAGATAAACTTTAGCTTGAGGATAGTTACCATCTTCAAACAATGCTTTAAAAGCAGATTCTGTTTGAGTACTAATATTACGAGGATTAGTAGTACGAAAAGGATCACCAGCAAAACTAGCGGTAGAAAAGCAAATTAGAGAAAATATGGATAATAAAGTGGTAGAAGACAATTTTGCCCAAAAATAAGAATTTTTAAGGTTAAAATTGAGCTGAAGTTGATCACCATTACCTTTAAGAATGCAAAAAGAAAAATCCATACTTATCAAAATTTTTGAGCCATAGTCAAATTACTTAATTTCTGATTTTAACCTAAATTTTTCATGCTTTACTTAAAAAACGTTACCTATCATCCACCGGCAACTATTCATCCCATTATTGAAAATATTACCCTGACTTTACCATCTCAAAAACTAGGACTTATTGTTGGTACAAGTGGTTCAGGTAAAACTACACTTTTGGAAATTTTAGCAGGATTAGCAGAAAAGACTACTGGAGAAATTTTATGGAATACGCAAGAATTAGCATCAGAAGAATTACAACAACTAAGCGGTATTGTATTTCAATTTCCTGAGCGTCATTTTTGCGGTGGAAACATATTAGAAGAATTGAGATTAGGACATCCAGAGTTAAGTGCTATTCGTGTTAAGGATGCTTTAACAGAGGTAGGATTAGATCATCTTAGTTATGATACTCCTCCCCACGCCCTTAGTGGAGGACAACAAAGACGATTATCTTTAGCAGTGCAATTAATTCGTCAACCTAATATTTTACTGTTAGATGAACCAACGGCGGGATTAGACTGGTTAATGAAAGAACAATTAGTTAATTTATTATCAAGGTTAAAACAACATTGGACATTATTAGTCGTTACTCATGATGCGAGTGATTTAGTTGATATTGCTGATAATTGTTGGCGTATTGAAGGAGGAAAAATAGAGGCGGTAAATCCTGATGTTTTTTATGTGAAAGAAAAACAAAAAATTTCTAAGGAAAAGTTTTTATAACCCAATTTTTAGAACTTGATAGAGGTTAATAATCGATGTAAATTATTAAGTTTGGTAATAAGTTTTCTCCCGATAAATTAACAGGGATTTTGACTATTTCTACAGCTTGATTTTGGCGATAAATTTCAACGGTTTTATCTTGTGGATTAATTAACCATCCTAGTTGTAATTCTGATTCTAAATACTCCTGCATTTTCTCTTGTAAGGGTTTGAGTTGATCACGAAGTGGCGCTGTGCGATCGCTTTTTGATCTTAATTCAATTTCTTTTTCGCTTAATTTTTTCCATTTTTCCAAAGATACCCAAGCCACATCTGGATTTGGATTACTAAGAGTGGCGTTTACCACCGATGCTCTTTGCTAAGTTTATTGTAAGATAATAAATGTTCTCATTTTGCATTATATCGAGAACTACTATTAATAAAAATTTTATAAGGAATTAGTAAAAATGAGTAAAGTGATTGAAATTAACGATTCTCAGTTTGAAAAGGAAGTTATTAAAGAAAATCAAACGGTTTTAGCGTATTTTTGGGCTTCATGGTGTGGCCCTTGTCGTCTTGTGTCACCTTCTATAAACTGGGTAGCTGAAAATTACAGCGATCGCTTGAAAGTAGTTAAACTAGAAGTAGATGCTAGTCCTGAAACTGTAGCTACTTATGACGTAAAAGGAATACCAGTTTTAATATTATTTAAACAGGGAAAAATGATTAGTAAAAATGACGGCTCTATTACCAAGGAAAAATTAAAAGAATTTATTGAAAAAAACCTTTAATTAATTAACAATTAACAATTAACAAATCACTATTCACTATATATATGCAATTTTCAGAAAGAATAAAACCCTTAGAAAAAAATGTTTTTGCTGATATGGATAAGGCGAAAACAGAAGCGATTTCTCAGGGAAAAAAAATTATTGATTTGTCTTTAGGTTCATCTGACATATCTACATCAAAACATATTATAAATACGATCGAAAAATCTCTTAATAATCCAGAAAATCACGGTTATTTATTACATGGTGGTACAGTCGAATTTAGAAAAGTTGTGGCTAATTGGTATGAGAAAAGATTTGGTATTTTTGTTGATTATCACACAGAAGTTTTACCTTTAATTGGTTGTCAAGAAGGCACTGCTCATTTACCTTTAGCTATTATTAATCAAGGTGATTATGCTTTATTATTAGATCCGGGTTATCCTTCTCATGCTGGGGGAATTTATCTTGCCGGAGGACAAATTTATGGAATGCCATTATTAGCAGAAAATAATTTTTTACCTCAATTCAATGAGATTCCTCCAGAGGTTTTAGTTAAATCAAAAATGATGATTTTAAGTTATCCTCATAATCCGACAAGTGCCATGGCTTCTTTATCTTTTTTTGAATCTGCATTTCAATTTTGTCAAGATAATAATATCATTTTAGTCCATGATTTTCCTTATATGGATATAGTTTTTAGTGATAATAAACCACCTTCAATTTTACAAGCTGATAGAAATAAAGAAATCTCGATCGAGTTTTTTACTTTCTCTAAATCTTATAATATGGGAGGTTTTAGAATTGGTTTTGCTATTGGAAATAAACAGTTAATTACTGCTTTAAAACAAATTAAATCAGTAGTTGATTTTAACCAATATAAGGGAATTTTAAACGGTGCGATGACGGCGTTAACTTCTTCTCAAGAATGTGTAAAAGAAACTGTCACAATTTATCAACAAAGGAGAAATTTTTTAATAGAAGAATTAAATAAAATTGGTTGGAATGTACCGACACCGGAAGCGACTTTATATGTATGGGCAAAATTACCAGAAAAATGGCAAAAAGACTCTATTAAATTTTGTGTAGAATTAGTAAAAAGTAATGGAGTTGCTTTGTCGCCAGGTGCTGGTTTTGGTGAAAGTGGTGAGGGTTATGTGAGATTTGCGTTAGTGAAATCACCAGAAATTTTACACGAAGCAGTAAAAAAAATAGCTATGTTTTTAAATCAATAAATGTGTATGTTAAAAATCAGCTTTCACAATTAGTATTAATTAATTTTCTTCGCCAATCAAAAAATATTTTATGAAATAATTTAGGTGATTCATCATGAATACAATGTCCCAAATTATCTAACAATTTTAGTTCTATTTTTGGGTTTACTTGTGCTAATTTTTGAGCATAATTGGGAGGAATAAGTCGATCGAGTTTACCCCAAAGTAATAAAATAGGAATATCAATTTGTTTGAGTAATTCTTCCGCAGAAAAAGGAAACTTTTTAACAGATTTACTTAAAGCTATTAAAGCACGAGCAGAACCTCGATCGAGAGTTGCATTAGTGATAAAATTAACTAATTCATCATTGATATTAGTATGATCAATATAGGCAACTTTTAAGCAACGACGAATAAAACTAGGTTGACGTGCTAAATAAAAAATTAGACGAATAAGTAGAGGTGAAGCGACTAGGTTTTCTAATTTTTCAATAAAAGGTTGAATTTTTTGTCTTGAGTAAATATCAGGTAAACTCAACATTACTAATTCTTTTGTGATGATAGGATATTGAGCAACAGTATTTAAAGCAATTAATGATCCGATCGAATTACCAATGATTATACAAGGTTTAGTAATAAAAGTATGCCAAAAATCATAGACTAATTTTGACCACAATTCTATACCATAATCCGTATAGGCTTTTTTCGATGTGCCAAAACCTAGTAAATCAAGAGCATACACTGTATGATATTGACTTAAAACAGGAATATTATATCGCCAATGGTTTAAAGATGCACCAAAACCGTGTAAAAGTATAATAGGTATATCATTTGATTGATTTTCTACCGCTACTCGTTGAAAAGTATAACGAATGCGCCAACCTCTCCAAATCCAATCTCGTTGATTGCCAATATTTTTACTACATTCTAAAGATAGTAATTTATCGCTCATTTTTAAGATATTTTTAGTTTAAATATTTATTGAAAATTGACAATGAAATAAGTTTATAATATTGGCTCTTCTACAGTAGTTATGATAAATTACTAGAAAATAATCGATGCCAAAGGCACACCACACCTAGGAAACTTTAATTTATATAGTCTTAACCATTTCAAAAATGCCGTTTTTATAAACTAGGAGTTTTAATTTCACCTAAAACCTATTATCTAAAACCTAACACCTTTTTTTAATGTCTATTTTACCTAATCACATACTAATAAAATCCTTCAACTTTGGATCAACAGAATATTATCAAGCCAAAGAAATAAGACAAAAATATCTTCGCACTCCTTTAGGCATTGAATTTACTCCTGAAGATTTGAACCTCGATCGAATTGCTCATCATATAATGGCTTATGATGATAATAAAATAGTTGGTTGTGTCTTGGGCATTCAGGAAAATAACAAAGTAAAAATTAAGCAAATGTTAGTAATACCTGACTATCAAGAAAAAGGTATTGGCAGTTTATTACTAAACAAAATTGAAAGAGTTTTTTATGATTTAGGAATTAACCATTTTTACCTTCACTCACGACAAGAAAGCCTCGAATTTTATCAAAAAAACGGATATATTCCCACGGGAAATAATTTTATAGAAGTTGGTATTCTTCATCAACGTGCGGATAAGTTTTATTAATTTTAGAAATTATTTTTATATTTTAAAACAGTTTTCATTTCTTTAAAGCCAACTTTGCATTCTTCTTTGCGACTTTGCGAGAGATAAAAATGTGATTTATTCATGGGAAAAGCACCATAAAACTAATCAATTAAGTTTATTCCCATATTGACTAACTCTTGTTGAAGTTGTTTAGCTATCATAGGATTTTGGATTTTATGCAAATTATAGGCTTCTTGAAAGGCTTTAACACTATCTTCCATTTCTCCTTGCTTAAGTAATAATACTCCTAAATTTTGATATGACCAAGGATAATCAGAATTTAGTTTAATAGCGTTTTGATATGCTTCAATAGCTTTAAAATTACGTCCCATTGCACGATAAGTTAAACCTAGATTATAATAGGCTAAAGCAAAATTAGGCTCGATCGCAACACAGGCTTGATATAATTTTAAGGCATTATCATAATCTTTTCTTTGATAACAAAGACTACCAAAATTAAGATAAGCACCTAACTTTAGTTTACCTAAAATTGGTAACTCGATCGATTTTTGATAATGTTTCACTGCCGTTTCCCATTGTTTTTCTTCAACAAAAGCATTAGCAAGATGATAGTGCAGTTCAAATAACGTTGGAGTATCGCCTAAATTAGATTTTAAGCCCGTCTTAAGCAATTTTAGACCTTTTTTGACATTTCCCATGTCAATATATAAAGCACCCAATTTACTGCACACATAAGCATCATGAGGATTTTTACTCAAATAAGATTCCATTGCTTTTAAAGCACGTTGTGTTTTATTTTGGGAGGCAATAATTTCTGGCTGATAACCATAATGTTGAATAGCAACATCAGGCAAGTCAATAATTTTCCAATAAGTTTCTTTTTTTTGTAAGGCTAAAACCGCATCATCAATCAACGCATGATAAGGGCGAGAAAATTTGATGTCAGGATGGCGACGAAATAGACGAGATAGTTGAGAAAAAGGAGAAGAAAGTGCGCCTATTTCTTCCCTGATAAGATTCACTACCAGAGTATCTTCTTTTTTTATTACTTCTTGAATATAAGGGATAATAGAAGGACTTAAAACTTCATCAGCATCTAAAACTAAAACCCATTCTGTATTGACAAATTTTAACCCATAATTTCTAGCTTCAGCAAAATCATCCTGCCATGAATAATCATATACTTTTGCTCCAAAATTTTTCGCAATATCTTTTGTGTTATCTGTTGAACCAGTATCTATTAAAATAATTTCATGAACAAAATTTTGGATACTTTTGAGACAATCAGGTAAATTTTTTGCCTCATTTTTAACAATTATGGAAAGAGAAATATTGCTATCTTGAGTCATTTTTCATCAATCAACTATTAATAATTATGAATTTAAAAATAAATTATTTCAAACTATTTATATCTAAGTTTGACGCAAAAATCTTTGATTTAGGTAGCTATTAGCTATCAACTGTCAGCTATTATCTATTACCTAATCACTAATACCTTGCTTTTATCTATATATCTTGTGTTAACTTAATTAACATATTTTTTTATTTACTTATTTCATTTACCTCTAAAATACGAGAAGTGGTAAAACGATTCATCCATTGTTCTAAATATTTACGATTGGCTTGTTTTTCCTCAGTATTATCGGTATTTAGGGGATAAGGTGCTAATCCTTGTAAAGCGGCGGTTGTTACGCAGTACATAGATTTTTGAAAACTGATACAAATTTTTACTAATAAATCATCTTCTTCTCGCAAACTTTGACGATAAATTTGGTGTAAATATTCGGGGATAAAATGACGCATATCTTGCATTAAAAGAGTGGGAGGAATACCAGCACTACCAACGGGTAACGGATCAGCGTATAATGCACCATAGGTAAACAAGGATTGATCAAATGGTATTTGATATTCTTGAGCATTAAATGATACTGTACCCAAAAACGGAGTACCACGAAAGAAAACGGCTTCAACATAAGGTACTGCTGTATCCATAAGGAAGGTTAACCCCGCACTATGAGGAATTAATTCATGGATTTTGCCATTAATCTCTACGGCGTAAGTAATGGGTTTATTGGCATCTGCTACTAAGCCATCTAAGATATGTTTTACTATTTCTTCGATCGAGTTTATCTCACCGTTGTCATATTTATCGGAAAGACTTATAAAAATATCACTCATAATCCGCCAAAATTGACCTAATGCGGAGTAATAAGCTAACATTTTAATTTGTTCGGGCAAAAATTCGGGAAATAACTTATTTAACGTGCCTATAATTAAGTTTCCTTTTAATTTCGCTGTAATAGCTTTCTTTGTGGCGATCGAAAACTCTGAACTATCCACATATTCATCTAACTTACCGCCCCCATGCCATAACATTGCGCGCATACAATATTCTGCATACTCAAAATTAATTCGATCGTGCCACCAATGCCGTAAAAGTTTATCTGGCGAAATTTTACCATCAAAATATTTAAAGAAGGGAAATAAAACTAAAAATTGATGTTCAGCAATATAATTCAAGTTATTGGAATAGGCATCCAAAACAACACCATAAGACTTTAAAATACCTACCACTTCTATTACATTTTGGGGAGTATCTGTTAACAGACTCTTTCCTGATTCCAAACGATGAATATATTCAGCTAAAGGATGTTTTGAGGCTTCAAGAGAAATATTTACCATAATGATTAATAGTTAATAATTTAATGATAATTTATAATTTAAAATTGATTTGTTTGGCTCTTTTACAGGTAGTTATAATAAATTTCAGATAAAATAAACGTTAGAATGTTTGCATTATCAAAATTATAAGAATTGAAACATAAATTTGTTATAAATTAACAGTTTGCATTTAACCTAATACCTAACACCTAATACCTTTTTTTTTGTTTTTTCATTACTAATTCCTAATTATTTAAGTATTGATCTAAATCTTCCATTAAACGAGTTAACTCTGCTTCCGAAGTTAATCTTAAACGATCGTCTCTGATAGTAATCAAAACTTTAGCAGAAAAAGGACTAGCATAAATATTTGGATTACAAAAAACTTCAAAGAAAACATCTCCAGTATGTTGATATTCCATCGGTTTTTGTTGCTTAGGTTTACCACCACTTTTAGCTTGTATAGCAATAACTTTTAAACTTTCCATCAAAACAGCGATTTCTTCCTTAAGTTTTTCGGCCGCACTAATACTAAAATTGAAAGATATTGAACCTTGAAGAAGATTAAGGGTAAATTGGCTCATAAAATTAATAATAATAGTTGATTTTAATTATTTATTGTTTATTATTCATTGTTCATTGTTCATTGTTCATTGTAAATTGTCAATTATCATCGTGACAGGAATACTTTATCTCGTAGCTACTCCCATCGGAAATTTAAAAGATATTACATTTCGTGCGATCGAAACCTTACAAACTGTAGATTTAATCGCCGCCGAAGATACCCGACACACGGGGAAATTATTACATCATTATCAAATCAAAACCCCAACCATCAGTTATCATCAACATAACCATCAAGCAAGAGTTAAAGAATTATTGGATAAATTATTGAGTGGCTTAAATATTGCCTTAGTCACCGATGCAGGTACTCCAGCTATTTCAGATCCGGGCTACAATTTAGTCTTAGCTTGTATAGAAGCCCATATTAACATTATACCCATACCTGGAGCGATCGCCGGAATTAATGGTTTAATTGCTTCTGGTTTAACCACAGAAAGATTCTGTTTTGAAGGATTTTTGCCCACGAAAAAAAAATTAAGAGATGACTTACTGCAAAGTTTACAACGAGAAAAACGGACAATGATTTTTTATGAAGCACCCCATCGCCTTATCAAAACCCTTACGGATTTTTCTCAATTTTTTGACAACAATCGCCTCATTGTTTTAGCTAGAGAATTAACGAAACTTCATGAAACTATTTGGCGTGGTACAATTCAAAGCTCGATCGAACTATATCAAAATCGAGAGCCGAAAGGAGAATATACAATTATTTTAGAAGGAAATCAAGATTTCGATCAAATTAATCTTTCAGAAACGGAAATTAAAGAGGAAATGATTCAGTTAATCGAGCAAGGAATGAGTAAAACCGAAGCTAGTCAACTTTTAGCTAAAGAGACAAACCTTTCCCGTCGAGAAATTTATAAACTAATGAACAATTAATAATTAGCAACGATACTATGAGAAATGTAAAAAAGAATATCATATAAATCAAATTATTGAATACTTCTGATGTGAATGAAAATAGCTTTTAGGAGATCAAGTTTACATTACTTAGTTAAAATCACTACCTTCTCATAATCAACATAGTTATTAAGTTCTCAAGGCTCAATTTATATTATATTCGTAGAATAACAACCAAAATTTTTATCTTTCATCTTTCTTGTTAACGAATATTTAAGATCAAATACTCACTACCTAAATATTAAATAATCTCTTTATAAACTTTACAGAAACTTCATATAAAATTTAAGTGAATATACTGTATGTTTTTCCTAATAATCAGTACATTATAGTAGATAGAATTCCATTTTTTAAAATTAATTAAGTAAATATAACAAATCCACTTGTTTCATGGTATCTTCTCGGCAATTACTATTGACTCGTAATTTGAATGAGGAGATAAGTATCATAAAACATTCAGAAATGCTATATCAGTAACAAAAATTTATATTATTTATATCACCATTAAAAGCATAGAGGTAAAACAGGGAATAGTGAACGCTCAAGTAATGTAAATCAAAATAATTCTAAATAATAAACGAATAAAGAGAATAAAGCCATGAATAAAAAAATAAATGAAATTAACCAAAACTTTAATAATTTACTAACCCTAATATATAGAGCGAACCTTAAAGAAGAAAAAGGTTTTACATTTCTTGCCGTATTAGGATTTTCTTTAGTGGCTATTACTGCGGGAGTTGTTATGGTAGCAAAGGCAAACAGTAATAAATTAACTGCAACTAATACTCAACAAGCAGTACAAGCCGAAAAAGCAGTACAGGCTGGAGCAACACAGATACAAGACTTTTTAAGAAAAAACCCTGTTTTACTCACCTTGCCTAGCACTAACTGGAATAATACCGCCATTGCCGCTAAAATCACTGAGTTACAAGGTAACAATCAACTAACCTCAAGTCCTTCTTTTCAAGCAAACACCAGTGGTTCTTCTAGTAGTGCTTGTAACAACCTCCCTACTACCGCTACGCCAACAGCAAATACTGTTGTATCTAACTTGAGTACGGGCATTGGTGTAACGGCTGGAAATTCAGGAACTCCTACTACTACATGGGCAAGTCTCCCCAATCTTCCCTCTGGAGAGTCTCTTTCCTATCGTTTATTAACTTATGATAACGGTACGATGCAAATAGGCGGAAGAGTCGGCGGAACAAATGGTTCTGGGGCTGAATATTATACAAACGTAACATTTCCTGTTGTTAGTAATACTCGTTCTGTGGCGGACTCCATTCCTTCGGTTAATGGAGAAGGCATTGGACTTTGGGTAAAATCTCCTTCTAGTTCATCGGATATTAGAACAAATATTCTCGTAACTTGTCCTAGTTCTGGCAATATTTTTTCTAGTTCTCCTTTTGACGTATCAGGTTATAAGATCATTGGTACAAACATGACTATGCCTGCAACTCCTGCAACTCCTACAGCTAATTTCAGAGCTATAACTTCTACCAGTGGTGTTACTGTTCCTAGTGCTACGGATATTAGTGCTACTGGTTCAGCTGCTCCTTACATCACCAATGCGGATGGAACTCGTGAATATCGTTATACAATTAGTTCTATTACAGGAGATTTTACTGTTAATGTACCCGATCGAGTTGGTGTACCTAGTGGTAAATACGACAAAGTAACAGTATATGTAAGTGGTGATATTGATCTACAAGGTGGACAATCCGCCATTAAAAACTCTCGTATCCAAATCAGTGGCGGTAACTTAGTTTATCCTGCCAACACTGGAGAATTACAGTTAAGAATTATTGGTAAGTCAGCTAACGGAGATATTCACCTTGGCGGTAATGCTTCTATCTGTTCTGCTTTTATTCATGCTCCTACCTATGATTTAGATATTAATGGTGGTGGTCAAGCTCAAGGTTGTTATGCTGGTACTGGAGGTCTTAATATGTCCACTGGTGGCACTCAGAATCCTAATAACAGAGGGGTATATTGGATTAACAGTTGGGATGGCGGTGGTCAAGGTAACCACGTTGCCCATTTAGGTACAGGTGCTACCAACGCCGAATTAGCAACTTATCTTAACAATGTTGTTAGTCCAGCTTTGGGTTCTCCTGATGGTTGGGAGCGCATTGAAAAACCCAACTAATTCAAATCTGAATATTTCATAATTGATCTTAAGAAGGGGAAAATAAAAATTTCCTCTTTTTTGGCCATTTAGCTCTATATTAAAAAACGATCGAGAGTAATGAGGACGGAAAACTATGAAAAATCCGATTCTTAAAAATATCAAGGAAGAAGTAAAATTAATCGGTTTAATGAATTCTTTAAAAACTCAGATTAAATCTATCTCCAATAGGCAAGTAACAAATAAAGAACAAGGTTTTAGCTTGTTAGAAGTAACTGTTTCCATGCTAGTCGCCACAGGGTTTTTGTTGGGTTTAGCTCAGGCTATGATGTTATCAGCAATGGTTAATATTCGCTCTCAAGAAAAATCTCAGGCTATAGCGTGGGTTGATAAAGATATTGACAGTATTAATTTTTTAGCTTCTAGTTATACCGCAGGAACTTGTGGAACTTATGGAAGTAACTTTCAGAATTCAATTATTACTGCCTATCCCACCACTGGATCAAATTTTAGTTTCTCCAACTCAACTTATAATATTACTAGAACTTATACCGCCACTGAAAATAGACTAGGAATTCAATATCGAGTTTCCTATCCTACTAGTGGTAGTAGAGTAAGTTCAGCAGGTGATGTTTTTAGTACTTATACGGAGGTAATTCCGAATGGAACTTATTCTTGTCCCCCATAAAAAGCATAAATTAAAACTAGAGCAAGGTTTTACCTTAATGGAATTATTAGTTACTCTAGTTATTGCTGGAATTTTGAGTGCTGTTGCTTCTCCGTCTATTATAGGAATGTTTCAACAGGAAAAATTAAAGGCGGCAGCCCAAGATTTAGAATCAGCTTTAAGAGTGGCTCAAGGCAACGCCATTAAATATAGTCAAGATTGTACTGTTACCATTGATAACGTTACCGGAACAACGACCGGTAATAATTTATTCTATACCGTTACCGGTAGTAATATCACAGACGATCGAGGAACTGCTTCCACAACTGATGATATTCCTCGTAACTGTATTTTAGAAACGAGAAATATTCTTGTAAGACGAGGCACAGAGAATCTTTTAAATATAAAAACCAGTGGTGCAGGACAAATTATCTATGATTTTAGTGGTGAAGTTGCGGTGGCATCTAACCAAACGATCGTTATTTATAATGAAAGTACCAAACAGAGTAAGTGTATAGTTATTTCTGCTCCTTTGGCTTTAATGAGAACAGGAGAATATACCAATGTTCCTGCGATCGAAGGGGGAAGTCAACAAAACAACGCTAGTATTTCATCAACTAATTGTAATAATACAGAAAATCTGAGATATGACAATAACAATTATTAGACTTTTGAGAATAAATAAGACAATTTCAGCTAATAATTAAATTTTCATACTTATATACGATCATCATATAATTTTTAGAGATCCCTATTAAGCTCATGAATCAAAATAATCCTGATCCCAAAAATACAATTGATCCCGATAATGAGAATTTAACTATTAAGGGTTTTACTCTCACAGAATTATTAGTTGCGGCGATGATGACAGTTCTTGTTCTCACTCTAGCAGGATCTTTTACCATTAATATTTTCAGACAGGATGCTAGAAATCAGGCAAGGGGAACTCGACAAGCAGAAATAGAACGAGCTCTCAGATATATTAAACAAGATATAGTTCAAGCAGAACGGTTGGAAAATAGTACTAATCAATTGGTGTTAAATTTCCCAACGGATACAGTTTGCAATGCTACTCAAACAGTTACTTACAGTTTTGCTGATATTGCATCAGGTACTCAAATTTGGCTTAAACCAGGAGTGGTTAGACGTACTAGAGTAAGAAACGGTGCTTCTAATACATTGACTCCAGACCCGAATGATTGTCTTGCATCAGTAACCAGTACAGATACTTTAATTGATGGTATTATAGCAACAAATCCAAATCCCTTGCCCACTTGTACAACGGGGTGGACATTAGCTGGTGCTGGAGGATTTCGTTTTTGTATAGCACCTGCCAGTGGTACTCCTTCTCTTCAACGTCAAGCCGAAGTTTATTTATATGGTTTTATCGGAAATAGTGATCCTATTAGCTTAAGTACTCGTAGCTTTACGCAAAATATAGCGTCTGCAACGGCGACGACAACAGGTACAACAGGTACGACCACTGCTACAACAACGGCGACGACAACAGGTACAACAGGTACGACCACTGCTACAACAACGGCGACGACAACAGGTACAACAGGTACGACCACTGCTACAACAACGGCGACGACAACAGGTACAACAGGTACGACTACTGCTACAACAACGGCGACGACAACAAGTACAACAGGTCTTACAACAACCACAGGATTAACCGGTCTTACAACAACCACAGGATTAACCGGTCTCACCACTACAACGGGATTAACTGGCCTTACTACCACGACAACAACCACAGGATTAACCGGTCTTACCACTACAACAGGATTAACGGGTCTTACCACTACAACGGGGTTAACAGGTACAACAGGTACAACTACATCTCCTCCTGTTGCTCTCTGTACTGTCCCTGACGTAGTCGGAACTGCGACCAATACTTCATCAAGAAGAACTGCTGTTATTAATACGATCACGTCGGCGGGATTCGGCAGTCCCACAATAACTAATGTTTCATCAGGCTCTAGAGCTGTTCAATCAATAACTCCTTCAGGTGGTTCAAGTGTACCTTGTACTACGGCAATTTCTATTACTTGGAATGATTAATAATCATCTAAAATTTCGAGGGTGTTTCGATGTGCTTTTTAGATTTTTTCTCACGAATTGAAGATTCTGGATTTTTATAAGGGAGGTTTAAAACAAAAATGTTCCCACAAGATTATTTTTTGTAAGGATGGTTTTTCATAATTAGGTAAAGTCTTTTCTAAAATATAATAGATTTTGAATGTATCTAGTTGGTTTTCTCCTTTATGTTCAGAGTTCCATTGACGACAAAGATACTGAGCATAATAAAGACGATCGTCACTATAGGTTTTTGAAGATAAAATTTCCAGATATTTGTGCCAACGTTGATTTTTAAAAGTAGCTGACACTAATTTTGGCTTTTCCCAACTAATACTTTTACCTTCATTAAATAAATCAATTTCTGCTCCATTTTTTAGCTTCGCCGTAATCACAAACCACCCATCTTCTAAATAAGGGTAAGGAGAAAACATACTCCATTTTTGATCTAATCTTAAAGCTAAAGTTAGATTTTGTATAAAGGGAGGGACATTAACATTGAGAAAATTAAAACCTGTTAAGTTCGAGTAATAGATACAAACAAATAAAAATAGGCAAATAAAACTATTAATTAAAGAATATCGAATAGTAGAGGAATGAAAATTAACTCGTTCGATCAAGGAACTAAAAATAGAGATTTTTTTCTTTGGGAAATTATACAGTTTTTTTACGATAATTTTTCCAATGCTCAACTTAAAAAGTGGTTTGATAAAAAATAATAAAGGAGATAAGGTAAATAAATAAATTAAGGCTCGAAAATTAGTATATATTTTTTGATTTTTTTCATTGATAATATACCAAGACTTTGTTTGATTATCAGATTCTAAAGGATTTAAGATCTCTGGTGGTAATATCAGAAAAGTTGTGATTATAAACAAAATTTTTTTTACTAAAATGTTTCGATCGTCATAGTAAATTTTAAGATAATTAGATGTTGATAATCTTAATTTAAGACTGAGTTTATCCCATACAAAACTAGGAATAAAAATTAACCAACCAGTACAACTAACTAAATAAAATATTCCGATAATTAAAGCTAATCTAAAACCCAGATGTAATCCAATAAAAACTATAACAGTTGCCAATCGAAAAGAATCTGTAAAAATTGGCATAAATAGAAAAAAAGGCCCAATTAATTCGATCGAAAGCGTAGCAAAATTTAAAAACTTTAAAAGTTCAGGAAAATTTAATAAATATTTACCAAAAGAAGTAGCAAATAAATCTAAACTCAACGCATAATAAACAGCAGTTCCTTCTACACGCCAAATGGGATCAGATTTGAAAAGCCAAGCACACCAGTATATTAAACAAATTTGAAAAGTTAATGCTATAGTTGCCCCTGAAAAAATCTTTTTTGATAGTTTATTTTTTGCTAAATTTAAAGCATAATCAACAGAATAATAAGATCCTAATGGTAAAAATATTGACCAGAATAATAGCAAACGAAATAAAACATCTCCACTATTATTAATCAAGGGGTTTCTATTTTGTAAAGAAACCAAAAAAAACCATGACAAAATAGTAAATAATCTAGTTTGATAACCTAAAATTAATGCGATCGCACAGATACCGGTCATCAAAAATAGAGCTATTTGAAATAGACTTTGTCCACTAAATAAGTGAATTGACCAAAACCAAGGATTAAAATGTCTTGTAAGTAATACATCCCGTGGTAAAACACCAAAATCTGTGTAATGGGCTTTTAAATCTTGAAAACGTACGGTTAAATCAATTAAAATTAAAATTCCTAAACAAATTCTAAATAAAGCTAAAGAGCGTAAATCAAATCCGAATAATTTTTCTAACCGAGTAAAAATAATAGATTTTAATCTTAAAAAATCCATATATAATTATTGCTTAAAATAATAGCATAATTTAACGTTTTTATTAAATTATTTCGTTGAACAAGAGGAATTATTTTGACACCCAAATCCATAGGAAGAATAGTAAGTTTGCTTTCGATAACCAAACCATTTATAACGATTATCTCGAACTTGTAAATAACTATTTTCTCCTAACCACCCCAAACCCGGAATTCCTCGATAAGCAGTGATAAATATTTGACCATTCGGTAATAATTCAATAATTTTTTCAGCGGCCTTATCCCCTTGCCAACGTTCACTTAAATTATCCTGATTAATAACAATCATACCTAATTGACAATCTTCCGTAGTAATATTTAATTGTTCTAAAACCTTGGTTTCTTGCATGGGAATATAATTAAATAGTTTACCTCGATCGAATTTTTCTAAGAGTTGAACAAAATTTACACAAAAGTTACAATTACCATCGTAAATTACACAATATTTCATATAAGCTATTACTAAATAATCAATCTGATTTTGTTATCTATTGTTTTTCATTTATTTTCCACGATTACTTTACTATAGTATTTACTCTAATGATAAATCTATATTTTTTTATTTTGACCATTGACATTAGTCTATATATTAAGTATCATAAATACAAAAAAATCAATAGCAATAATGTACAAACAAATAATTAATATAGGAATTATTAATCAATAATCATGAATTTTTTTAACGAAACTATTTGGTTTATACCCTGTTATACCCTTATAGGAGGGTTAATTGGTTTACTTTGGTCTCCCGGTATCATTCGTAAAACGGGTTCACGGCCGGCAGGTTATATTAATATTCTGATGACATCAATGGCATTTATCCATAGTGTTATTGCTTTGTATCAAATTTGGGGAAAACCTGCCCAAGAATTACGTTTTACATGGTTAAAAGTTGCTAGTTTAAATGTCTCCTTTGATGTGCAAATTTCCTCTATCAGCGTAGGTGCTTTAGCTTTGATTACAGGACTAAATGTCTTGTGTCAATTATACGCTGTTGGTTATCTGGAGATGGATTGGGGTTGGGCAAGATTTTACGCACTCATGGGATTTTTCGAGGCTGGAATGTGCGGTTTAGTTTTGTGTAATTCCTTATTCTTCAGCTATGTCTATTTAGAAATTCTGACTCTGGGTACTTATTTATTAGTAGGTTTTTGGTTTGCACAACCTTTAGTAATATCAGGGGCACGGGATGCTTTTTGGACAAAACGGGTAGGAGATATTTTATTATTAATGGGGGTAATTGCCATTTATCCCTTTTCTAACACATGGAATTATAACTATTTAGCATTCTGGGCAAATAATTCTCCCATTGATGCTACTTTCTCTACTTTACTCTGTTTAGCTCTTATTGCTGGACCGATCGCAAAATGTGCCCAAATTCCTTTGCAGTTGTGGTTAGATGAAGCGATGGAAGGCCCTTTACCTGCTTCTATTCTCAGAAATGCGATCGTTGTTCCTGTCGGTGCTTATGTGTTGATCCAGTTACAGCCAGTGCTAGAAATGTCATCAGTTGTATCGCAGATAGTTGTTATTATCGGTGCGGTGACAGCAGTGTTAGCCTCTTTAATTGCCATTGCTCAAGTGGATATAAAACGAGTATTATCTTATATTGTAAGTGCTTATATGGGATTAGTATTCATCGCTATTGGCACAAATCACGAGAAAACAGCGTTACTTTTGATAGCGGTTTATGCCGTTGCCATGGCTTTACTGTATATGAGTATCGGTACAGTTATTATCAGTAACATTACTCAAGATTTGACACAGTTGGGAGGTTTATGGAAACGTCGCCCCCTCGCAGGTATCTCTTTTTTAGTAGGTACTTTTGGATTAGTCGGGTTTCCTCCTCTTGGTGGTTTTTGGATTCTTCCTCGTCTTGGGGATGATTTGCTTTCTTCTCAACCTTGGTTATTTGCCGTTTTACTCTTAGTTAATGCTTTGACTGTTTTTTCATTATTAAGAACTTTTGCTCTGGTATTTCTAGGTGAAGTAAAACCAATGACAGTTCGATCGCCAGAAGTATTGTGGGCGATGATATTACCGATGATGGTTTTAATGGGTGTTACCTTACATTTACCATTAGTTTTAGCTCAATTTAAACTGATTAATTTAGAGTTAAATTTGGGTATTTTTTATACTGTATCTACTTTAATTGGTGCCGGATTAGCTATTCTAATTTATGGCAAAAAATCAACGGAACAAACTATTACTATTATCCCTGAAGTTATTCGTAATTTGTTCGCCAATGATTTATATATTCAAGATATTTATAAAATCACGATCGTGGCGTTAGTAAATTTTACGGCAAAACTAACTTATTGGTTCGATCGATATATAGTAGATGGTGCAGTAAATTTAGTGGGTTTTAGTACTATTTTTGGTGGACAGGCTCTTAAATATAGCACATCTGGACAATCACAATTATATATTTTTTCAATTCTTTTAGGATTAATATTTATTGCCATAATATTTACCTTAACTCAATAAAAATAAGTGTAGTAAGTCTAAATAAATTGTACAAATAAGTTTTGTTTTAATTCTTCCACCCTATTAAAAAAATGAGCTTATAAAGTAGATAAATAATTTAGGATTGCTATAGATAATTTAGAAAAAGATACATTCAATTAAATTAATAAAATTTTAATTCTTGAACAATGCTTAATTTACTTCTAATATTACCGATTATTGGAGCGATCGTTATAGGAATTATCCCTAGTGAAAAAGAAAGCAATATTAATAAGAATATTGCCCTAATTTTTAGCGGTATAACCTTTATTATCAGCCTTTTAATAGGCTTTAATTTCGACCATACAAAAATAGGTTTACAATCAGAGTTATCTTTAGAATGGTTGCCCTTTGTCGGATTAAATTATACGATAGGAATTGATGGTTTATCTTTACCCTTAATTATACTTAATTGTTTGATTATTACCCTCAGTTTCTATAGCAGTGAAGTTGATGGTAAAAAACTACCTAAACCAAAACTTTACTGCATTTTAATCTTACTTTTAAGTAGTTGTATTAATGGTGCATTAATTGCTCAAAATCTTCTGTTATTTTTCATTTTATATGAAATCAAACTTGTACCCATTTATCTATTAATATCTATATGGGGAAAAGACAAAAGTGGTTATGCCGCCATCAAATACTTACTGTACACTGCTTTTTCCGGCATCTTTGTTTTAACAGCATTTTTAGGATTAAATTTTCTCACTGATGGCAACACTTTTGACATTGTTGACATCACAACAGGAATCTTACCCCAGGCTAAACAAGTCTTACTATTATTAACGATCGTAATCGGATTTGCCATCAAAATTCCCATTTTTCCTTTACATACATGGTTGCCTGATGCTTATACAGAATCATCAACGCCCGTTTCTATGTTATTAGGGGGGATTGTCTCAAAACTTGGTACTTACGGCTTAATTCGTTTCGGGTTACAGTTATTTCCTGACGTTTGGGGAGACATATCACCTTATTTAGCCATTTTGGCGGTAATTAGTGCTATTTACGGTTCATTAGTCGCTATTTCTCAGACTGACATCAAGAAGATGATCTCCTATGCTTCCCTTGCCCATATCAATTTTGTGGTGTTAGCAACTGCGGCAGGTACATCTTTAAGCATAACAGGAGCAATTTGTCAAATGTTTGCTCACGGTTTAATAGTGGCATTATTGTTTAATTTGGTGGGTATCATTGAGGAAAAAACAGGCACAAGAGAATTATCTCAGTTACACGGTTTAATGAATCCTTATCGTGGTTTACCGTTTGTCGGTGGTTTAATGATTACAGCCGTGATGGCAAGTGCTGGTATTCCGGGTATGGTAGGATTTATCGGTGAATTTCTTTCTTTTCAGGGGAGTTTTAGCATTTTTCCTGTTTATACTCTCATTTGTTTAATTGCAACTGGTTTAACAGCAGTTTACTTTGTGATTCTTTTAAACAGAGTATTTTTTGGCAGAATGGAAAATCAAAAGGGATATTTACCAAAAGTTGCTTCCTATGAGCGTTTTCCTGCCTTCGTATTTGCTATTTTGATTATTTTCTTTGGTTTACAACCTTCTTTTCTGACGAATCTAACTCTAAATACTAGCATTTCGATCGCCCTTTTTTAGCTTTAGTACTTCTTTATGCCTTTGCGTCTTTGTTAGAAACAAAAATAAATCAATAAAAATCTTACAACCCAAAACATCATGAAAACAAAAACGAAAATTCCCCCTTCTACTCACGAATTTGCTGATGTTATTCACCGTTTAGAAGCTGGTGGTTCTATGTTACCAGATACCCCAGAAAATCTTATGCAAATTATTGGTATTTATAAAGCCTACGCTGTGCCGATGGATTTCTATTGGCGAGATTTACTTTATATCGCTGAAAGAGTTTTTCTCAATCCTATACCCTTTTTTAAATATTTTATCTCTCAAGAGTATCTTGATTTGCCCAACCATTACGCAGGAGATAGCGCTGATTTAAGAATATGGAGAGGTAAAGCAACAGCACATCCTGAGTTACTCACTTTTATGGAAAAAGGAGAAACTAGCAAAATGCCAAAATTAGCTCACCATTTACTGCACGATCGAATTAATATGGAGTTTGCTGAGGCTTGTATGAGAGCAATGCTATGGCATGGTAGAGATATGGGTATGGGCAAATTTGACGCTTATCTCGATAGCGATGAATATAAAGCTAATGCAGATGTAGCTATCAAAGCCTACTTTAAAGGCAATCCTCTCATGTTAGGCTTGTATAAAGTATTTCCTGAGATGTTTTTAGAGCAAGTCAGACAATTATCCTATTATGCTAATTTAGGGTTATTCTGGGAAGTTATGGCACCGGTTTTCTTCGAGATGTCCGATATTTATGACGAAGGCGGTTTTAAAGGTGTGCCTGATGCCATGAATTTCCTCGTCAATGGCATATTTGCGATCGCAGGAAGACCAATATATCATCATGTATATATTAATGACAAATGTTATGAAATTATCCCCAAATCAAAGGGTTTTACATGGCTATATGAAGCCGCTTTACCCTATGTAGAAGCAGTATTTTATCGCACATCTCCATTTCGAGGTACAAAATCTTACAATGCACAGGCAAATCAAGTACCCCGTGAGCAAAAAGACTTCCATTATGGTATCCTCTATGCAGATGTCTTTCCTGTGGGTAGTGCCGGAATCCCCCCCACTCTTTTAATGGATGATATGTTGCATTTCTTACCCCCTTATCTTGTGGAATACTATCAAAAACACTGTCGGGGAGAAGATGATATGTTAATTCAGCTTGGTATTACTTTTCAACGATCGATGTACAATGTAACCTCAGCAGTAATTCAGGCTTTACGCACGGCTTTACTTTATCCTCTTGATGACGAAAATCCCAAACATTTAATGAAAAATCGTCAATTCTTTGAAATGCAAATGGATAGATTCAAGCGCCCAGAGGCAAGATTAAGAGATATTCAATCCCAAAATTATCGTTAATCTTTTTCTTGCAAAGACACAAAAATTTTAAGTAGCTTGGGCATTGCCCAACATTACCATAGTTCACATGATTAATCCCATTTTCTTAAATGTTAATCTACCATTAGGAGTACCATTATTATGCCAGATATAGTCGATATTGCCGTTAATAACGATAACTTTAAAACCCTCGTTGCCGCCGTTACCGCCGCTAATTTAGTTGATGTCTTGAAAAGTGAAGGTAAATTTACCGTATTTGCACCCACTGACGATGCTTTTGCTAAACTTCCCCCCGGCACCATTACAACTTTACTCCAAAATATACCCCAATTAGCTCGAATTTTAACTTATCATGTGGTGTCAGGAAAATTGATGAAAGCCGATTTAGAAAATATGGATTCTGTAATCTCTATTGAAGGATCACCGATTTCGATCGACTGTAGCGATGGTTTTGAGGTGAAAAATGCCACTGTCATTATGCAAGATATTGAAGCCGATAACGGAGTCATTCACGTTATTGATAACGTTATTTTGATGGGATAATTTAAGATTCTTTTGGTGAGGGTAAGGCAAAAAGCGATCGTCTCACCCTTGCCAAAACTATTGCCTATTTCCTATTCCCTATCTTCTGTCCTCATGTAATGATTAATTGTTAACTGTTAAAAGTACTATTACGCTTCACTTTCAAAGTGTAAAAATAACAATCCCATAACTACCGCAGGGAAAACCCAGCCAACGATGGGAACGAAGACAGTAGGTAGAAAAGATGCAGCAAAATCTCCGATCATGTTTAATATGTTCCTATACTAAAAAATAAAATTAACCTAAAAGGATATTACTGTGAAGATAGACCAAAAAGGATCAAATATAAAGATTCTTAACAAAAAATTCTGATCCGACTCCGATCGAGTTAAAGTAACCTAAAAATAGTCAAATTTTGATAAAAACTTTAAGGAGATTACATAAAAAGCAATGAGTATTGATGTAGTTAATTGCGGTAACGATCCTCAAGTAGGAAATCTCTCTACTCCCGTAAATGGATCTGCTTTTACAAAAGCCTTTATTAATGCCCTTCCTGCCTACCGTCAAGGTTTATCCCCTAATCGTCGTGGGTTAGAAGTTGGTATGGCTCATGGTTATTTATTATACGGGCCTTTTGCCGTATTAGGACCTCTCCGTTTAACGGAATATGGCCCTACTGCTGGTTTATTAGCCACTATTGGTATAGTTTCCATCCTCACCATTTGCTTATCTATCTATGGTGCTGTGGGAGTAGGTAAACCTACTGAAACCCTTACAACTCCTAACGTACCCCTAGATTTAGCTACTAAAGAAGGTTGGAGTGAATTTGCAGGAGGTTTCTTATTAGGTGCTTGTGGTGGTGCATTTTTTGCCTTTTTCCTATGTCAAACTCCCCACTTAAAACCGTTAATTGAAGTAGCTAGTGGTGTTTGGTCATCATAGTAATTAATTAATAATTAACAATTATGGGGTGAGCATTGCTCACCTCTTTTTATTTTCTATAAGGAAAAATTTTTGTTTTTAACTAAAAACTACCATGATTATCGATCGCATTGGTCATTTTAGCGATAACTTCCGAAACAGAAATAGCACCTAACTCTCCAGAAGCACGAGTACGAATATTGAGAGTATTATTTTCTACTTCGTTACCACCAACCACTGCCATAACAGGGATTTTCTGCTTTTCACCGTTACGAATCATCTTGCCTAGTCTTTCATTACTATTATCAACTTCAGCACGAATACCAGCGAGTAACATTTTTTGGCAAACATCTTCACAGTATCCCGAAAAATCATCGTTAACAGGCATTAAACGCACTTGAATAGGTGCTAACCACAAGGGGAAATCCCCCGCATATTCCTCAATTAAAATGCCAATAAGACGCTCTAAAGAACCAAAGGGCGCACGATGAATCATAATCGGACGTTGACGAGTACCATCAGGGGCAGTATATTCAAGATCGAATCTTTCTGGTAAATTGTAGTCAACTTGAACTGTTCCTAATTGCCATTCTCTTTCTAAAGCATCTTGAAAGATAAAATCGAGTTTAGGCCCATAAAATGCCGCTTCTCCTTCCGCTTCAAAGTATTCCATATCAAGATGTTGTACAGCGTTACGAATAGCGTTTTGGGCTTTTTCCCACACTTCATCACCACCAATATATTTGTCGGAGGCTGGATCTCGAAAACTTAGACGTGCTTTAAAATTCTTAAGTTGTAGGCTTTTGAATACAGATAAAATTAAGTCAACTACGCTGAAAAATTCTGATTCGAGTTGATCAGGAGTTACAAAGAGGTGAGAATCATCCACTGTAAAGCCTCTAACTCTTGTTAACCCTCCCAATTCCCCTGATTGTTCATAACGATACACTGTACCAAATTCAGCTAAACGCATGGGTAAGTCACGGTACGATCGTAGTTCACTTTTATAGATTTGAATATGAAACGGGCAATTCATGGGTTTTAAGACGAAACCGACTTCTTTTTCTGCTTCCTCGGCGTTATCCGCCATCATGGGAAACATATCTTCTTTATAGTTTTGCCAATGTCCAGAAATCTTAAATAAATCGACTCTGCCGATGTGAGGACTAACAACTTGTAGATAACCCCGTTTCATTTGCTCTTTTTTGAGAAAATCCTCTAAAGTTGAGCGAATTACGGTGCCTTTTGGTGTCCATAATGGCAAACCAGGACCAACGGGATCTGCAAAAATAAATAAACCCAATTCTTTTCCTAATTTACGATGATCTCGTTTTAAGGCTTCTTCTTTACGTCTTTTGTATTCTGCCAATTGTTCAGGAGTTTCCCATGCTGTACCGTAAAGCCTTTGTAATTGCTTGTTATTAGAGTCACCACGCCAGTAAGCACCGGCAATACTTTCAAGCTCGATCGCTTTTGGATTCAAATCTGCGGTAGTGTCAACGTGAGGGCCGGCGCATAAATCCCACCATTCTTCCCCTAAATGGTAAATTGTAATCGTATCATCCTTAATCGTGTCTAAAATCTCTAATTTATAAGGTTCATTAATATTTTTGATTCGAGTTTGGGCTTCTTCTCTCGTGACGACTTCCCGAATTACAGGTAATTTACGGTTAATAATTTTCGTCATCTCTTTTTTGATTACCTTTAAATCTTTCTCTGCTAAAGGTTCGGGCAAATCGAAATCATAGTAAAATCCGTTTTCTGTCCAAGGACCGATCGTTACCTGTGCATTAGGGTATAATTTTTGTACCGCCATCGCCATAACATGAGAAGTGGTATGACGAATTTTCTTTAAATGTTCGGATTCGCTCGTGCGTGGTAATTTAATGGTTTCTGTGGTCATGAAATTTTATATAGTTGAGAAATTAATATAATATCAGTTTAGATTCTTTGATTTTCTCTATTTTCAGAATTATCAGCAATAGAAAATCTTAAAAATGATAGGTTTATTTAGATTTTGGGTAATATAAGATAATAATAATTATAGGTTTAAATTATGAAACCCGAAGTAACTTTAAAATATTTATCCTACCTCCGCAACAAAAAAGCTAACAGTGAAGGTTTTACCTTAATTGAACTATTAGTGGTAGTAATCATTATCGGTGTATTAGCCGCCGTTGCTCTCCCCAACTTATTAGGACAAGTTGGTAAAGCTAGAGAGACTGAAATCAAAAATGCAACTGGTACTGTTAACCGCTCTCAACAGGCTTATCACTTCGAGCGTCAGGCATTTGCTACTACTACTGCCAACTTAGGAGTTGTTATCCCTACTGAATATATCACCAACGGTCCTAACTTTGGTATTGCTGCTTCTTCTGGTGTTAGTGCAACTGTTGCACCAGCAAATACCAATTCGGCTAATGATGGTACCCGTGCTTATTCCGGTGGTATCGCTCATGCTTCCGGTCAATATGGTCAGGTAATTTGCCAAAGTGATGCGATCGCTGATTCTTTAGCTGTTCCCACTAACTTAACCCCTTCTGGTATTGTTGATGCTTGTCCTGCCGCCAGTGTTGTTGTCAGATAAATAATTTAATTTAATAGTTTGTTTTTTCTTCTTGTAATTCAGCCCCAAATAGGGGTTTTTTAATGAATTCAACAAGGAAAATTGACTGATGTAACATTACGCCATTGCTACCACGATTATAGTCGAGATGACAACCACTATATAAAGCTAGTAAATTATTTCTAATCTCGTATTGATTTACATAAGGTAAATTTAGTTAACTTTTTTCTCTTTAATTAAAGTTACATTAGTCCATCTTCCTTCATTATCATATTGACGAATTAAACGCAGTCTTAAATTAGGTTCAACTAACCAACCACATTCTAAAAAAAAGTGTTGACGATTTTCTATTTTTAGAGGAGTGGTAGAAGATGCTCCATCGGGTAATAATAACACTCTAATATCATGATTATTTTCGGAAAAAGTGATTGTATTTCCCTCAATTATTCCCTTAGAAGTTAAGTTTAATTCTGGTGTTTTTAAAGTCTGAATTACTTTATTTTCCTCTTTTTTGATAGTTAAATAAGTAGGATAAGGTTGACTATTTCGCCAGTCTGGATATAAACTGAAGGCTTCTCCTTGCCATTCTCCTTCTAATTGTTCTATCGTAAGGCTCGATCGTTCAACGCCATTACCATTTGCCCGAAACTCTCGAATTAAGGTGATTGGTTCTAATTTACTTTCTCTATCAAACAATTGTACCATTCTTAAACGTCGATCGTCTATTAAAAAGCCATATTCAGCACCAAAAATCGAAAATGGACTAAACTGTTGAGAACCCTTAGCAAAATGTCCTTCTTCAAAAAGGAAAATATTACGATTCAGATAGGTAAATTCATTGACATGAGGAGGATTATCTCCTTCGAGACGATTAACAGTTAAACGAATCGTTTTATCTTCATTTAAACTCTCTAAAGTAACTTCTGTAGGAGTATTTTTCACAAAGACACCATCAGGAGAAAATTGAGTAAATGATCCTTGCCAAACACCAATATTTTTTAACAAATATGACCATTGAGACATAAAAATAATTAGTAATTAAAATAAGGGATTAACTATCAACTTTTGACTTTCAACTCTCAATTATCCCTTGACTCCGCTACTAGCAGAAGTGGGAATAATATATTTTTGTAATGATAAAAATAATACCAGAACAGGGACGATCGAAATTACTGAACCTGCGGCGATAAAACGCCAATTTAAGTCCAATGAACTAGCTAAACCAGCTACTCCTAAAGGCAATGTATAATACTCAGGTCGATCGAGAATAATTAAAGGCCACAAAAAGTCACTCCATGAACCGATAAATACAAAAATTGCTAAAGTAATAATAGCAGGACGAACCGCAGGTAACATAATATGCCACCAAATACCAAGTTCACTACAGCCATCCATTCTAGCCGCTTCTTCCAATTCTTTAGGTACACCTTGAAAGGCTTGTCGCAATAAAAATATCCCAAAAGCCGAAGCAATTTGAGGTAGAATTATGCCCAAATAATTGTTTCTTAAACCTAGTTGAACTGCAAAAATATAAAGAGGTATCATTACTATTTGAAAAGGGATCATAATAGTAGCAATTACTAGAGCAAATATGATATTTTTTCCCTTAAAATCTAGTCTTGCTAAAGGATAAGCGGCTAAGGAACAAAATAATAAATTTAATACTACCGTTAAAACTGCGGTAATTGTACTATTAAGTAAATAACGACCAAAAGGATAATTTTGCCAAACTAAACTAAAGTTTTCAAAAGTAAATTGTTTTGGAATAAATTGCGGTGGAAAACTAAAAATATCTTCTCCCGCCGACTTGAAAGAAGTACTTAATAACCATAGTAAAGGGAATAACATTGACAAGGCTATTACCACTAACAAAAAATAGATGATAATATATTCGATCGACTTTTTTTTAGTCATTTTTAACTTTCCCAACTACGCATTTTACCTTGATTCATTAAACCATAAGGATCAACCATTTTTTTAAATTTTAGTTGTTCAGGTTCGATGTGTTTTCTTCCACCATCTTCTAAAATATAAGTATGGGGATTAGCAATAAAAGCACCATTATCTTCATGGTATTTTATAATTTCATTTAATCTAGCTTCAGTGGAATATTTTACTAATTGTAAACCAGCCGGAATAGCTTTTCCTCCTACCCTTAAAAATTCTATGTGCATCATTACTTCATCACCAAAATAATTATACATTTCTTCTACTTTTTCTAAACTGAAAAAAAACGTTTGTAGATATGTTATATTAGGCTCAATTTTTCGAGCATGAAAAGTGGTATGATTCCATGTAAATTCAATTAAACTAAAGGTCTTATTTTTTTCTAAATTCTCTTGATAGGTAATTTTTCCTTCAAATTCTTTTACTAATTTTTGTAAAGCAAATAATGAATTTTCATCTACACTTAATAAAGCACAATCTTCTCCGTTTAAAATATAAGAGTTAAGAGAATTAAAATAGTTAGCAATAGGGTTAGCATGAATACTAATTAGTTTTTTAACTATTCCATCACTATCTGCTAAAGTCTGACCAAATTTTAAAGCGGAAAGAAAATCTTTAAAAATAACAATTATCTCTACCCAATTATAACTAGGTGCTAAAGGAATCTCTAACTCAGTAATAATACCATTAGTACCATAAGCATGGTTAATTTGTTGGGTTTCATCTCCTTGTAATTCAATAATTCTCGGTTCTTTTTCTAAAGTAACAACTCTGACTCTATTTAAGTTTCCTCTATCTCTTAATTGTCCATAATTAATTGATCCAATTCCACCGCTCCCACCGCCAATAAATCCTCCCAAAGTTGCTATTTTATAAGTAGAAGGAATCATGCGTAATTCCCATCCTTGTTTTTTAGTTTCTTTTTCTAAAATACTCATTTTGATTCCGGGTTCAACACAAGCTATTCCTGATTTTATCCATTTAATTTTTTTCATTTCAGTCATGTCTAAAACAATGCCTCCATTAAGGGGAATACATTGTCCGTAATTACCTGTACCAGCACCTCTAACTGTTAAAGGTATGTGATATTTAACACAAATTTGAGCGACTTTTAAGACTTCTTCTTCACTGGTAGGAATAACAATTAAATCTGCTATTTTATCTTGTAATTTTTTTTCTAAAATAGGACTAAAATAATAGTAGTCTAAAGAAAGTTCTTTAACTTGCGCCGTTTCTTGAATGATTTTAATCGGATTTAATTCTTGGATAATTAATGAATAGTCGATCGTCATATAATAGTCCTAATTAAATTATATAAATAGGGAATAAGGAATGGACAGTTGACAATGATCAATTGTATATAATAGGCAATGAGTTTAAACCCATTGTTATCAAGGGCTAACTCTAAATAAAATCCACAATTAATTATACTTACCTACTTACAAAAAGTTAATAAAAGTTTCTGTTTTAGAGACTCTTGATAAACAAAACGATCTATCATCAGTTTTTATAAACTTACTACCAAATAAGCATCTTGGAACTTTGCACCTTTTACAGATTGTCCTTTTAATGGTGGTGGTAATAAAATATTACGACGTTGATCACCCGCAGAGATCGTAATTTCGGGGCCAGATTGACTTAATTTGACTTGTTTTTTATCAAATCCGGGTAAAAATATTTTAACTTCTTTATTATTCGTATCAATAGTTAATGGAGATGGTGCTTTTAAGGCTTGTTTCTGAAAATCAGGAAGTGCTGAAGATAATTCTCCTAAATTTGTTGATGAAATATCAGGAATAGAATTAATAGTTAAAAGATTGAATGCGTTTTCAATTTCAGGAGTAATTTCCCTTTGATTAAGTAACACTCCTCCCACTGTTAAGCCGATTTGTTGCGCACTGCCCCACCAATATCTCGCTGTGGCGATCGATTCTGGGGTAGAATTAGTTATCAGAAAAGCGGCTACCTTACCAGGATTATTAATAGCATTTTTTCCTTGATCTAAAATCTGATTAGCTTCATTTGTGGGTTCATCTGCAAAATTGTCACTACTCCACGAAACATTTAATACTGCACTGGTAACAGGTTGTACAAAAGGTGACAAGGCTTTGATAATATCTGAGTTTTCCAGTAAATTTTTTACTCGACGAATATACCAACTAAGAGTTTCGGGAATACCAAACATTCTTAGAGTGTTAAGACTACTTTTGCCATCATAGACAATAACATCATATTTTCCTGTTTGCTCTTGTTCTCGAAGATAATTTAAGGCTAATGCGTCATCCATACCGGGCAATAATGCTAATTCCTGAGCAAATATATTATTGAGTATAGGCGATCGTAGATATTTAGCCTCTAATTTTTTCAATTCTTCCCAGCTATTTTCCAATAATTGACTGGTTTGTAGCTGAATTGCGTCAAAATTTGAACTTATCTCGGTAATAGTTGATTTAACTTCGACTCCCATCATTAAAGAAACAGATGGAGTAGAATCTTGGACAACTAATAACACTTTTTTACTCAGACTAGCATATTTTCTGGCCGTGGCGATCGCTGTTGTTGTGCAACCGATACCTCCTTTCCCTAAGAATGTGACAATAAAAACCATTTTAATTGTTGATAGTTGATAGTTAAATTTCTCCTCGTTTATCTGTCCACCTGTCTTCTGTCTTCTCTATTTTTTAATTACTAATTAACCACTTGTACTTCATCTTCAAAAAACCAATTAGTACTAGAATCCGGGAATTCTACAAATACACCCACACCACTACCATCAGTCATTTTAAAGGATTTGATAATTCCTTGTTGCCCTTGTTGTGCTTTTTCAATAATTTCAGGAGCTACTTTTTCTTTGAGACGACAAATTTTAACTTTTTGTCCTACTTCCATGATAATTTCTAATATTCATTTAATTAACAACTCTCCATTTTAACGGAATTTGCCCATTTTCTTGGTAATAAATAATTAACAGATAAAACTATTGTCTATTTCTTATTGCTCATTCTCACCCTCACCCAAGAATTTTTTCAGCAGACTCCAATTAAATTCATAATAATATCTGTATTAAAATCATCTACTAAATCTTTCAGTGCATTAGCCAAAGTTATCTTTTCAGGGGGTATTTGTGCAATTAATTCCAACATCACATCGGCATCAACACAATAAGTTGCATCGTACATTTGTTTTAACCATTCAGGAGGCATATTTCTTAAAGCCTCTTTTAAGATTTCAGGATCTGAAAAATGTGTTTCCGATTTGAGTGAAGTTTGATGGATATTTTCTAATTTCCCCCCTATTATCTCCGTTAAAGTTTGCAATAATTGTTTAACGGTATAAGGTTTCGACAAAAATGTGCTGACATTAGCTTCTAAAGCCAATTCACGGTTAGCTATGAGTCCGCTACTTGCAATAATTTTAACTTGAGGGTTAATCTTTTTTAAGCTACGAATTGCCGTAATACCGTCTAAATTAGGCATCATCATATCCATTAAGATAACACTGATTTCCTGTTGATGTTTCTCATAAAAAGAAATTGCTTCGATGCCGTCATTAGCAACGATCGTTTTGTAATTATAGTTTTCCAAAGAAATTTTGGTTACTTCTTGAATAGATGTTTCATCATCAACAATTAAAATTAACTCTCCGTTACCTTTTTGTAATATTTCTTCTGAGATTGTTAGGCTCACTTCTCCTTCTATAGCTGGTAAAAAGACCTGAAATTTTGCACCTTTGCCCAATTCACTATAAACTTTTACAAAACCGTCATGATTTTTAACAAGCCCTGTTACCGTTGATAATCCTAATCCTGTGCCTTTACCAACATCTTTTGTGGTAAAAAAGGGATCAAAAATTCGTTCTAATAAATCTGAAGGAATACCCATACCTGTATCTTCAATCGTGACAACTACATAAGAACCTGCTTTTGCCTCTAAGTTGAGGTTAGCATCATGTTCATTTAATTCATAATTTTCGGCGATGATAGTCAAATTTCCTCCCTCTGACATAGCATCCCTCGCATTAATCATCAGATTCATAAATACTTGGTGCATTTGAGTCGCATCGGCTAAGATTGTCCATAATTCTCTTGTAGGGATTTCCGCTGAAATATTGATTGATTTAGGAAATGTCTGTTGAGCAATACCGATTAACTCTAAAAGTACATATCCTAATTGTAAGGCTACACATTGCCCTTCTGTGGCTCGACTAAAAAGCAGTATTTGTTTGACTAAATCAACTCCACGTTTAGCACTACCAGAAAGAAGATTTAATAATCGTTGTCCTTTTTCATCAAGATTAGGAAATGTTAAGGGTAATAATTGACTAACTCCCAAAATGGGGGTAAGAATATTATTAAAATCATGGGCTATGCCACTGGCTAAAGTTCCTAAGCTCTCTAACCGTTGAGCATGGTAGAACTGTTTTTCTAGTTGTTTTTTTTCGGTAATATCAGTGATAATGTCAATTCCAGTCCAACAGTCTTGAACTTCATCCCATTGTCCGACATGATTGGAGTTAAGCCAATGAGTTGTGCCATCACCATGACAAAAACGATATTCAATTACCCCAGAATTACCACTTTGAATATTTTTGATTAATGAGGTGATCGCATTTTCTCGATCTTCGGATAAAATATTCCTCCAAATCAAGTTTGAATCTCCTTTGACGACATCTAAACTATAGCCAAAAATTTTTTCTGTACCCCCACCCCAAGAATCAATTTCTAAAGTACCATCAATAAAAATACGAAAGTTGTAAATAACGACAATTGCACTGTTGAGAATCTGAGTAAGTTTAGTCGCTTCTTTTGTTTTCGATTCTGTAATATCAGTAATAATAATACTATTAACTAAAAGTTTGTCTATGTTAAATTGTTTCAGGGATAATTGAACGGGTACTTCTCTATTTTCTGTCGCGCTAATTAAAGATAGTTCGATCGTGAAAGTTTCCTCTGGTTGAAGGTGTTGTAAGAGCAATGAAAATACTTTTCGATCCTTTAAAGCAATAAAATTTTGTAATTCAGAGCCGATAACATTTTTTAAAGGACAATGTAAAAGTTCTGATAATCTCTGATTACTGTATAAAATTAAGCCTTCATTGGAAATTGTCGCTGCCCCTTCTCCCATTTGTTCTACCAAACGTTGATAAATATGATCTGCTCCTTGGAGGGTAAAAATTTTCATTCCCTGTTTAGTGGCAACCACTACCGCATCCACTTCACCAGAATGAATTGCTTGTAAAGTTTCTTCTGCTATTTTTAATTTATCGAGAGTATCGGCTAATGATTGACGTACAGTCTTAACTTCTTGGTGTAAATTTTCGATCGTTGCTGCTGAATCATTCATCATTTTCCCTCTCAATTATATTTTTAATTTAGATTTTGCACCTTGATCATAAGTTCTCAGTTCAGTGACGAAAGGAAAAAGGGAAAACTGACAAGAATTAATTTTTCCTGTTTTGTTTCGTTGGTTTTTTTGTACTGATGCAACATCTGAGTTTAAGCTACTTCAGCTGAGTTCGATGTTAGAAACCTTATTATTAATAAGGGTTTAAGAGTGGTAGATAAGCACATTTTACCTTAACAAAAGAATTAAATAAGCGTAAATAATTATCTAATATCAATTTGACTAATGTTTAAATCAATTATTACTACTATCTTCTATCTCCTACCTTTTAAATTAATTCCTAATACTGTTTTCTATCGTTAATAATTATTTTATCTCTAAATTAAATATTTTTAGGAAGAAGATCAAGACCAATTAAAACTTTTTCCGTATCTGATAAATTGCCTATTAATGTTTGTAAAGGTAAAGGTAATTTTTTAAGTAAAGTAGGGACAGCAATAATATTTTCCTCGATCATTAACTCTGTTTCTTGATAGATGTCAATAACTTCTAACTCATATCGTCCTTTGAGATGTTCTTCACAAATTCTTTTGATGTTTTGCAAAGCATTAAGAGATTGCATCGTTGTTCCTGCAATATAAAGTCGCAGTAAATAGCACTTTTCTGGCAATTCCGAAAGACTTTGCTCAAATAGATCAGTTGTAGTTTCGTTTAATTTTTCTGGTTCAATCATTTTATCTAAATTTATATATTTCCTTATGTTTGACCAGTCAAAGAAACTATTTGTAATCCTACCAAAACTTTTTCGGTATTCGATAAATCCCCAATAATTTTTTTAATAGGGGATGGTAACTTTCTTACTAGGGTGGGTAAAGCAACAATATCATCATCTCCAGCCAAAGAAGGTTGTTGAGTTAAATCAATAATTTCAATAGTATATTCTCCTTGAAGATACTCCTCACAAATCTTTTTTAAATTAGAAAAAGCAACCAGAGATTTAGGGGTTTGTCCAGCTACATACAATTTTAGTTGCCAAGTTGCAGAACTTTTTGAGGTTTCAGTGTTTGATAAATTATCTACCATTTTTTTCTCCTAATACATTTTTGTTATGGATTGAGATGACGTAATTCTTTCATAAATTTTCGGTTTTCCAGAATCATTTTTTGATGTTCTGCTTCTTCTTCGATCATCAAAGCTAATTCTTCATTTTGATTGGATAATTGCATTTGCAAAGCCGTTATTTGAGCTTGTAACAAATGTTGCTCCCGTTCAAATTGTCGTTTTTTCAGCTCAAGATTATGTTTTCTTTTATTGATAGTTAATTGTTCCTGTAATTCTTGATTAATACGTTCTGTTCCTGTTAAGACTCTGCCCTCACCCAAATAAACTTCTATCAAGTTTACACCCTCATTGGTAATAATAAATTCTCGAACTTGGTTTGAGTGACTCATTCCCCTCGATTTCAAAACATAAAGAATACGATTTCGTTCTCCGTTAACTTTAAGAGTTTGCAGTTCTATCCAAGTATCCATAAGAGACGAAACACCAATTTCGGTTTGTTCCTGCTGAACATCACCCGGGGTTAAATCTGTAAATAAGAGGGTGATTTGCTTACTTTTGAGATAATCAATTAAACGCATGGCAAAATTTTTAGTTTGTATCATACTTCCCATTAAAATTAAGTTACTCATGGGATCAATAATTATTGCTTTTGGTTTAAACTCTTGTACCCAACGATGAATTTTGAACAAGCGCATTTCTAAATTGTAATTACTGGGGCGTACAGCATCAAATTGCAATAAACCTTGATCCACATAGGTAGATAAATGGACTCCGATAGAGGCGATATTACGGAGAATTTGTTGAGGTGATTCTTCTGTGGCCAAATATAAACATCTTTCTCCTCGTAAACAGGTGGCTTGGGCAAAATGACCAGCAAGAGTGGATTTTCCTGTTCCTGCTTTACCCGTGATTAAAATACTACTACCTCGATAGTAACCTTTCCCACCAAACATATCATCTAGTGCTTTAATTCCTGTGGAGATTCGATCGTTAGAAACTTCATGATTTAAGGTTAAAGAAGTTATGGGTAATACAGAAACCCCTGTTTCTTCTATTAAAAAAGGATATTCGTTATTGCTGTGACGAGAACCTCGATATTTAATAACTTGTACTGTTCTGGTGGCAATTTCTTCGACGGTTTTTTGTTCTAGTTTAATTACACAGTCAGAAACATATTCTTCTAAACCTTGACGGGTTAAAGTATTATCTCCTCTCTCACCAGTGATAATAGCGGTAACACCCTGAGATTTTAACCAGTGAAATAAACGGCGTAATTCTAATCGAACAATATTGGCATTGGATAAGCCAGAAAATAAAACTTCAATGGTATCTAACATCACCCGTTTAGCACCGATTTTTTTAATCCCGTAACCGAGACGAATAAATAAGGCTTCGAGATCATATTCTCCTGTTTCTTGAATTTCACTAGGATCTATATAGACATGATCAATTAACATTTTTCCTTCGGCGATTAATTGATTCAAATTCCATCCCAAAGAAGCCACATTCTCTGTTATTTCTGCGGGACTTTCTTCAAAAGTCATTAAAATACCGGGTTCATCATATAAAGTGGCACCTCGCACGAGAAATTCTACTCCGAATAAAGTTTTACCACAACCGGCTGATCCACAGATTAAAGTTGGTCTGCCTTTGGGTAAACCGCCTCCCGTAATTTCATCGAGTCCTTGAATTCCTGTAGGACTTTTCGACAATTCTTGATTTTGGTAGTCTTCCATAATATTTTGAAATGTTGTTTTGGGGTTACTATGAATTAAATACTTTACCAAGGATGAACCATAAAACTATCGGTAAAGAGAGGTAACTATCAATTGTACATTGTTCATTGTTTATTGTTGAAAGGGGTCTTTTTTCATTAATTTTTGTTAATCTCGATCGTATATTCAAACTCAAAAGGAACTGGTTTGGCAATTTCATAGCCTTGAAGGTAATCTATTCCCATCAGTTCTAGTTCTTGTAGGATAACCTTATTTTCCACAAACTCCGCTATGGTTTGCAAATTCATGACATGACCAATACGATTAAAACTTTCAACGATCGCATGATCAATGTCACTATTAACCAGATTTTTGACAAAACTACCATCAATTTTTAAATAATCAACGGGAAAATGTTTAATATAGTCAAAAGAGTTCATGCCGTGGCCAAAATCATCAATAGCAAAACGACAACCTAATTGTTTGAGTTGATTAATTAACTTCAAAGCTTGGTCAAAATTGCCGATCGCTGTACTTTCTGTAATTTCAAAACAAATGGTATCAATAGGTATTTCTGCTTGTTCTAATTGTTGCTGTAAAAAATCCAGAAAATGATCGTTGTTAATACTTGCTCCTGAAATATTAAGAGCATATAAATTATGAGAATAATTATGATGATGACAATGTTGATGATAGTAATCGTGATATTTACTTAAAAAAGTACTAATCACCCAACGATCGATCGCCGGCATTAATTCATAACGTTCTGCTGATGGCATAAAAACTCCGGGAGCAACTAATTGACCTTTTTCACTTAGTAACCGCAATAAAATTTCATAATAAATGGGCTTACCCTGTTGAACGGGAATAACTTTTTGATAATAGAGACAAAAACGATTTTCTTCTAAGGCTTGATGAATTTGGATTACCCATTGTCTTTCTCTGCGTTGTCTAAGTAATTCATAATCATTAGCTTGATATACTTGGACACAGTTACGCCCTCTACCTTTAGCGGCATAACAAACAGCATCAGCTATACCCATAACAGTATTTTTATCATTCATATGATAATCGATCGCTACTACCCCGATACTCACACCAATATTAAAAGTCTTATTATTCCAAGAAAAACGGAACTTTTCAATCATTTCCCTAGAAATTTCCGCTATTTCAATGGCTTTTTCCACTGAGCATTGATGTAATAAAAAAGCAAATTCATCTCCTCCTAAACGTGCTAAAGTATCACTGTCACGAATTCGTCCTTGTAATATTTTTGCTACTTGACGCAATAATTCATCTCCAGCCACATGACCACAAGTATCATTGATAACTTTAAATTGATCTAAGTCTAAATAACACAAAACATGATGTTGACGCTCATTTTTGACAGAATTAAGCGCTATTTCCAGTTCTTCTTCAAATTGAGAACGATTAATTAAACCTGTGAGAAAATCATGACTGGCTTGCCAAGAAAGTTGACTGGTGAAATTACGAACTTCTGTTATATCCCGAAACACAATTACTGCACCAATGATATTACCATGATTATCTTGAATAGGGGCGGCAGAGTCATCAATAGGAATTTCTGTGCCATTACGTTTAATCAAAATAGTATCTTGAGTCCGATTAACTATTTTAATTTGATCTAAAACCTCAAAAATAGAATTTTGTACTGGATTTTTAGTAAATTCATTAACAATTCTAAAAACTTCAAATAAATGCAATCCCTGAACTTCTTGTTCATTCCAACCTGTAAGAGATTCAGCGATCGGATTAAGATAAGTAACATAACCTTTTGCATCAGTGGTAATTACAGCATCTCCAATAGACTTGAGAGTTACCTGAGCTAATTCTTTTTCAAAAAAAAGGGCTTCTTGGGTTAGTTTATGTTTTTCGATTTCCTCCGTAAGATGCAGATTTTTTTCCTCAAGACTTTGTTGCAGTCGTTGGATAGATAACTGAGTTTCCACCCGTGCTAATACTTCTTCAATTTGAAATGGTTTAGTGATATAGTCGGCCCCACCAACGGTAAATCCTTGAATTTTATCAAAAGTATTACTAAGTCCACTTAAAAAAATGATAGGAATAGGAGCAGTTTTCTCATCAGCTTTTAATTGACGACAAATTTCATAACCATCATAGTCAGGTAACTTAATATCAAGTAAAATTAAATCAGTTGGGGCTGAACACGCAGCTCTTAAAGCCATACTTCCCGTAGTGCAGGAACGAACTTTATACCCTTGTTCTTGTAAAGTATCTCGGAGAAGGCGCAGATTATCGGGTGCATCGTCAACAATTAAAATACTACCGTTGGCAAAATTATTCACAGTCAAACATCTCCAATAATCAATAAAACTGGATTAATACATCAGGACTTAACCATAAATCTCTAAAATCTTTTGTGTTTAATTCTTTGCCAAAAATAGCATCAATATCTGGCTCTAATCATTTATCACAATCCATTATCATATTTTTATGGATGGGAATCTATACCTAATTCTATCATGATCTATAGTAAATAGTATATTTTTAACACGGTGTTGGTGAGTTATAATTAGGTCCATAGCATAAGATAAGAGAGAGAATCAAAACCATTGCAAATCAAGAGTTTTAAAATTTGACAATGTTGTAATTATCTTTTTTTTGTTATAACTATTTAAAATCTTTTTATATAAAACTGAATAATAAAACGTGAATTACTCATCATCAGATGCACAAAAACGCAATACTGAACCTATAAGACATTATAACCCTCGATCGATCGCTCAGTATTATCGTTATCGTCCTTGGTTGGCAATATTTCGCAGTTTGAAAATTATCTTTTATTTTGGGGTTTTCATCCTTCAATTAATCTTAGATAAATGGTTTAACCAAGAAGAAAATAACAAGCAAAAAAGAGCAGAACAATTAAGAAAAATTTTAACAAAATTAGGGCCGACATTTATTAAAGTTGGTCAAGCATTATCTACTCGGCCAGATTTGGTTCGTAAAGATTTTTTAGAAGAATTAATAAAATTACAGGATCAATTGCCTCCTTTTGATACTAAAATTGCTTTTAATATTATTGAAAAAGAATTAGATTTAGAAGTAGAAGATGCCTATAAAGAAATCTCCTCACAACCGATTGCGGCGGCTAGTTTAGGACAGGTTTATAAAGCTGTTTTACACACGGGTGAAGAAGTTGCCGTTAAGGTACAGCGTCCTAATTTATTACCTGTTATTACCCTTGATTTATATTTAATGCGTTTAGCTTCTGCCTGGGTAGCACCTTTTTTACCATTAAATTTAGGTCATGATTTAGGGTTAATTGTTGATGAATTTGGTACTAAATTATTTGAAGAAATTGACTATATAAATGAAGGAAGAAATGCTGAGAAATTCGCTACTAATTTTTTAGGTGATGATGAGGTAAAAGTTCCTTGCATTTATTGGCGTTATAGTACCCATAATGTTTTAACTTTAGAGTGGATTAATGGCATCAAATTAAATGATTTAGAAGGGATAAAAAAAGCGGGTTTAAATCCTAGCGATATTATCCGTGTCGGAGTCACTTCTGGTTTAAGACAGTTGTTGGAACATGGTTTCTTTCATGCCGATCCTCATCCGGGCAATTTGTTTGCTTTGACAGATGGTAGAATGGCTTATATTGATTTTGGTATGATGGATCAGTTAACAGAAGAGACTAAAGAAACGATCGCATCTTCCGTTGTACAGTTAATAAATCGTGATTATGAGGCTTTGGCAAAAGATTTTGTCAATTTGGGCTTTTTAACTCCAGAAACAGATATAAGACCTATTATACCTGCCTTAGAGAAAGTTTTAGGCAATGCCGTTGGACAAAGTGTAGGGGATTTCAACTTTAAAACCATCACTGATGATTTTTCTGAGTTGATGTTTGAATATCCTTTCAGAGTACCAGCAAAATTCGCTTTAATTATTCGCTCATTAGTCACTCAGGAGGGTTTAGCTTTAAGTCTTAATCCTGATTTTCGTATTGTCGAAGTATCTTTTCCTTATGTTTCCCGTCGTTTATTGATGGAAGAATCTCCTGCTATGCGTAAACGTCTTATTGAAGTCTTATTTAAAGATGGTAAGTTTCAATGGGAAAGATTAGAAAATATGATTGCGATCGCACGTTCTGATCGACAGTTCGATTTATTACCGACGGCTAGTTTAGGATTACAATTTTTAGTTTCTGAGGAAGGGGATTATTTACGTAGGCAACTAATTACGGCTTTAATCGAAGACGATCGACTACACACAGAAGAAGTACAACGATTATGGACATTAATTCAACCAGAATTTCAACCCCAAAAACTGTTTAATGTTGCCTTACAAGCCATTCGACAATTAGCGATAAGCTAATCATGAGCAATGAGTAATAGTAATAAGTAATCGAGTCACTTTAGCACACTTGCTCTGTTAGTATTGAAATAAATTTCAATGCAGGTTATTGATTAACGTCTAATTCCTAAAACTCTAAAACCCAACACCTAAAACCTAATGAATTATTAATTGTTAAAATGTTAATGAAACTCGTCAAAAAAAACTATCCTCGGACAAATTTGCGCACTTTATTAGTGTGGCCTTTTTTGTGTCAGATTTTGGCGATTTTAGCTATTGTTACCTATTTATCTTATCGTAGTGCAAAAAGGGCTTTAAATGAAATTACAACTGATTTAAACAGTGAAATTGCTTATAAAATTGATAATTATTTAGAAAATTATTTTATTGAAGGAACAGCATTAAATCAAGTTAATAGAAATGCAGTTATTATTGATCCTTTATTATTTCAAGATTTAACACTATTAGGACGTTATTTTATTTCTCAATATCAATGGACGAATAATATTGATAAAATTGCTTTTGCTGATGAAAAACAAGGAAATTATATAGAAATTATCAAAAAATCTTCCCAAGATTTTGAGTTAAAAATTTTAGATAGAAATGAGTCTAATAGTTTATTAACTTATTCTGTTGACTCTCAAGGAAATATTATTAAACTGTTACGCCGTCAAGATGATTCTAATTTTGATTCTCGCCAACTTTTTTGGTATCAAAATACTCTTAAAAATTATCAAAATCAGTGGCTTCAACCTTATAAAGATATTTCTAATCAACAACTTATTACTTTTACAAGTAAAAAAATTTATGATGAAAAGAATAACTTTTTAGGTGTTTTAACTAATCATCGAGATTTAACAGATATAAGTTCCTTTTTAAGTCAATTAAAAATCGGTAAAACTGGTTTTGCTTTTATTATCGATCGAAATGGTTTATTAATTGCTGATTCCTTGAGAAATAAATATAACAATCAAGATAAAGATCTGAGATTTTTTTTAACTCCTGCTATTAATAATCCAAATATAGACATTCGACAAATAATTGAGTTTTTAAACTCAAAAAATGTTTTTTCAGAACATGATATAAAAATTCAGGAATTTCAATTATCTACTAATAAAAATAATCTCTTAATTAAAGTTGTTAATATTAGTAATAATTATGGAATTAATTGGTTTGCAGTGGTAGCAATTCCTGAGTCAGATTTTATGACTTTTATTCAGGAAAATACAAAAATAACTATTAGTTTATCGGTAATTGCGTTGATTTTTGCTATTTCTAGTGGTGTAATTACTTCTAAATTAATTATTCAACCAATTATCAAATTAAAAACAGCATCTCAAAATATTTCGGAAGGAGAATTTAATCAAAAAGTTCCTTTACAAGGTATTGAAGAATTGGATATTTTGGCGGAATCTTTTAATCACATGAGTGAGATGTTAAAGGCTTTTTTTGATAATTTGAATACTTCTTTACAAGACGTTTCTAATCTCAAATATGCCATCGATCAATCTGCCATTGTAACTTTAACTGATCCGGGTGGAAAAATCATTTATTGTAATGAAAAATTAAAAGAAATTTCTGGTTATTCTGAACAAGAATTAATTGGAGAAAAAACTAATAAATTAAAGTCTGGTTGCCATAATAAAAATTTTTATGACAAAATGTGGTCAACCATTTCTCATGGCCATGTATGGCGAGGTGAAATTAAAAATAAGGCGAAAAATGATCATTATTACTGGGTTGACACTACGATCGTACCATTAACAGATGATAGAGGTAAAATTTTACAATATTTATCTATTCAAACAGAAATAACGGAGAGAAAATTATTAGAGAAAAATCTGGAAAAAATAGTCGAAATTAGAACTCAAGAATTAGCTAAAGCAAATCAAGAAATTAGTCTTTTAAATACTCGTTTATGCTCAGAAAATATCTTATTAAGTGGTAAGTTAAAAATTCTCCACGAAATGCAACAATTAATATTACCTAAAATTGAAGAATTAAAAAAAATTAAGTCTTTAGATATAGCTGGTTATATGGAACCGATGGACGAATTAGGAGGAGATTATTATGACGTTTTAGAATTAGATGATGTTATCACTATTGGCATTGGAGATGTAACAGGCCATGGTTTAGAAAGCGGAATGTTAATGGTAATGATACAAGCGGCTATTTGTACTTTAAAACAACAGGGAGAAAAAAATCCAGTCACTTTTTTAGATACTCTTAATCGAGCAATTTATTACAATATTCAAAGGATGAAATCAGAGAAAAATCTCTCTTTAGCAATTATTAATTATCAAAATAATCAACTATGTATTAGTGGACAACATGAAGAAGTTATTTTGGTGAGAAAAGGAGGAAAAGTAGAATTAATTGACACGATCGATTTAGGTTTACCTATTGGTTTAGATTATGATATAACAGAGTTTATTGATCATATATTAATTAATCTTAATTCTGGGGATGGAATTGTCCTTTATACTGATGGAATTACCGAAGCTAGAAATGTTGATAAAGTTCAATATGGTATCGATCGACTTTGTAATGTAGTTAGTCAAAATTGGCATTTAGACATAGAAAGTATTAAAGATATTATTATTAATGATGTCAAAAAATTTATCGGTTTAAATAAAATTACTGATGATATTACTTTATTATTATTAAAGCAGAAATAGAAGAAAAATATTCATTGTTCAAAAAAGTTCAAGATGTTAAAAATAAATCAAATTACTCACATTTAATAAAAACAAGATGGAATGGAATTTGCTAACGGCACAAAATTTGGCAATCATTGACAAAGAAGTAGGAAATAGGAATTTTTCTTGTGCAGAATATGAGATTGTTCGTCGAGTTATTTGTGCTACAGGAGACTTAAATTATTATTCTTTAGTTAATTTTTCTGCAAATGCTTTAAAATCCTCCGTTGAGGCTTTAAACGATCGAGTTCCTATTATTGTTGATGCGGCGGTAATTCAAACAGGAATTTTATACTCATTACAACAAACTTTTCTTAATCCTATTTACTGTTTAGAAGATATTTCTATCCCTATTTCTTTACGGCAGAAAAAGTCATGGCTTTTACAACATCTTTCTCTACGTTATACCTCTCCCATTTATATTATTGGTCAAAGTTCGGGAGTCTTGATTACTCTACTAGATTTGATGGAATCTCAGTCTATTCAACCTAGTTTGATTATTGCCACTCCTTCGGGATTTATTCGTAAGGAATTGACAAATAATCGACTTAAAGAGTCTTCTGTGGCACATATTCGCATTGACAGTTCCAAAGGAGGAGTTAATCTGGCCATCGCAATTTTTACTGGTTTAGTCGATTTAGCTTGGATTGGAAAACAATTAACTATTAGGAATTAGGAATTTAATAACGTTTACAGTGATTATGAGGTTACGAAGCAATCTCTAACTCTAAACTTTGGTACTTTATTTCGTTTTTTAGTAATGCCTAATTGGGTGCGATTAGCATAAGGGTTTGTCCATATTCCACTGGTTCACCATTTTCCACCAAAATCTCCATCACTTGTCCTGATGTTTCCGCTTCGATTTCATTCATGAGTTTCATCGCTTCAATAATACAGACTACTTGACCATGAGAAATTCGATCGCCTGTTTCTACAAAAGGAGATTCTCCGGGAGCAGAAGCACGATAAAATGTACCTACCATCGGGGATGTTATTTCAATCCAGTTATCTCCTTTTTTTGGAGAAGATGGTTTATCGATCGTGATATTCGGAGTATTTCCATTTTCGAGGACATTGGGAGGTTCTGTTATCGGAGGAGTTATAGAAGGCGGAGGACTAATAGTATAGATAGGTACGCTACTATGAGGATTAGTTTTTTGCAATGTTAACTCAAAATCTCCTTCTTTTATCGCTAATTCAGTGATGTCTGTTTTGGCGATCGCTTCGATAAAATCTCGTAGTTGGTTAAAATCTATTGGCACTTTTTAATACTATATATATATTAAGAGAATTGATAATTGATAATTGATAATTGATAATTATTTTACTCTCTACCTAAATAACTATCATTACGGGTGTCCACCTTAATTTTTTCGCCGATGACAATAAATAGAGGTACCATAATTTGTGCGCCCGTTTCGAGGATAGCTGGTTTTGTGCCTCCAGTCGCAGTATCACCTTTCAATCCTGGATCTGTTTCTACCACTTCCAAAACCACAGAAGTTGGTAATTCAACATCTAATACAGTGGTATTCCAATAAAGAATATTAACCTCCATTTCTTCTTTGAGATATTTAGAACGATCGCCCACTTGAGCTTCGGTTAAACGTGCTTCTTCAAAGGTTTCCATGTCCATGAAGACAAATTGATCTCCTTCTTTATAGGTGTGTTGCATGGTACGTTTTTCGAGGTTAGCTTGAGGTACAGTTTCCCCCGCTCGGAAGGTTTTTTCCATCACGTTACCATTTTGGGCATTTTTCAATTTAGTACGCACAAAAGCAGAACCTTTACCCGGCTTAACGTGCAAAAATTCGACAACTTTCCAGACATTACCATCTAATTCAATACTGACACCCGGACGAAAATCATTACTAGAAATCATAAAAATTTAGACTATAAACGGTTTTTTTAGTAATTTTATTCAATACTCAGTTAAAATACTTAAACTATATTCTCTTAAAATGGTACTGATGACAAGTAGCGAAAGACAATTAGCTGTTAGCTGTTTATAGGAATGCTATTCATTAGTAAACTTAGATATTAAACTAGGACTTATATATTAATTCATGAAAATACGTCGTCAACAACCATCTCCCACTGTGGCAGTGGAAAGTCTCCGTTATCAAATACAATTACCTGAAAATGAACCTCAAAATATTTTAGAAAAGATCGTTTGGCATAAAGAAAAAGAAGTCGAAAAAATGCGCGATCGAGTTTCTTTGTTAGACTTAAGAAAAAAAGTGGCCGAGTTATCTTCTTCCCCCCTTGATTTTCTTAACGCCTTAAAGAATTCGCCAAAAAAACCAGCTTTAATTGCTGAAGTAAAAAAAGCATCTCCTAGTAAAGGGATTATTAAACCAGATTTTGATCCTATTTCGATCGCTCAATCCTATGAAAAAGGTGGTGCATCTTGTTTATCTGTGTTAACCGATAAAGAGTTTTTTCAGGGTAGTTTTGAGAATTTAGCTAAGGTAAGAACTGCGGTAAAACTGCCTTTGTTATGTAAAGAATTTATTATTTATCCCTATCAAATTTATTTAGCAAGATTAAATGGTGCGGATGCTGTTTTATTGATTGCTGCTATTTTAAAAGACTCTGATTTACGTTATTTTCTCAAAATTATTCATAGTTTAGGAATGACGGCTTTAATTGAAGTTCATACCCTAGAAGAACTCGATCGAGTTTTATCAATTGAAGAAGTAAAATTAATTGGAATAAATAACCGTAATTTGGAAAATTTTGAGGTTAGTTTAGAAACTACTAAAAATATTTTATCCGCTAGAAAAGAAACTTTATTAAATAGGAAAATCACAGTAGTTAGTGAATCGGGATTATACACAAAAAGTGATCTTGATTTTGTTAAGAGTGCTGGAGCAAATGCAGTTTTAATTGGAGAATCATTAATTAAACAAGATAACTTAGAAACTGCAATTAATAACCTTTATAATCATTAGGATTATTGCAAAATTTAGGGAATAAAACATAGTGATTAAAATACATGATCTCTTTTGTTAAATCTAATTTAATTTTAATTTTTCAAGAGGTTTAGTAAACTTAGATCTGTTTCAGCTTATTTTTAAAATATACTTTTTTAATAAATTAACTCTTAAATTTTAATGTTAATGAATGTGCATAAAAATTAGTATTATTATTCCTGTTATTAATGAAGAAAAAAACTTAATTAAAATATTACCTAATCTCGAAAACAACTCGGAAATAGAATTTATTTTTGTAGATGGTGGTAGTCAAGATAACACGGTTAAATTAATTAAAAATGAAGGCTTTAAGGTTATTTTATCTCCCATTTTACGTCGTAGCTATCAAATGAATTTAGGGGCAAAAAATGCTCAAGGAGAAATATTATTATTTCTACACGGGGATACTATTTTACCATCAAAATATCAAGAAACCATTATTAAGACTGTTCAACAAAAAAATTTTATTTTAGGAGCATTTCAATTAAATATTGATAGTAATAAACCTATTTTTCGGTTTTTAGAAATGATTGTAAATGCTCGATCGAAATATTTATCATTACCCTATGGAGATCAAGGAATTTTCTTAAAAAAAGAACTATTTGATAAGATTAGAGGATATAAAGATATACCGATAATGGAAGATTTTGAGTTAATTAAAAGACTTAAAAATAAAGGAAAAATTTATATAACAGATTCAGCTGTAACTACTTCATCAAGGAGATGGAATAAACTAGGAATCATCAAAACAACTCTTATTAATCAATTAATTATTATTGGTTATTATTTACAAATTAAACCAGAAAAATTAGCTATTTTCTATCGTCAAATTAAATAATAAAATTTGCAACTTTTTTTATTAGTACTAGATAAAAATATCTATTAATTAGCTTTAGTTTAATTTTATCACTTCCTATTTATTTTTTATTCCTTAAAATCTGAATTTTTGTATCCCACCTAATTTTTTTTTCTGATGACGAGTTGAACCGAAATAATTTACAATAGAAAAAACTCCGATAGGATAAGTAAGATGCAAATTTTTGGTGAATTTATTGAACAATTTCCCCCGGAAAAAGATTCTTTAGAATTGACTTTTACTCCTTCCTCTATTCCCCTTAAAAAACGTTGGCGAAATAATCGTTTATCTGCTTATTTTATAGCTGATTATTTTACTACTTTTTTGCCTTTAGATGATGGAGATATGGCACAACAAAAACGCATTAAAGATAGTCAATCTGCCGTTTCTTATGTGGCTAATGAGTTGCTAGAAAATGCGATGAAATATAATGATGAAAATAGTAATTCTCAAATTCAATTTGGAGTTCATTTTTTAGAAAATAATCATTTAATAGCAGTAATTTTTGCTACCAATAGTATTAAGTCTAATGATATGAAGAAACTACAAGATTTTATCGCTAGATTATCTTCTGAAGATACGGAATCTCTTTATATTGAACAATTAGAAAAAAGTGCCTCTAATGAGCCTGAAGATGAATGTTCTGGTTTAGGTTTTTTGACTATAATTAATGATTATTCTGGTAAAATAGGATGGAAGTTTGAAACGATCGAATCTACTAATTCCTATGATTTTAATCTAGTCACTACTATGGTGCAAATACAAGTTTAAGTTTATAATTCCCGATCTATAGTTAATAATTAAATGATGATTAATATGGAAAATCAAACGGTAAAAGGAGATGATTATTTAATAGAATTATATCCTCAAAATATGACGGTAAAATTTGCAGGAGAGTTAAGTTTAGGAGGCCCTCAAGAATATGCTCCTATTAAAGATCTATTAGAATTAACTACAGAAAATGATCCAGAAAATATTACGATCGATTTAAAAGAATTATCTTTTTTAAATAGTTCTGGTATTAGTATGTTATCAAAATTTGTAATTGGTTTACGAAAAAATAAAAGAGTACAATTAATTATTTTAGGTTCAGAACAAATCCCTTGGCAAAAAAAATCTTTGAAAAATTTACAAAAGTTTTTACCCGGGTTAAAACTAGAAATTAACTAAAAATTAATCAATATCATACAGTCATTTATTTAGTCATTTATTTAATTGTTAATTAAGCTAAAACTAATTTTAATATCAGTAAAAATTTCTCTTATCTTTAAATAACCATTTTTAAAATAAAGGAAGTAAAAATATTGAACTTAAAATTCCTAATAGTAAACCGACTACTACTTGAACAGGTGTATGACCTAATAATTCCTTTAATTTTTTCTCGTTTAAATCTTCATTATTAATAAATTCTTCCATTATTTGATTTAAGATTTTAGCTTGTTTTCCGGCCGCTTGTCGAACTCCTGCCGCATCATACATCACTATACCAGCAAATATGGAAGCGATCGCAAATTCAGGAGAAGACCATCCCAAAATTTGACCGACACCTGTCGCCAATGCTCCTACGAGAGCAGAATGAGAACTAGGCATTCCACCTGTACTAACAAGGTAGCGAAAACTAAATTTACGATTAGTAATAGTGTCCACAGAAACTTTGATTATTTGTGCCAAAATACAGGCAAGAAGAGGAATAGCAATTAAACGATTGGTGAATATTTCAATAAAAACCTGCATTTGTTTCACCTAATTTTTACGCTGAACAATATATTCTGCAATAGCTTGTAATGGTAAGGCTTTTTTTCCATATACCGTTAATTGTGCGATCGCATCTTTTACTAATTCTTCTGCTTTATTCTGAGAAGTTTCTATACCCCAAAGTTTAGGATAAGTCGCTTTTTGGGCGCAAACATCTTTCCCCGCAGTTTTGCCTAATTCCTCACTGGTAGCTGTTACATCGAGAATATCATCAATAATTTGGAATGCCAAACCAATATTTTGAGCATATATTGACAAACGACTCAAATCATCCGACGATGCACCCGCTAACACCGCTCCAGAAGAAACACAAGCCTCTAGTAAAGCTCCAGTTTTGCGACGATGAATGAAAGTCAAAGTCTCCGCCGTAACATTTAACTTCCCTTCGCAATCCAAATCCATAACTTGTCCACCCACTAAACCGTCTGCACCAACGGCTTTACCTAAAATAGCTAACACCTTAACAATTCTTTCTGAGGGGATATTTTTTGTATTTTCTGCCACATATTCAAAAGCATAAGCTAATAAACCATCACCGGCTAAAATCGCTATATCTTCTCCATAAACCTTGTGATTTGTTAATCTACCTCGGCGATAGTCGTCATTATCCATTGCTGGTAAATCATCATGAATTAATGACATGGTATGAATCATTTCCAAAGCACAAGCAGTAGGCATCGCCATAATTTCATTTTCTGTCAATAAATCTGCTGTTGCCAAGCAAAGAATTGGGCGTAATCTTTTTCCCCCTGCTAAGAGAGAATAACGCATTGCTTCGTAGATTTTTTCGGGTTTCCCGATGGGCAAAGATTCATCCAAAGCCTTTTCTACTAACTCTTTTTTTTCCTGTAAATAGGCTTTTAAATCAAAGTCAGATTTTAAAGTGTTTTTCAATTCGGTTTGTATCATGATGTAATTGACACGATCGCTTATTATCATGGATCAATTATCAATGATTTATGACGATAGATCAATCAATTAAGAATTAGGAATTAGGAATTAAGAATAGGAATTAGCCCCCTTGATTCTCGATGATTCTCGATTTAAAAACAAAATAACTCCCAAGCTAAGACGCATTTAACTTGCATATAATTTAATGATAAATAACTCTTTCTCCTTCTCCACCCGTCTTCTTGTCTCTCTGTCTTACTTTTGCTGATAGTGAACTACATGAGTTTTAGCTTACTTAATTCTTTAATTGAAAAAAGGCTAATCGCTAACTCCTAACCCCTAATTGTTTCGCTTCTAGTAAATATTTCATAACATCCTTTTCCTTTCGATTTAGCTTGATACATGGCAATATCAGCATCTTCCATCACCTTTTCCACAGAGTCGTAAATCATGGAACTTAAAACAATACCTATACTTATATTTGTAAATACTCTATTTTCCCTAATCATAAAAAAAGTACTTATATCTCTCTGAATTCTTTGTGCAATATGACAAACCTCTTCAATATTAGAAATATTCTCCAATAAAATAGCAAACTCATCTCCACCAAAACGAGCAACAGTATCCATCGGGCGTACTAATTTTAACAAACGATTTGCCACGCCAATCAGTAATTGATCTCCAGTCCAATGTCCTAAAGTATCATTAACAATCTTAAAGCTATCTAAATCTAAAAATAAAACTGCAAATAGATATTCTCGATTGCGTTGAAATCTTTGAATAGCATCACTAAGTCTTTCAGTAAACCAAACTCGATTTGCTAAATTTGTTAAACCATCATAAAAGGCTTGATGTCTTAATTGTTGATTGATTAATCTTCTTTCCGTGTCATCTCGAAAGACGAAAACAGTACCTGAAGATTCTCCCATAAAATCTTTGACAGTGTTAATATGTGTAGTATTGCCAATAGGTGAAATACTGTCAGAAATGGGAATTTGTATGCCATGTTTATTAATTAGAGATGTTTGTTCGGGGAGTTTACACAATTTTCCTGATTTAATCACATTCATCAAAACCGAATCAAGACTATTTTTTGTATTCTCATCAATAACGTTAAAAACCGAGTTTATGGACTGATTTACTGCGTCAGATAAAACCCAACCTGTCATTTTCTCTGCGGAAGGATTAAGAAAGGTTACATTACCATTATTATTTGTCACAATTACTCCATCACTGATACTATTTAGTATTGTTGCTAACCACTGGGCATTTTCTTTTAATTTTCGATCGATTTGATGCTTATGAAGGGCTATTTCTGCGGCGATGCGTAATTCTTGTTCTGTAAAAGGTTTAATAATATAACCAAAAGGTTGAGTTGTTTTTGCTCTTTCTAAAGTTTTTTCATCTCCGTGAGCAGTTAAATAAATAATGGGAATATCTAAAGTTTCAATAATTTTTTGTGCCGCTGTAATACCATCCATTTCTCCAATTAATCTTATATCCATTAAGATCAAGTTGGGTTTAATTTCTAGGGCTTTTTCGATCGCTTTTTCTCCGGAATCGACAAACATAGGCACATTATAGCCCAAATCTTCTAAAATCATTTGCAAGTCTTGGGCAACAATACTTTCATCTTCAACTACCAATATTTTCATTCGATTGTTTGCCATTAAAAAACTATTCCATCAGTGGGCGAAATTATTCTTTGTTATAGTTCAATTATAAACAATTTAAAGTTATTGTCCATTTTGTTCCTTGTTCATTATCCAATACAATATTTCCTCTCAGTTGATTAGTGAGATTTTTGACTAATCTTAATCCTAAAGTAGTGGTTTTTTCCCAGTCTAATTCAGGAGGTAAACCTTTTCCATTATCAGCGATCGTAAGTATTAAATTTTCTTGATCATCGGAACTAAGTCCAATAAATAGTTTTCCTTTTTGGTTATCATCAAAAGCATATTTAAGCACATTAGAAATTAATTCATTGATGATTAAACCACAGGGTAGAGCAGAATCAATATCTAAAAAGAAATTTTGTTCTATTTTGATTTTAACCTCTATGGTTGAATTACTTACTTGATAAGAACTAAATAAAACATTAATCAATTCTTTAATATATTTAGATAAGTTTATTTCAGAAAGATTATTGGATTGGTAAAGGTGTTCGTGGATTAAAGCCATTGACTGAATACGAGTTTGACTTTCTTTAAATCTAAGGCGAATGCTAGAATCTTGTATCGATCGAGATTGCAAATTTAATAAGCTATTGATGACTTGTAAATTATTCTTAACCCGATGATGTATTTCTTTGAGCAAAACTTCTTTTTCTCGTAATGATTTTTCTATTTGTTGTTCAATTTGTTTTAATTGTGTAATATTCCGAATACTTACTACTATTCCTGAGATAGTTTGATCTGATTCAAAAGAAGGAGAATAAGTCACACTGAGGTATTGTGGATTACTTTTATCCCGTTCATTCCACATCTCAAACTGAATTGTTTCACCAGACAAACAGGACTCTACTTTGGGAACGACATTAATATATACTTCGGGATCTAAAATTTCGGCAATGTGATGATTAACAACTTCAGAGTAGGATTTTCCATGTAAGTCTAAATAGTTTTGATTAACTACTTGATAGGTATAATCACGCTTAACTAAAGCGATGGCATCATTGGTGGCAGAAACAATACGTTCATATTGTCTTAAAATATTTTCTGATTTGAGACGATCGGTAATATCCCTTGCCGCCGCATAAATCAAATTATCCACTGGAACACAACTCCACTCAATCCAACGATAAGAACCATCATAACAACGATAACGATTAACAAAATTGTTAACAATATGTTGATTTTTCAGGATTGATAAGGCATTATCGGTTTTTTCCAAGTCTTCTGGATGGATATAATCGAAAAATTTAGATCCTTCTAGTTTTTCGATACTATAACCGAGAGTTTTTTCCCATTGACGATTTAAGCGCAAAAAATCAGCATCGGTATTAGCGATCGCCAATAAATCAATGGCAACGGAAAAGAAGCGATTTAATTCTTCAGTTTTCGTCTTTAAAGATGCTTCTATTTGTTTTTGCTTCGTAATATCATAAGCGATCGCCCAGAATATTTTAACGGTATTATCTTCTTCCATTACGGGAAAAAGAACACTACGAAATATTTTAGTTTGATTATCAATGATAATTTCATCTTCTATGTCTAATGCCTCAAGAGTATTTTTTAAAATTTCTAGTCGTTCTCTAAAAGTCTGACATAAGGATTCTGGAAATAAATCTTCAAAGGTTTTGCCAATAATATTTTTTGATGATAAATTTAGGATATTACATAAAGTGTTGTTAGCTTCTAAATAACAACCATTTTCATCAAATAAGCTGATAGATAATGGTGCATTGTCCAAAAGAGATTGTAATTGTTCATTAAGATGTTGCAATTGCATCTCTGCTTGTTTTCGATCGTGAATATCTCTCCCCACAGATTGAAACTCAATAAAATTTCCTTCTTCATCAAAAATTGCCCGATTTACCCATTGCATCCAACGAATTTCTCCTTGAACAATAGCACGATGTTCAATGGTTGCCACAGGATTTTCTAAAGAAAGAGAATCAAGCATTCGATCTATTTTTGGTAAATCTTCAGGATAAATGACGGGAAGATATTTAGATCCAATCACCTTTTCTCGCTTTATTCCATAATAATTACAGTAGGCTTGATTGACAAATAACAGAGTACCATCAGGTAGAAAACGACAGATTAACTCCGTTTGATCTTCAATAATAGCTAAATATTGAGCCTCACTTTCTCTCAGGATATTTTCTACTTTTTGACGTTTCTTAATTTCTTGTTGAAGTTCTTGATTTAATTGTGCTAAAGATTGATTTTGCTTGATTAATTGTTGCTGTTTTCTATACAATAAATTTTCCGCTTGTTTTCGTTTAAAGTCAATACGATCTAAAAAATAGGAATTTCTCCAAAGTATACTTCCAAAGGTTATGATATATAGTATAGATAAAAGATTAAATCCCATAGCTACGGTATAAAGATCTTGTTCATAGCCAATGAGAATTAATCCGCATAGAAGAGGAGATAATATAATAATCATCGGTAAAACATTTCTAGCGATCGTCCCACCAAATGTATTATTAGTAATTATTCTCATTATTCCTCGATGGGGATAAAGAAACAAAGTACTGATAGTGAAGATCATAAAATTTAATGACGTATGTAATGCCATGTCAGTATAAGACTCAACACGATTAAAATAAGCGGTGTTGTAAATTAATCCTAAAAAAGCAAGTAAGGCGATTAAAAAAACTACACAAGAAAGAATGTGCGCACTAAAATATAATGGACGAGGCAAATTGAGAGATAATTTAACGAATGCTAATATCAAAAAACAAAAAGCGGTATTAAATCCCATTCTTCCTAAAGGTGCATTTACCGCATTTACACCTCCTGTATTTTCAAAAAAATCTTTAACAAATAATTGATCAATGCCAAAATTTAATTTGAAGATATACTCAATTAAAGTCATTATGGCAATAGTTAACACAATAACCATAAAGAAATTAATTAACCATCGTAAAACTTTATTTTGAGAGCCTCGAAAAGCAAAAGATTTGTAAGATAATAAACTAGAAGTACTCAACAAGATAAAGCATAAAGCTGTATTAAACTTCATGGTGGCTAAACTCGGTGAAATTCTGATGAGTGATTCAACATGAAAAATCCATCCCACAATGACCGATAAAGCGATCGAACCTGTTAGGATGGCTAAAAAAAGACTATATTTTGTCAAAGTTATTTGAAACTTCTTCGCATTAAAATCAGAATTTCTCATACCGTTACCGAGTTAATCATTAATTCCTCATTTCATACAGTTTACCCACTTCTTCAAAATTGACTCTCTATTCTTCTCATCTTCTCTTTTCAAAAGGGTTTCTATCTGAAGACTTTTTCACCAACCCCTACTTATTAACCTAAAACTCATGTAGTTTATTATTAGCAAAAATGATACAGAGAAACAAGAAGACAGGTGGACAAGGAGAAAGAGTTATTTATTTATCATTAAATTATATGCAAGTTAAATGCGTCTTAGGTTATCTCAGAGAATATATTTGACTACTTTAAATTTCATTGGGATTAATTCCTTGAGATCTTAAAAAATCTGCTAGTTTTTCGGCTCGTTGTCTTTCCTGTTCAGCTCGTTGTCTTTCATGTTCAGCTTTTTCATCCCCCGTTAAAAGAATATTGCCAAGACGATCGCACCAACGCAACCAAGTATATTCTTTGTCTTCAAACTTACCCTCCCAAAGAGTTAAGCCTAAGTCAATATTGGGCATAAAATAATCATCAAGTAAATAATATTGGGTTGCTCTCAATTCATAAACGTATAATGGTTTTTCCCCAAGACAAAGCAGAGGATCAAAAACCACATAATATGCTACTCCTGCATCAGCATAATCCGTTAATTTGCTACCTAATTCATTACCTACTTTATTAGAGACAATTTCCACTGCTACTTCTGGAGGTTTACCGAAATTCCAGAGAAAATAAGAACGATTATGCTTTTGTGACCAATCTTGAGGGATACTAACCCTAAAGCTCAGAAGGGTATCAGGTACTAAAGGGGAGCGTTTAGCCCCATAAAATAAACCGACATTAGCTGTGGCTAAAAAAGGAAAATCTCGGACAAGCGAACTATAAAGAGAATTTGTTAATAGTCTTTGTTGTTTTTCTGAAATTAAATTATCCACAGGGGTATCATCTTCTGTAATCAGATTACTAATATCAGGAATAGGCATTTCTTCCCATTCTTTTTCAGGTGATTCTACATCAACTATTGGTGAAGGAAGTGATTGTATCATGTCTTAATTAGAAACACAAAATATTAAAGATCTTAAATATTCGTCTTTTTAATTTCCAATATAACATAATAGTATTTTTATTCACGAAAGGACTTCTATGACCTAAACACTATAATTCATCTTTATTTCAAGATGAGTAATACATTTTTTTTGCTTCCTCAATATTCATTCTCGATGCAACTCCCAATGACAAGCTCGATCGAAATCCATGATTAAAATGATCACAAGCGGCACAAGCAATCATGGCCGCATTATCCGTACAAAGTGTCAGAGGGGGAAAAAACACCTGTAAATTGTATTTATTAGCTTCTTGTTGTAAATGTTGCCTTAAACCACTATTAGCGGCCACACCACCACCAACAGCAATTTTTCTCAAATTTAAGTCTAAACAAGCACGAATTGTTCTTTTTGTCAAGGCTTTTGCTATAGTAAATTGAAAACTAGCACATAAATCCGCAATGGGCAAATTATCACCTTCTTCCTCTTTTAATTTAGTAATTAATCTTAACATCGCTGTTTTTAACCCACTAAAACTAGAATCATAAGGATGAAAACCTTGATTATTTGGTAAAGAAACTCTCCCTTCAGGAAGTTTAAAAGCCTCTGGATTACCTTCTTTTGCTAATTTATCAATGACAGGTCCCCCCGGATAAGGTAAATTTAATAACCGTGCTACCTTATCAAAAGCCTCTCCTACTGCATCATCTCTAGTTGAACCAATATTCTTATAAATACCACTATCTTTAACATGAATTAAGCTAGTGTGTCCTCCTGATACTAATAAACACAAAAAAGGTGGCTCTAAATCAGGATCATTAAGATAACTAGCATAAATATGACCCTCTAAGTGATGGACTCCTAAAAATGGTTTATTATGTACCATAGCTAATGTTTTAGCCGCTGTTACTCCCACTATTAATGATCCGACTAAACCGGGTGTTACAGTGGCGGCGATCGCATCGATTTGATTCCAAGATAAACCAGAATCTTCTAAAGCCTTATCAATACAAGGATTAACCATTTCTAAATGTTGACGGGAAGCTAACTCAGGTACAACCCCCCCATATTGTTCATGTAACTTAATCTGTGAAGCGATGACATTAGATAAAATATTACGATTTTTTACGATTGAGACGCTAGTTTCATCACAACTGCTTTCTACTGCTAAAATTACACTCATTATTTAAGTAATTTGTTAAGAATAATAAATTTTCTTCTTATTACTTTACTCCATTTACTAATCACAGTAAGATCGCATTTGAAGCCATTTTTCAGCTTCTTTTTTGTAACAAAAACTTATTGTTTCAATAAAAATACAGGAAACAATTTCTATGGGAAAAATATTTAGTTTAGTATTAGCTTTCGCTCTTTCCGTGTCTTTATGGGCAAATTTTGCTCCTACTGCTAGTGCAGATTTATCTCACTTAACTCCTTGTAGTGAGTCTGCGGCTTTTCAAGCTAAAGCCAAAAGTTTCCGTAACACCACTTCCGATCCTCAATCTGGTCAAAAACGTGCTGAAAGCTATGCTGAAGCTCTTTGTGGCCCTGAAGGGTATCCTCACTTAGTAGTAGATGGCAGATTAAGCCATGCTGGAGACTTTATTATCCCCGGCGTATTATTCCTTTATATCGCTGGTTGGATTGGCTGGGTAGGTCGTTCTTATCTTATCGCTATCAGAGAAGAAAAAGACACCGAAATGCGTGAAATCATCATCGATGTACCTCTCGCTATTAGCAAAATGTTATTTGGATTCTTATGGCCTTTACAAGCTTTACAAGAGTTTACTTCTGGTCAATTAACAGTTAAAGACTCGGAAATTTCCGTTTCTCCTCGTTAATTTTTGTTGCTCATTTTAACTAATTATTAGGAGAAAATTTGATGAAAGATTTAACAACTTTTTTATCCACCGCCCCTGTTTTAATAACTGCTTTATTAGTTTTCACTGCAGGTTTATTAATCGAATTTAACCGTTTTTATCCTGATCTTTTATTCCACCCGATGGGCTAAATTTTTCATTGAAAATGGATTAACTTGAAGGTTACGATCGAAAAAAAAGATCGATCGTGCCTGATTTTTTTTGCTAATTTTGACAAGATAATTGTCCACTATTTGTGTATTGATAAGTACCACTTTCTCCATTAACAGTACGACAAAAAGTACCTTCTGTATAAGTTGCATTTTTATCATAATTATACTCTCCATTTTCAGTTGTTCCTTGACGGTTAACTTGTCTCTCTCCTTGTTTTTCCTCCATATTGTAATTACTTGTAGTCGATCGATTGAAAGTTGAACCATTTTGACGAGTACCACTACCTTGTGAATTATGATTTAATTCCTGTTCGGAATATTTTGTACGACTAAAACCGCTACGATTAGCTCCAGTTTCACTATTATTATAAGTACCTTGACATCCCATCGCACCCTGGTTGGTATTCCCCACACCTAAACAACCACCTTGCCCATTTTTCCCCGTTACACCAATGCCTCCTGCAGTACCTTGAGAATTATGAATTAAACCGCCACCTATTTTCGATTGTCCATTGGCATTTAAAACAATCATTGATGTAAATAGTATACTAACAAAAACAGTTCTTAGATTTAGATTCATGATATTTATTATAAAATTATTAGTATATAGCGTTTCTTAAAAGTATGAGGTACAGTTTTTTTATCCAATTTACCATTGCCTATTCCCTATTCCCCGATACTGATAATTTTTGTAAGCTAAGACGCATTGATTTGGTATATAATTTAAGTCAGAAAAGATAAAACTTAGGTGTGATTTATGCCTTCTAAAAATTTTTTGTCAGAGGAAGAAAGAAAGTATCTACAAGATGCTTTAAAAATAGAAAAGAGATCGGAAGTCAGGGAAAGAATTTTAATATTTTTATTAGAGAATGATGGTAAAAATTATCAAGAAATAGCAGTTTTTTTGGGTTGTTCCCCCAAAACGGTGGCTTACTGGGCAGTTCATGGTAATCCTAATAATGTAGATTCATTGCAAGATAAAAGAAGAAAAGGAAACCAAACAAAAGCAACGGATAAATATATTGAAAGATTATTAGAAGTAGTTGATAAAAATCCTGAAGATTTTGGATATGATTTTGGTCGATGGACGGGGCAAAGATTATCAGAACATTTGGAAAAAGAAACAGGAATTAAATTAAGCAAATCACAAGTAGTGAGGATATTAAAAAGAAAAAAGTATAGTTATATTTGGGGAAAATATAGTTTAGAAGACAAACAAAATCAAGAACAAAGAAAAGCATTTAAAGAAAAATTAGAACATTACATAGAAATAGGTAAAGAGAATCCTGAGTTAGTTCAAGTATGGTTTTGGGATGGGGCGTTTAAAGTGGCGAACTAAATTCGCCACACAGCCCCTCATGAATGTGGTTTTAGTTTAAGGGTGATAAGAAGAAAAACATGGACGAAAAAAGGAAAAAGAAAAAAGGTGAAGGGAGAAAGAAGAAGAGGAAGAGTAAATATCATGGGAGGAATAAGATATTCGGATAAAAAAAGAAGATGTTTTGTAATAAAAAAAGGTGATTCAGAAACGTTTTGTGAACAATTAAAAAAGTTATGGGAAGAAATAAAAAATGAATGGGTAAGTAAGGGAAATGATGAAAAAGATTTTAAAGAATGTGGTCCGAAAATAATCATAATATTAGACAACGCAAGTTTCCATAAAAAAAAGGAAATAGTAGAAAAAATAGAAAAAAATCTACCGAATATAAGACTAGAATATTTACCGGTATATAGTCCAGATTATAACTTAATAGAATTAGTGTGGCATTCGGCAAAGGAATATATAGCTTATAGAAACTTTGAAAATAAAGAACAGCTAGAAAAAACAGTAAATTACTTATTAAATGAAGGAGGTTTAGTAATTAATTGGAGTAAAAAATTTAAGAATAAGGGTGAATTAATCAATGTAAGTTAAATGCGTCTTAGCTTACCTCATGATAACGAGAATTGCTATAGATAATGTAAGATCAGCTAATACCCGTAAAAATTGCATTTTTTTGAAATTCATAAAAAGGACAGAAACTTTTATCCATTGTTAACAGTAAACTTAGATAGATTTTAACTTAATTTATTATAATTTGATATTAGAAAATCAACCATAAAATTAAAAAGTTATCAAAAGATTTAACCTTTAATCTGTTAGATTTTTAATAAGTAATTTTGCATTTCTTATTTAGAATTTCTATATATTTTACTTAAGACTCAATACTTATTTTTTTAGTTATTTTCTCCAGTTTTTTTAGACTAATTAGGGCATTTTTAATTAAAGTTAATGCTTTAATCGGTTCTTTGATAAATACGATCGACATTTTTAGATTATCTAGTATACCTTCTTCATTAATAGCACTGTTTAAGTCAGGTAAATTATCATCATAATTATCACTAATAATTCTTACTACTGATACAGACTTAAAATGACTCATCACAGCGAAACTTTCCATATCCACCACATCACCCCATAAATTAAGATTTGCTTTTTCTATACTAGAATTAATTAACTTATCTGTAGTAATTCCCTTGACAATCGGAACATTTAAGATATTTTTTAAACAATTATTTAATTCTTGATCGCAATCTTTTATTGCAATTTTTTCTTGATTTTTTATATAACTACAACTTTCATAAATTAAGACGTCTCCTACTTTATATTTAGGTGATAAACTACCTCCTAAGCCAATTAATAAAACAATATTTTCTTGATTATTTAATAGTTTTAATTTTTTCTTTACAGGATTTATTCCTATCGGTAAACTCAGAATTTTATGATTAAGATTACTTGATCGTAGTACGCCACTTTGTGTTCTTAATCCTTTATTCACAGCTTTAAATTCTGAACCACCGCAGACTAAAATTAAGACATTATCAAATAAAGACATAAAAATTCTAATAAGTTTAAGATGATGAATTATTTAGATTCAATTGATATATTATAGTTAATATTGTCTCTCGCAAAGACGCAAAGACGCAAAGAATTTTATTTTATGGAATCTCAACATAGTTTTTTATCTACTGAAAAAGAGAATATTTTATCTGTTGATTGGCATAAATTAGCTAATAATTTTAGAGATAAATATAATCATAAATTAGCTGAGAAAAAATATATCTATCATTATAAAAAAGATGTAACAGGTATTCCTAAATTTCCTGATAACTTGATTTTAAGAGACTATCAACAACAGGCTATTGAAAATTGGTTAAAAAATCGAGGACGAGGTATTTTAAAAATGGCTACAGGTAGTGGAAAAACTATCACAGCTTTAGCTATTAACGAAGAATTATATCGACAAATTAATTTACAAGTTTTATTAGTTATTTGTCCTTTTCGACACCTAGTTTTACAGTGGACAGAAGAAGCAGAAAAATTTAATTTATTACCAATTTTAGCCTTTGAAAGTGCTTATAGTTGGCATGGAGAATTATCACGACAACTTTATAATATTCATCAAAATAAACAAAAATTTTTAACTATTATTACCACTTATTCTACTTTTATCAGCGATCGATTTCAAGGTCAATTACCTTTTTTTCCTGAAAAAACCTTAATAGTGGGAGATGAAGCTCATAATTTAGGATCACCTCGTTTATTATCATCTTTACCTGACAATATTGGTTTAAGATTAGCTTTATCTGCTACTCCTGAAAGACATTTTGATGAAGATGGCACCGACTTTTTAGTCAACTATTTCGGCAAAGTTTTACAACCAGAATTTACCCTAAAAAATGCCATAGAAAAACAGGCTTTAGTAAAATATAATTACCATCCTATTTTAGTCGAATTAACTGACAAAGAAGCTCTACATTATGCTAAATTAACAAAAAAAATTGGTTGGGCTTTATCCGAAAATAATAACCTTGAGGATAACCATAATCTTAAAGCATTATTACTCAGACGATCGAGATTAATTGCTACTGCCAGTAATAAATTAATCGCTTTAAAAGCATTGATGAAAAACAGGTTAGATATGAAAGCAACTCTATTTTATTGCGGAGATGGGCATATTAATCAAAATGAAAGACAACTAGAAGCTGTCACTAGAATTTTAGGAAAAGAATTAAACTACCGAGTCAACATCTACACGGCTGAAACACCTTTAGAAGAAAGAGAAAAAATCAAAAAACAGTTAATATCAGGAGAATTACAGGGATTAGTGGCAATTCGTTGTTTAGATGAAGGTATAGACATTCCCATGATTGAAAATGCCGTAATCTTGGCTAGTAGTACTAATCCTCGTCAATTTATCCAACGACGAGGCAGAATTTTACGCCCTTATAATGGCAAAAAAGAAGCTACTTTATTTGATATGATCGTCATACCACCGATGTTAGAGCGAGAAGTATGGGAAATTGAGCGTAATTTACTCAAAAAAGAGTTAAAAAGATTTATAGAGTTTGCGTCTTTAGCTAATAATGCAGAAAATGCGATCGAAATTTTTACCACTTTACAAGAAAATTTTGGTCTTTAATAGTTTACTTTCACCCAATAAATCTCTTAAATAATGTCTTGATTCCTTTTTTGCACCTTAGTTTTTAAAGGGAATCTCCCTTTTAGTAAAATTTCTAAAACTATAATTTTATTTTAGTATTAGTAAAAAAAATCACTATTTTCGGTGTAGCTTAAATTTCTGCCTATGGCTATAGTATTAGTCTTTATAATGATATATGGTAATGTTTGTTTCTTTGTCTTTATCAATCGTTAATTCATGTTCAACTCTGTCCTTCGTGCGATCGCAAAATCACCTTTAACTACAGAATTAATCCAGAAACTCAACATTAGTAAAAAGCTGAATTTACAAGGGATTGCTCGTTTACCGAAAGGTTTAGTTACCGTAGCTATTGCTCAAACTCAACAAAAAAATTTACTGATTGTTTGTGCTACTATTGAAGAAGCCGCTCGTTACATGGCAAATATTGAGTTAATGGGCTATAAACAGGTTTTTTTCTATCCTACCACTGAAGCCAGTCCCTATGAGGCTTTTAATGGCGAATCCGAAATGATTTGGGGACAGATGCAGACTCTTTCAACTCTTATTAAGCAAGATGTTACAAGTTTACCCTTAGCGATTGTTACCACAGAAAAAGCCTTACAACCTCATTTACCGCCTCCATCGGTGTTTGCAGACTATTGCTTAAATTTGCACAAAGCGATGACGTTAGAGACTAAGAATATAGAGCTAACTTTAGCAAAGATGGGTTACGATCGAGTTAACCTCGTGGAAATCGAAGGACAATGGAGTAAAAGAGGTGATTTAATCGATATTTTTCCAGTATCTGCCGAATTACCCGTGAGATTAGAGTTTTTTGGCGATGAATTAGAGAATTTACGAGAATTTGATCCCGTATCCCAACGAAGTTTAGACAAAATTGATGAATTAACCCTAACTCCCACCACATGGAAAGGTATAATTAGTCAGAATTTACCCATTGTAGAAATTATTAAACCATTTATTAGCACTTCTGAGCAAGAAAATTTAGAAAATGGCATTTATCCCGAAGGTATGACTCGTTTTTTAGGGTTAGCTTTTAATGGTGAAAATGGTCATGTCGCCTCGATTTTAGACTATTTCCCCGATAATTCGATCGTTGCTATTGACGAAGTAGAACAATGTCAAGCTCATAGTCGAATTTGGGTAGAACAAGCCCAAGAAAAATGGCAATTACAAAACTCCCTCGCCCATAGGGAGAAGGTAGAATCAAGCACCCCAACTCCCAATTCTGGAGGAGAAAATCAAGTTCTTAATATTGGGGATTTAGGGGCTATTCCGAAGATTCATCGAGATTTTTCTACTTCTTTAGAGTTGATTAAATATCCTCAAATTTATCTATCAGAAATTGCTTTAGAAATTATCGAAAATGAGATACCTACTATTAATTTATCGAGCCGTACTTTACCTGTTTCTCCCCATCAATTTGCTAAATTAGCAGAGATTTTAAGAGGAAAAAAAGAAGTTTATAATACTATTGATTTAAGTAAGTATAATAAATGGTTAATTTCTGCCCAACCTTCTCGCTCTGTTGCTTTATTACAAGAGCATGATTGCTTCGCTCAATTTATCCCAAATCCTATTGATTTTAGTATGATTGAAAAGCTCCATCGTCAAAATACTTCTGTTGCTTTAAAATACTCAGGACAAGCAGAGTTAGAAGGTTTTATTTTACCTACTTTTCGTATTGCAATTATTACCGATCGAGAGTTTTTTGGACAACATAATTTAGCCAGTCCCACTTATATCAGAAAACGTCGTCAAGCGGCATCAAAACAAGTTGATTTAGACAAGTTAAGACCCAAAGATTTTATTGTTCATAAATATCATGGATTAGGACAATTTTTAGAGTTAGAAATTTATGAGGGAAGAGAATATTTAGTTATTCAATATAGTGATGGTTTATTGAGAGTTCCCGCCGATAGTTTAGAGCTTGTTTCTCGCTATAGACATACAGGAGAAGCACAACCAAAGTTAAATAAAATGTCTGGAAGAGAATGGATAAATGTTAAAAATAAAGTTAAAAAATCCATTAAAAAATTAGCCTTTGACTTAGTGCAATTATATGCAAAAAGAGCTGAATTAAAAGGCTTTTCTTACCCTGAAGATACTCCTTGGCAAACAGAATTAGAAGACTCTTTTCCTTACCAACCAACACCAGATCAATTAAAAGCAATTCACGATGTTAAAAAGGATTTGGAAAATGATCGCCCTATGGATAGATTAGTTTGTGGTGACGTGGGTTTTGGTAAAACTGAGGTGGCAATTCGAGCAATTTTTAAGGCGGTAACAGCAGGAAATAAACAAGTAGTTTTTATCGCTCCTACCACAATTTTATCTCAACAACATTACCATACATTAGTCGAAAGATTTTCCCCTTATCCTATTAATATCGGCTTATTAAATCGTTTCCGTACAGAATCAGAAAAAAAAGAAATTGTCCAAAAATTAGCAACAGGAGAATTAGATATTGTTGTCGGCACTCAAGGAGTTTTAAGCAATAAAATTAAATATAAAGATTTAGGTTTATTAGTAGTAGATGAAGAGCAAAGATTTGGGGTTAATCAAAAAGAAAAAATTAAAGCTATGAAAGCATCGATCGATGTTTTAACCCTCAGTGCTACCCCCATTCCCCGTACTCTTTATATGTCCATTTCTGGGGTGCGAGAAATGAGTTTAATTACCACTCCTCCTCCTAGTCGTCGCCCCATCAAAACCCATATTTTACCCTTCAATCAGGCGGTGATTCGTACTGCTATTCGCAATGAATTAGATAGGGGAGGGCAAATTTTCTACGTTTTACCTCGTATCGAAGGCATGGAAGACGTAATAAAAATGCTTCAGGCAATGATTCCTAGCCTCAGAATTGCCATTGCTCATGGACAAATGCACCAAGGGGAGTTAGAAACTACCATGTTGGCATTTAATAATGGTGAGGCAGATTTGTTAGTATGTACGACGATCGTAGAGTCAGGACTGGATATTCCGAGAGTTAACACCATAATCATTGAAGATTCCCAAAAATTTGGATTAGCTCAACTTTATCAGCTTAGAGGAAGAGTTGGACGATCGGGCATACAGGCTCATGCTTGGCTATTATATCCCGATAATGAGACTTTATCAGACGTAGCTCGAAAAAGACTACGGGCGTTACAGGAGTTTTCGCAACTCGGATCAGGTTATCATTTAGCTATGCGTGACATGGAAATTCGGGGAGTTGGTAGCTTATTGGGTGCAGAGCAATCTGGGCAAATGGAGGCTATCGGTTTTGAAATGTACACCGAAATGTTAAAAGAAGCCATCAACGAAATTCAAGGACAGGAAATTCCGCAAGTAGAAGACACTCAAGTTGATTTACAACTCAACGCTTTAATTCCTACTCGTTATATTCCCGATTTAGAACAAAAAATGGATGCTTATCGTGCGATCGCAACTATATCTAGTGAGAAGGAAATTAGACAGATAGAATCAGATTGGCGAGACAGATATGGAGATATACCTGAACCTGCTCAACAATTATTACAAGTAGCTCAATTGAAATTAAAAGCAAAATCGATCGGCTTTTCACGGATAAAATTAGAGGGCAAACAAAATATTATTCTTGAAACACCAATGCAAGAACCCGCATGGCAATTATTGAATGCTAAGTTACCTAAACATATACAAAATCGTTTTGTTTATGGCAAAAATAAGGTGATTGTCAGAGGTTTAGGTGCAATGAAAGCCAGTCAACAGTTAGATAGTCTTAACAGTTGGTTTAATTATCTTGTAGCGGAGTAAGTATTTCAACGTTTTGAGTTCTAATTGATATAATCAACTATATATTTCATTGGAATTAGATACTATGCAAATAAAAGAAATGACGACAGAACAGTTACAACAGTTTATTCGTAACACAGTTGATGAAATTCTCGATGAATACTTATGTGATCCTGATGATGGTTTGGAAATTAAAGAATCTTTTAAACAAAGTTTATTAGACATCCGAAATAAACGACTAAAAGCTAAATTAACTATATCATCAGAGGAAGTTTATAAAAAGTACGGAATAGAAAATTAAATGAATTATTCTGTCAATTTTGAGCAAGAGGCGATTAATGATTTAGATAATTTAACTCAAGTAGTGCGAATCCGTATTTTAAATAAAATTTCGTGGTTAGCGAAAAATTTTGAACAAATTACGCCTATATCTCTAACAGGGCAATTATCAGGATTTTATAAATTAAGAGTAGGAGATTATCGAATTATTTATGAGTTTGAAAGAGAAAATCAATTAATTTTTATTAATAGAATTGGTCATCGTCGTGATATTTATAATGTAAATTAGTTGTTTAAATAAAAAAATGTACAAAAAATTACTGTTTTATTAGACATCAATTATAGGCATTTGTTTCTTTCCATAAATATCTGCTTCGAGCCTCTTTGTTTCACTATTTTTACTAGACTAGATTCTTAAAAAAGTAGGATTAACGATTAATGAGTTTGACAAATTGTAATTTTTTACAATAAGCGTAGTATTGAAATAAAAACCCTTTACCTTTAAAGTTAAATAGCAGTTTAATTCTCCTCAGTATAATTGATGAAAAGACCTATAGCGATCGATTTATTTTCTGGATGTGGTGGAATGTCTTTAGGTTTAGAAGCATCCGGATTTGATGTCGCCCTAGCGGTAGAATTTGATGCAATTCACGCCTTAATTCATCATCTTAATTTTTCCTACACTACCACTATTTGTGAAGATATAAATAACTTAAAAACTGATTATTTAAAGGATATTCTTAAACAAAAAGGAGTTGATAATGATATTGATTTAATCGCAGGTGGTCCACCCTGTCAAGGTTTTTCTTTAATGGGAAAAAGACAGCTAGATGATCCTCGTAATTCTTTAGTTTTTGAATATTTTAGAGTAATAAAAGACTTAAAACCAAAATATTTTATCTTTGAAAATGTACCCGGTATTGCAG